>JADHUI010000039.1 GCA_016784605.1 Fidelibacterota bacterium | reverse complement strand
GGGCTTATCTCTTTTTCTCGGGAGTTGCCGCCTGGAATATGTTCGGTAAAAAATTAGACCCATATCAATCTAATGAAGATCGCAGACGACAAACATCGCTCATTGTTAAGCAATTAGCCCTCATAAGTATAGGTATGACGTTTTACGCCATTTTTACAATTTTAGCCCATACATTTGAAATTCGTTATTTGGGTTCTATTTTTATGAGTATATACTTCCAAATCATAGCAGTATTTACCTTTCAAGTAATTCAAATAGATAATATTAATTTTGATGTATATAAAGATGAACCGAAATAATAACCTTCACAAAAGAGTGAAAATGATTTTATTAATATAATTATTAAAAAAATGAGAAATAAAGATTAAAAAATGGAGATTGTATGAAAGTGAAGCTTTTTTTGACTAATGAGAAACTGTTTAAAAAGGACCAATCATCTGTAAAACTCGAGGATGAGATTAATTCTTGGTTAGAAAATCACTCCGAAATAAAAATTGTTAAAATTAAACAATCATCTTGCGGTGGGAGTATGGATCCCGCCAAACATTTGATTTCTGTTTGGTATGATTCTTTGACATAAGCATTTTACTTAATATTAATTAGTGCGGAATGAAAATTAGAACTAAGTTTATTTTCTATCCATTATTTTTTTTTCATTCCAAAGGGCTTCCATTTCATCAAGCGTTGCGTCATCTACTGATTTCCCTTGAGATTCCAACGTTTTTTCTATATAACTAAATCGAGTGGTAAACTTTTTATTTGTCTTCCGTAATGCATCTTCCGAAGATATTTTTAAGAAACGGCCTAAATTCACAATAGCAAATAATACATCACCAATTTCTTCTTCTATATGATCTTGAGTCCCGATAGAATGAGCATCTCTTAATTCTAATATTTCTTCATGAACTTTATCCCATACTTGCTCTACTTTGTCCCAATCAAATCCTGTATAACTTGCTTTTTCCTGTAAACGTTGAGCTCGCGTTAATGCTGGTAAAATGACTGGTACTCCATCCAAACGAGATTCCCGGTTTTTTTCTTCATGTTTTACTGCTTCCCAGTTTTGTTTAGCGGTAAAAGGTTTATCTGCATTTTTTTCGCCAAACACATGGGGATGACGTCTCACTAATTTTTTCGTAACTTCATCAAGAGACTCATCAATGCTAAATATTTTTTCTTCGGTTGATATTTGAGATTGAAGAACAACATGTAACATAATATCACCTAATTCTTCTTTCAAATTGTCCCAATCTTCTTGGTCTACACTTTCTATAACTTCATATGTTTCTTCTAAAAAGTATGGGAGCAAAGAACGATGTGTTTGTTCTTTATCCCAAGGACACCCATCTGGCCCACGTAATTTTTCTACAATATTAATTAATTCCTCAAATTTTTCGCCAGCTTTTTTTTTATCTACCCTCAAGACAATAATCCCTTCCAATGTGTTTTTTGTAAATATGTCTCTTCCATTTGACGCATTTGCTCAGATTCTTCGTCTGTTTGATCGTCATAATTTAATAAATGCAAACTTCCATGAATTATGAGCCGCGCAACTTCTCGTTCGAATGGCTCCTTATATGTTTTTGCATTTTCTTCTGCTCTCGGTAAACTGATATACAATTCACCTTCAATATTCGGTTCAGAATATTCATTCAATCGGAATGCGATAACATCCGTTAATTGGTCCACTTTAAAAAATTCTTTTTTTAAGTTCGCTAATAACTCATCTTGGGCGAAAATGATTGAAACTTCTCCGTTTTGAATATTATGGTCCTGAAAAATAATTTCTAGAATGGAAAAACATTGATCCTTATTCGGAGCAGTGAAAAGAGGATCTGTTTCAATATGAAGATGTAACAATGGGCAATTATTTTTCTATAGAAGACTGATCTGTTTTAGGATCATCCGGATATTCAACACGAATATGATATATACCGCGCAGAACAGGTAACATTCCTGTCTTGCCATCAACCGTACCTTTTATTCTTCTCAATTCATCCATTGTTAATGGACATTCATCTAACTGTCCATCGTCAATTCGAGTTTTAATAATTTTATCAATCATTGCATCAATTTTCATAATATCTGGGTTTTTCAATGATTTCACTGCTGCTTCTACCGCTTCACAAATCATTAATATACCAGTTTCTTTTGTATTAGGCTTAGGACCTGGGTATCGAAATTGAGATTCGTTGACATTGGATTCATCACCGCCTGCTTCTTCAACAGCTTTTCGATAAAAATATTCAACACGAGTTGTCCCATGATGCATGGGAATGAAATTACTAACAATTGTAGGCAATTTATATTCTTCAGCCAACCTTAATCCATCCGTCACATGATTTCGAATAATCCTGGCGCTCATGACCGATGTTAATTCATCATGCAAATTTTCGCCACTGTATTGGTTTTCAATAAAATAATCTGATTTAATCATTTTCCCGATATCATGATAATAGGCTCCCACCCGACACAATAATGAGTTTGCATTAATAGCAGCGGTACAAGATTCCGCTAGATTCCCAACAACAATACTATGATTGAATGTTCCATTAGTTTCTCGTTGAGCACGCTTCAATAATGGATGATCAAAATCCAACAATTCGATGAGAGTAAGGTTAGTTGTTAAATCAAACCCAATTTCAAATAAACCAATTAAACCATATGTCACAATCGGCGCTAAAAAACTAATAATAGCCAAAACTTCAATATCAAATAAAATATTTTGCCATGTGTAAGCTTTGAAAAACCCTAGACCAATGACCGCAATAATACTTCCTGCAATTAACGCAAATAAAGTAATAAAAAGTTGGCTTCTCTTTCTTAAATCTCGAATATTATATACGGCAACCGATGATGTAAATAAGGAGACAACAATAAAATCAAGATTATGCCCCATCATTATACCCATAAGTAATGCAATCGATGTTGTGGCCATAAATCCAATTCTTCCATCAAACAATATGGTTAACGCCATGGCGGCTACCGTAATGGGTATAAAGTATTCCGACCAAGAAAATTGAATAACAATAATATTAGCAAGCGCTAATTCTAAGGCGAAGATTAATGAAATCAACAAAACCATTTTCCAATCATTAAAAATTGAAATACGATAAATCAATAGAAATGTGAAAAAGAATGATACAACAACAGATATAAGAATGAATTTTCCAACGTAATTAAAGAAACTTTTTGTCCATCCTTTCCGATCTTCTTGTTGTTCAGTAATCAATGCTAAGGAATTTAATTTTTGTAAAATATCAACTGTTATTCGTTGATTTGCATCAACAATCATTTCATTTTCTAAAACAACCCCTTGGCTCCTCGGCACTTTATTTAATGCTTCTCTTTGACGAAATTCCGTTGTTTCTCTGTTATAAATCAAATTTGGTTTCATGAATTCAACAACAATTTCATTTCCCAAATTTTGAAAGAATGGTTCTCCTTCATACAGGTCAATAACTTCTTTCTTTGCGCGAGTCCAGGCTCCTTGGAGATCATGATAGTCGTCTGGTTGGGCTATGATCGGTACTGCCCCTTGAATAATAGTTACATCTGAACTGAGAATTTCAGAATTAGAAATATCATAAATGCCTTCCGCCCACCTATTTTTACAAACTTGAATTAGTTGATCTTTATGTGTGGTTAAATATTTCTTTTCAATTTTTGGATCTTCAAATAACAGAAATTTCGTCCAAGTTTCTTTCCCGCTTGCAAACGGATATATTTTGAAAAACTCCTTCTTTAAAATCTCAAGATTGGCGCTATCAGCCACAAAATCCGAACGTGCTTTTTCGTATTGTTTCTGGTATCGTCTTTCATAAACTAAGCGTTTAGATTCTTCAAATCGCTTTCTTGCATGACGAATTTCATTCAGCGTGAGAAAAAATTCGTTTAATGCACTTGTCTGGACTTTAATAATTGATTCATCTCTAAAAAAAATAAAATCAATCGATTTCAATTTTTCATCTAAATCGTTTTTTAATGTCTTTTCAGTTTTCAATACTGGGAATGTAGATGGTGCAATGATAGCATCTCGTGCAATATCATTAAGCTGGTATGTATACTTTAATGATTTTCCACCTGGGAATAAATAAGCTATTAGGAGTACTAAACTCGTAATAATAAGTACTTGAGGCCAATATTTTATTAATGGGCCCAAAAATCCATAAAACGAATTTTTATTAATCCCCTTTTTAATCATATTGTGGAAATTTCATTTAAGAGTTCACGAAAAATAATTAACCGTTGAATTTCACTCGTCCCTTCGCCTATTTCTAAAACTTTCGCATCTCGAAAAAAGCGTTCTACATCAAATTCTTTAACATACCCATATCCACCATGCACTTGAATAGCCTCCGTAGTTGTTTTCATTGCAACTTCACTTGCAAATAATTTTGCCATTGCAGCCTCTTTTGCAACAGGCATTCCTTGGTCTTTCATCCAAGCAGCATGATAAACTAATAATTTCGCAGCTTCGATTTCAGTTGCCATATCTGCAATTTTAAAGGAGACAGATTGAAATTTATGAATCGGCTTTCCAAAAGCTTCTCGTTCGGAAGAATATTGTAATGCTTTTTCATAGGCACCTAACGCCGTACCAACGGACAACGCACCTATGGCTATCCTACCCGAAGTTAATGTCTTTAGGAATGCCTTAAACCCGTCAGCGGGTGTTCCCATCATAGCAGATGCAGGAATCACCATATCTCTGAAAAAGAGTTGCCTTGTATCACTGGCTTTCCATCCCATTTTCTTTTCTTTCGGGGCTATTTCTAAACCGGGAGTGTCTGAAGGAATAATAAATGCACCAATCCCTTTAAAATTATCTCCATCCATAATCCGCGATGTAAAAGATAAAACGCCCGCTTCACCTGCATTCGTAATAAAAACTTTTCCACCATTGACAATATAGGAATCACCATCTTTAACAGCGGTTGTTTTTGTTGCGCCCGAATCACTTCCGGCAAAAGGTTCCGTTAACCCAAATGCACCTAAAATTTCACCTGTTGCTAACTTCGGTAAATATGTTTCTTTTTGCTCTTCACTCCCAAGTTGAAGGAGAGGTAAACATCCTAAGGATGTGTGAGCTGTCATGGTGATTGCAACAGATGCGTCTACTCTAGCTAACTCAATAATAGCTGTTACAAAAGCTACCATATCTAAACCAGCGCCGCCGTATTTTTCAGGAATAACAATGCCCATCATTCCTAATTCACCCATTTTAGATACAATATCCTTTGGGAATGTTTCATTTTTATCTAACTCAAATGCGATGGGTGCTACTTCTGATTCGGCAAATTCCCGAACCATTTTTTGTATCATTATATGTTCATCGCTGAAAAATAAACTGTCCATAAGTGTGTATTCCTGTTATTTGAATTCAATATAGAATTAATAATGCAATAAATTTACGACAACTCTAAGCAACTACCGATGACCTAATATCTCTGGCATTTAATTGAATTGTTTCCTGTCCACGCCATCGATTAATTTCCACAACAAAAGCTAAGTCAATTGGTTTTTCATTGATTAAATCTTGATATTTATGAGCCAGATTAAACCCGATGACCGGAAAAGATTTATTTCCTGATTTTACCTTAAACCGTATATGATCTCCATTTCCAATTATTTTGGGTATTCCATCAACATTTAATTGAAATGCGCCAAATTTAGGTCTCATATTATGAGGTCCGAATGGTGATAATTTTTCTAAAAATGTCATAAATCGAGTGTGAATATCCTCAAGTTTAATTTCACCATCTAAATATAGGGTTGGTTCTAAATCTTTTTGAGTTAATTGAGTCTCTACATAAGATAAAAAATCAGTGCGAAATGATTCAAAATTATCGGAATGAAGCGACAAGCCCGCCGCCATTGGATGCCCACCATAATTCACTAATTGAGTACTTGTTTCTTTTAATGCTTGATACAAGTTGAGCTTTGATACGCTCCTTGCAGAACCTTTTCCGTTGCCTTCAGGGTCAAAACCTATAATGATGGTTGGCCGATGAAATGATTCTTTTAACTTTGATGCGGCAATTCCTACCACTCCAGCATGCCAATTATAAGAGCCCAAAACAATGGCATGATCTCGCTTTAAATCCACTTCAGCATTAACTTTTAACATTGCTTCTTCCACCACTTGGCTCTGGATTAACTGCCTTCTTTTATTTTCATCGTCTAAATCTAATGCAATCATTTTTGCGAGTGACTTGTCTGTGGTTGTCAATAATTGCACCGATCGATTAGCATCTCCTAAACGGCCAGCAGCGTTAATTCTTGGCGCTACATTAAAAACAACTTGTCCAACTGAGATGGTATGATTTATATCCACTCCAGCTACTTTTAATAATTCTCTTAGTCCCGGACGATCAGATTTTCTGAGCACTTTCAATCCATGAAAAACAATGATTCTATTTTCATCGATCATGGGAACTAAATCAGCAGATGTTCCCAAAGCAGCTAAGTCAAATAAATCATAAACAAGATTAAATGATAGATTTAAAGTTTCCACTAACCCCGACAGCAATTTAATAGCTACCCCGCCGCCACATAATTCCTTAAACGGATATAAACAGTCTTTTTGCTTTGGGTTTAATATCGCAACAGCGTTAGGAAGAATTTCACCCGGGGTATGGTGGTCTGTAATGATTACGTCTATTCCGCTGGCATTAGCATAATCCACATGATCAAAATCATTCGTACCACAATCACACGTAATAATGAGATTTGCATCGCGTTTTTTTGCTGTATCAATCCCCAAATCGGACATACCATATCCTTCTTTTTCTCGATTTGGAATATAGGTCGAAACTTCTGCACCCATATTAAGTAATCCTGTATATAAGATGGATGCAGCGGTTGTGCCATCCACATCATAATCTCCAAACACCATGATGGGTTCATTTTTTTTTATGGCATGGATAATTCTTTTTACTGCTTGATCCATATTCTTCATGCTAAAAGGATCATGAAGATTTTGAAGATCAGGATCAAAAAACGTGTTTATAACTTTTGACGATGTTAAGCGTCTCTCAGCTAGAATACTTGCCATAGTTTCAGGAATACGGTATTGTTTTTGAATCTCCGAAACAAGTTCAGGATTTGGGCTTGAGAATATCCACTTCATAATAAAAAGAGTCTACGGTTATGTGTTGGTAAATAAAAGGAATTGAGTCGGTCTATAAGCCGAGTCCTGTTCACCCATTTACATGAGCTTGATGATCATTCGTCTGGGACGATCGTTGCCGACCGCCTCGAGCAACCTACCCGCTCCTCAAACAACGCGGATAACGTCTTAGAGCCTATTCGGTCTTGCACTGGGTGGGGTTTACAAGCTTTTTATGTCACCATAAAAACTGGTGGTCTCTTACACCACCCTTTCACCCTTACTCCGAAACGAGTTCAGAGCGGTTTACTTTCTGCTGCACTTTCCATATTCTCACGAATTCCCCGCGTTAGGGGGCACCCTATCCTGCAGTGCCCGGACTTTCCTCCCTAATAACAAAGTTACTAGAGTAATCATCCGACCAACTCAATTCTCAATAATCTGTTAAACTTTTTCTGATTTTTCTTTATATAAAAAACGGCCACATGATCCACAGTTGTGAACTGCTAAAGAATTTTTAATTTCTGAAACAGTTTGAATCGGTACAATCGCCCCACATCCGCCACAGGAACTATTTACAATTTCGACAACAGCTAAACCGTTTCTTGCTTTGATCACTTTATTATACAGCGCGATAATTGGAGGAGCAATCCCTTGAGCGGCATCATTTCTTTGGACTTCCAATACGCTTTTTTCTTCTGCGGATTCTGAAATAACACGCTCTAACTTTATTCTACGGTCACCTAAATCAGCTGTTAAAGATTCAAGAGATTCTTCCTTTTCTGTTGTCGATGATTCTAAACCGTCTTTTTCTTCTAACCACAATAATTCTTCTGTTTCAATTAGATCTTTTTCCTGCTTCAAATGATCCATTTCATTCATAATCGCATCATATTGCTTGTTATTCGTAACAAGGAATAACTGATCTTTGTGTTTTTCAATTTTTTCTTTTAGATCTAATAACTTTCCTTCATTCTTTGAGCAAGACAATTCAATCTCTTTAATACGTTCTTTATTTTGAGCAACTTCATCAATCAATGATTTTTCTTGATTGTTTAATTCATCAACTCTAATAGGTAAATCGCCTAACAATTCATCAATATCCGTCAATTGTGTATCAATGTGCTGAAGTTTAACCAAATTTCTTATCATATTTCCTCTTTAATTCTAATTGTAAAAAAAAATGCACCATCTTGGGTGCATTTACTAATTTATTTTTTGAAAATAATTTCCAACAGTACTATGACTGTCCAGTCGGGCTACTTTTTTCTTTTTTTTCCAATATTCCATACGTTTTGAGCCTTTGAATTTAAATCTTTATAATAACATTCCGATAGTTATTCTCGTAGTTTATAAATCAGGTTTCCGTATGTGCTTGCAAGAAATAAGTCACCTCAGCAAGAGTAAGTTTTTTTATGTAAATTTCTCCGTCGGGTGATTCACGAATTAAAGTAACCATTCGATCTATTATTTCCGAGATTCGCCATTCTAAATCTTTAATCATGATTCGTTTGCCAATCAATTGGTTCATTTCAAATTTTAAACTATTGTGTATTGTAACCATTAGAAGCCCCTCAATTAACTCAGACTAATCAATATTTCCTGTGAGAATATATATAAATTTGAATTCTATTTAAATTGAAAGCTGAAGTATTTTCTCTTAATGTTTCACATCATTATACGTCTAAATACATTTAAAATTGTTCAATGAATAAAAATAAAACACAATTATATCCATTCTTAAATCGCCATATTGGGTCTAGGGAAAAGCAGCAAAATGAAATTTTGTCTGAGTTGGGTCAACTATCTCTTGACGCGCTTTCAAATAAAATAGTTCCCGAAAACATTCAAATCAATGATGATTCAAATCAATCAATTGGGATGACAGAATCTGAAGTGATAAAAAGACTCCAAGATTTAGCATCAACAAATTCAATTTATCGATCTTTTTTGGGTATGGGGTATTATGGGACTATAACTCCAGGGGTAATTAAAAGAAATATTTTAGAAAACCCGGGTTGGTATACTGCCTACACTCCATACCAAGCAGAAATATCGCAAGGAAGATTAGAAGCGCTATTAAATTTTCAAACAATGGTTTCAGATTTAACAGGTTTCCCCTTAGCCAATGCATCTTTGTTAGATGAAGGGACAGCAGCAGCGGAAGCAATGCTCATGTTTTATCGTCAATCACGTGATCCACTTAAAACTACCTTTATGGTGTCTGACAAATGCCACCCGCAAACCATTGATGTGTTAAAAACGAGAGCAGAACCACTTGGAATTATATTGAAAATTCAATCATACCAATCATTTCAATTTAATGAATCTATCTTCGGGGCATTAATTCAATATCCAGATACAGAAGGTTCAATTAACAACTTTACAGAATTGTGTAATATCGCCCACGGAAATAAATCATATGTCTGTATGGCCACGGATCTACTTGCGCTGACCCTTTTAAAACCACCTGGCGAAATGGGAGCTGATGTAGCCATCGGGAATTCCCAACGATTCGGAGTTCCTATGGGATTTGGCGGTCCTCATGCTGCCTTTTTTGCAACAACTGAAAAATTTAAACGAAAAATACCTGGACGCATTATTGGCGTATCTCAAGATTCGCATGGTAATTACGCTCTACGAATGGCACTACAAACACGTGAGCAACATATTAGGCGTGAAAAAGCCACATCAAATATTTGCACAGCTCAAGTATTGCTCGCCATCATGTCTGGGATGTATACCGTATATCATGGCGCCGATGGAATTTTAAACATCGCAAAACGGGTCAATCAACTCACGACAGCCCTCGCGAAGTCACTTGAAGATTCAGGGTATCATCTCATTCATAACACCTATTTTGATACTATTCGTTTTGAAGCAACTGGTTGGGAAGATAAAGCTAAATCACTGGAATTTAATTTTCGAGATTTTGGTGACGGAACTGTTGGAATCTCATTGGATGAAACGACCACTGAAATACATATCCAAAAAATATTAACTATTTTTAATGCTGAGATGCATGAAGGCTTTAATGAATCAATTCCGGGGGAACTCATTCGCAGCTCTCCATACTTGGAAAACCCGGTATTTAATACATATAGATCAGAAACCGAAATGTTGCGATATTTACATCGGTTGGAGTCAAAAGATTTATCCTTAAATACAAGTATGATTCCTCTTGGATCTTGTACGATGAAACTTAATGCAACAACCATTATGGAAGCAGTTACTTGGCCAGAGTTTGGGCATATTCATCCTTTCGCCCCCCAAGACCAAACAAAAGGTTATCAAATGTTAATTCATGAATTAGGAAGTTGGCTCATTGATGCAACCGGGTTTAACGCTATTTCCATGCAACCTAATTCTGGAGCTCAAGGTGAATATGCAGGACTTATGGTTATTCGCGCTTTCCATAAAAATAATGGGAATAAAAATAGAAATATTTGTTTAATTCCCGCATCTGCGCATGGAACAAATCCTGCGTCAGCGGTTATGGCTGGAATGAAAGTTGTGATTGTCAAATGTGATAAATATGGAAATATTTCAGAAGATGACTTAAATAACAAAGTTCAACTTCATGCAGATCAATTGGCTTGCATAATGATAACATATCCATCCACTCACGGAGTTTTTGAACATTCTATAAAAAGTATTTGTCATCTTGTTCATGAAAATGGTGGGCAAGTATATATTGATGGCGCTAATCTTAATGCGATGCTTGGTTTATGTAAACCCGGTGAATTTGGAGGCGATGTAATGCACATTAATCTCCACAAAACATTTAGCATTCCCCATGGGGGGGGTGGACCAGGAATGGGTCCCATTGTTTGTCAAAAACATTTATCTCCATTTCTTCCAAATCATTCTCAAGTGAAAGTTGGCGGCGAAAAAGGGATTACCGCAGTATCTTCTGCTCCTTTTGGGAGTAGTAGTATTTTACCAATATCGTGGGCATATATGGCTCTCATGGGAAACCATGGATTAAAATTAGCTACCCAAGTTGCTATACTAAATGCAAATTATATGGCTAAGAAACTGGATAATCATTTCCCGGTTTTATATCGTGGGAAAAGTGGATTTAACGCTCACGAATTCATTATAGATTTAAGAAAATTAAAAACAGAAACCGGGATCACGGAAGAAGATGTGGCTAAACGCCTCATGGATTATGGATTCCATGCACCGACGATGTCATTCCCCGTCCCAGGGACACTCATGATTGAGCCTACCGAAAGTGAATCAAAAACAGAACTGGACCGATTTTGTGATGCTATGATTTCCATTCGACAAGAAATCCAGGACGTTATGGATGGGACATTGGATGCATTAGATAATCCATTGAAAAATGCGCCACACACCGCTTCTGTTGTTACAGCTGATGAATGGGACTATCCATATTCAAGACAAAAAGCAGCCTATCCTGCACCATGGTTAAAAGAGCATAAATATTGGCCTCCTGTTGGTAGAAGTGATAATGCCTATGGCGATCGAAATTTGATATGCTCGTGTTTACCCATCGATACTGATGATATTTAAGTTCTAATTATTCAATAATTATAGCATATAAATGCTGATCATACTCTCGCCATCTAAAACTCAAGATTTTTCGTCTATTCTCAATATCGAATCATCAAACCCTCTATATGTTGACAAAGCCAATTATTTAGTTCGTTTACTGAAAAAGTTATCTGCACGTGAATTATCTGAATTAATGTCATTAAGTCAAAAATTATCAGATATAACTTATAATCAGTTTCAACATTTTAATCAAAATAAATATAATGAAAATTTAAAACAGGCAATTTTTGCCTACACAGGTGAAGTGTTTAACAATATAAACCCATTAACTTTTTCATCTAAACAAATATCTTTTTGTCAATCCCATGTTCGGATATTATCTGGGCTATACGGCGTACTAAAACCATTAGATTTAATTCAACCTTATCGACTAGAAATGTCTACTAATTTGGGAACAAAAAGTGAAAATAATTTGC
This sequence comes from Fidelibacterota bacterium, assembly GCA_016784605.1. Taxonomy (GTDB): domain Bacteria; phylum Fidelibacterota; class Marinisomatia; order Marinisomatales; family UBA1611; genus JABHGY01. The sequence goes on along the minus strand of JADHUI010000039.1, from coordinate 2,374 downwards.
TTCGTTTTTGGGAAGCATCCATCACAAAAAGCCTAAACCAAAATGAGAAAGAATTCATTATCAATCTTGCATCAAAAGAATATCTAAAAGCCATTCAAATCAATGAATTAAAGGCTCAAATGATTCATATCCATTTTAAAGAAAAAAAAGGTGATACGTATAAAGTGATTGGATTCTTTGCCAAAAAAGCCCGCGGGCTGATGGTTCATTTTGTGGTAAAAAATCAAATTGATGACCCCCAATCATTGAAAAATTTTAGCCAAGATGGATACAAGTTCAATTCATCTTTTTCAACCGAGACTGATTGGGTATTTACACGGAATTAGCTAGTAGAACTTCTTGTTCTTCCATCAATTCTAAATATTCGGTCTCTAAAGTGGTCATGAGCCCCATAGCTTTTTGCAATAATTCGTAATCATCTCCATTGGCTGGGTCTTGGATAATGGATCTCTGATTTTCTATTTCTATTTCAATCATTCGAAACCGTTTTTCAATCCATGTTAATCGATTCCTGACTTTCTTGCGTTCTTTATAATCAGATTTCCCTTTCGATTCAACCTTAACTTTGGGGTTTTCAGGATTACTGTGTTTTTCTTCCTGTTTTTTCCATTCATAATATTCATAATTTCCTTCGAATAATCGAATATTACCCCCACCTACTTCACATGTTAGATTTGTAACTTTATTTAAAAAATGTCTGTCATGAGAAATACATACTATGGATCCTGAAAATTGCGACAAAGCTCTTTCAACAACATTTCGAGTCATCATATCCAAATGGTTTGTTGGCTCATCCAATAAAAGCAAGTGTGATGGTTGAACCAACATTCGTGCTAAGGCAACACGTGCTTTTTCACCACCGGATAAAACTTTTACGAATTTTTCTATTTCATCTCCCGAAAACATAAAACTACCTAGATAGGTTCGTATTTCTGTTTCGCTCCAACCTGGGCTAACTTTTTGAATAGATTCGAAAACAGAATCATTCGGCTCGAGGATTTCTAATTGATGCTGGGCATAGTATGCACAATCTACATTAGAACCAATTCGCACAGCTCCAGCTGTAACAGACTCTACTCCTGCCAACATTTTTAATAAAGTTGATTTTCCTGCTCCATTTTGTCCAACCAAACCAACCTTTTGTCCCCTTTCAACATTGAAATTCATTTCATTAAAAACTTCAATATCGTCATAATATTTTGTTACATTCCGACAAGAAGCAACACTTAAAGGTGGTCTATCTGGCTGAGGAAGTCGAAGATTCATAACATGATTATCTTCTGTTGGTTCTTCAATTTTTTCCATTTTATCGAGCATTTTCACTCGACTTTGAACTTGGGTAGATTTTGTATTCTTATATCTGAATCGTTCTATAAATCTTTCCGTATCTTGTATTTGTTTTTGTTGGTTCTTATAAGCATTTCGGTGTAGTTCTAACCGAAGGGCTTTTTCTTCCTTATACTTTGAATAATGGCCATGATACAATGTGATCTTTTTTAAATCTATTTCAAGTATTGTATTTACAGATCGATCTAAAAAAGCTCTATCGTGACTTATCATGATCAACCCACCCTGCCAATCGGATAAAAATGATTCTAACCAAAGTATTGCTTCTAAATCAAGGTGATTTGTTGGTTCATCTAAAAAAAGGATATCTGGTTCTTGGAGTAAAATAGTTGCGAGTGCGACACGCATTCGCCAGCCGCCACTAAATACATCCATAGGTTCTATCATTTTTTCACTGGCAAAACCTAACCCTCCCAATATTTTTTTTGCACGATCTTCAAGATTCCATCCACCCAAAGCTTCAAATCGCGTTTGCGCTTCACCTAACTGATGAACCAAACTCATATTGTCCGGATCCATTGAAATATCATGAGATAATGAAATAATTTTTCCCTCTAAATCTCTGACTTCAGGGTAAGCAGAAAGAACCTCTTCCAAAATAGACTTGTTTGATCCAGCAACAATATCTTGAGCTAAATACCCTATGGAAATCCCTTTTTCCAATTGAATATTCCCTGAGTCCGGGGATTCTTTGCCTAACATGATTCGAAGTAACGTTGTTTTCCCTGATCCATTAGGGCCTACTAAACCTGCACGCATGCCTCGTTTGATAGATATATTTACATTGTTAAATAAATCACCATCAGGAAATGATTTAGATAGACTTTCGAGACGAATCATTAGATGATTTTCGACTTGTGCTTAATGGAATAATTATAATGGATATATTTAGAGCATTCCATGAAAATAGTCACCTTCATTTTTAATCAGTGAAACAGATTGAATTGTATTAATAAGATTCTTTTCTCCATCCATTTTTACTTTCATATAATTATCAGTATGTCCTTGAATTTTTCCATTTTTCATA
>JADHUI010000038.1 GCA_016784605.1 Fidelibacterota bacterium | reverse complement strand
TATGGTTATACTGCAAAAAGTGCCGTATAAGCATATTTGAATTTTTTCTCACAAAGAATCTCCCGGACTTTTCACGCCCATCGGTCCTTTGTTCATCACATGGGTGTAAATCATGGTTGTTTGTAAACTTTTATGTCCAGGTAAATTTTGAATAGCATGAATTTTAAGTGCGGATAGAATCAAGTGTTTCCTAATATGTGTAATTATGTAATCAGTCTATCAATTTATTTACGCTAATTTACAACTAAGTCTAAAGTTTCTACAATGGGGTGATCTACGTATTTTTGGGTGTTTTGGGACAGTATTTTTGCCCTAAAAGTGACAGTAGCGTTTAAAAGGAGTGCATTTGGTATCATGTGGATCTTTCGATAAAAATTGAATGAATAAGGATAAATTCAAAATCCAAATTGATTCATGTCTAATTTAAACATCATCACCCAAAGCTTGAGAAATATCCCAAATTAAGTCGTCACTATTTTCAATCCCAATGGATAGACGAATCAATTTTTCTGTCAGGCCAAGTGCTTTCTTTTCATCCGATGCAACATCTGCATGTGTCATCGTATATGGATGTTGAGCTAATGATTCTGTACTGCCCAAACTCACCGCTAAATGAAATAATTTGAGTCGATTAAGGAAGGCAAAAGCTTCTTTTTCGCCTCCTTTAATATTGAAAGAAATCATAGCACCTGCTGAAGAATATTGACGTTTGAAAATGTTATGTTGCGGGCTTCCAGGCTCTAAATGTCCTAAATAAAAAACTTTTTCAACTTTGGGATGATTCTTTAAAAAGTCCGCCACATGTTTTGCATTTTTCGCCTGTGTTTCCATACGGGGTTTTAATGTTTCTAAACTGCGCATAAGAAGCCATCCTGTCCATGGTCCTGCCATATTTCCCAAAAAAGTTCTTAAAACTTTTATCCTGCCCATTAATTCTTTAGAACCAAGACAAGCTCCTGCAATAACATCACTATGTCCACCAATATATTTTGTGGCAGAATATAAAACTAAATCTGCGCCCAGTTGAAGGGGATGAGACCATAATGGGCCCATATACGTATTATCCACTGCCAATACAGGTGAATGGGATTCTGTCTCAAAATGATTTGCGATTGTGCGACACATGGCAATATCAATCATCGCATTTGTGGGATTTGCGGGTGTTTCAATAAAAATTAATTTTAATCGATTTTGCGCACCTGTTGCCTTTATTTTTTCAATGATTTCTTCTTGAGTATGATCAGAATGGATTCCAACCGTATGAATACCAAAATCAGGTAATATATGTTTAATAAAATGGTCAGAACCACCGTATAATGGTTTACTATAAACTAATAAATCGCCCGGTCTCAGGAATTCTAAAAGAACCGTTGTAATGGCAGACATACCACTTTCAAAAACGGCACATTCTTCCGCTTTATCCCAAAGGGTTAATCTGTTTTCAAGAATTTCAAGATCGGGATTATTGAGACGACTATAAATAAGTCCCAATTCTTCATCGGGATTTTTGTCGCGTAATCCGTAAGCGACTTCGAAAAAGGCTTTTCCTTCTTCAGCCGTTTTAAAGGCAAAGGTAGATGTTTGGAAAATGGGACATTTAACAGCTCCTTCTGACCATTCCGGATTATATCCGTAAGACATCATTAATGTTTCTGGCTTAAGATGACGGTCAGTCATGGTGTTTCTCCTTTGGTTCGTTCTTTTGGTTTAGTCTAAAAATTTAGCGAAGGATTGTCCTGTCATTCGACGGGATTTTCAACCCCATTTCGGTGCGCTTTATTCGCAATGACATTACTCGGTTCTGTATTAGGTTTAAGCATCCCCGGAGTCATCGATTAATGTTTTTCAATGAATTCCGGTTCAAGATTGAATTCTTGTTCCATTTCTACGGCTATATTATGTAATAATTCCACCCGTTTTAAGTGTGGCATAAAAGCACTTTTTGCGGCCATGACGGTAAACTCACGAAAATCATGAAGCGAAAAGCCAAATAAATCATTGGCAAGTTTGAATTCATCCGTTAATGTGGTTCCAGACATAAGACGATTATCGGTATTGAGTGTTACTCGGACACCTTGTTCATAATAATATTTAATTGGATGATATTTAAGAGATCGGATAGAGCGCGTTTGCCAATTGGATGTTAAACAAATTTCTAATGGAATACGATGATCCACAACATATTTCATCAAATCTTTATCTTCTTTCAATCGTGTGCCATGACCAATTCGATGAGCGCCACAATAATGGATCGCTTGATGAATGGATGAGGGTCCAAACGCTTCCCCTGCATGAATGGTTGCATTAATATTATGATTTAAAATCAAATAAAACGCTTCTCGATGATCTTTGGCTGGATAATTTTCTTCAGCACCAGCTAAGTCAAAACCCACCACACCTTTATTTTTATACTGGACGGTTAAATCGGCCAATTTTAAAGATACTTCTGGAGAAATATTCCGAATACCACACACAATTATTCCTGATTGAACGCCAAACTCTTTTTCACCTTGTTTCAGTCCTTCCCGAACGGCTTCCACCGATTCAGAAATAGTCATTCCTTTTTCAGTGTGCAGAATGGGCGAATAGCGAATTTCGATATATTTCACATTTTCTTTGGCAACATCTTCAATAAGTTCGAAAGAGGTTCGAGTCAAAGATTCTGGCGTTTGCATCACACTTAAAGTGTAATCGAATCGTTTAAGATAATCTTCCAATGTACCTCGATTGGATCCAATCACAAGCATCTTTTTCAACGCATTTTTGTCCATGGAAGGGAGTTTAATGTTATCTTTTTGGGCCAAATCAATCATGGTTGGCACTCGAATACTGCCATCTAAATGGCAGTGAAGTTCAACTTTGGGCAATCGTTTTAATCGATCTTTTGATATAATCATATTATTTCTTTGTAACGGTGGAATAAATCCAATAAATCATACCAAGGAATAACGCAGGACCAAGGAGTGAGAATCCGGAAAGTGTTGGCCACCAATCTTTTTGTTCTGTTAAAAATATGGGAACAGCTACTAAAATTCCCATCAACGCTTCACCTGTGATTAATCCACTGGAAAGAAGGAGCCCTTTTCTTTCCATGGCTGGCGTTGCACCTGCTTTTTTTCCGAGATGATTAATCATACCTCCGATAAAGATGGGAACCGTTAATTCAATCGGAAGATAAATACCCACAGCTACAGCCAAAACTGGAACGCGAAAGTCTGAGCCCAAAGCTTCTTGTCGTAAATCAATGAGAATAATGGCTATACCAATTATGGCACCAAATAAAACCATATTCCATGGGAGATTTCCCGAAAAAACGCCATCCGCCACTGATTTCATTAAAGTCGCTTGGGGAGCAGATAATGTGGGAGATCCGATGGTATATGCGGTATGTAAAATGTCTAATACAAGTCCAAGTACAATGGCTGCACTCACGGTTCCCACTAATTGCATCACTTGTTGCTTCCAAGGAGTGGCGCCTAAAATATGGCCAGTTTTCAAATCTTGTAAATTGTCCCCACCAATGGCAGCCGCACAACAAACAACAGCCCCAACCATAATGGCCGCCGCAGCACCTGTTCCTGTTCCCGTTCCAATTAATCCAGCCAATAGGAGAGAAGCAAATAAGATTGTAGCAATTGTTACGCCAGAAATGGGATTATTGGAAGATCCAACTACCCCTGCCATATAAGCGGCAACGGCCGAAAAAAGAAATCCAAATACCATCATGACAACAGCTAGTAATGCCGCAATACCCACAGAATCAATCATGCCTGCATACAGTAGAAAAACAGGCACCAATAAAACCACTAAAGCTGTACCCACATATTGAATAGGAAAGTCGCGTTCTTTTCGCGGAATTGATTCTCCTTTTCCAGCTTGTCTCATGGCATTTAAACTTGCTTGAATTCCCATCATGAGCGGTTTAGCTAATTTGATTAATGACCAAATTCCACCCACAACCATGGCGCCAACACCCAAATATCGAATTTGTGAATTCCAAATATTCCAGGCCGCTTCCATAGGATCGCCTTCAAATCCATAATATGCAGAATAAATTGGGATAGCAAATGCCCAAGAAATAAGGCCACCTGCCACAACGAGAATACCAATATTTCTTCCCACAATAAATCCAACTGAAATAAGCGCAGGAGATAGATCAGTCCCTATTCCAAAGATGGATCCACCAACGGTAACGGCTTTTTCAACAGCCGCATTCCACATAGAAAATCCTTGAGAGGCTAATTTCATTAAACCACCCGCTAAACCAGAGAGTCCAATCATTTTTAAACCAGCAGAAGCTTCTGGAGAATCTCCAGATTTCGCTTCTTCTCCGGCACGCAGAACTTCCGCTGTGGCAACTCCTTCCGGATATTGCAATTGTGCTTCTACAATCAATGCACGCCGCAGTGGAACGGTAAATAAAACACCAATAACGCCACCGATTCCGGCAATTTTTGCCACTTCCCAATAATCAAAACTTTGCCAATAGCCTAAGAGTATCAAGGCAGGGATTGTGAATATCACACCTGCCGCCAATGATTCACCTGCGGAAGCGGCCGTTTGCACAATATTATTTTCTAATATATTTGATTTTTTAAATAAGGAAAGAATTCCCATTGAAATAACAGCAGCCGGAATCGACGCGGATACAGTCATGCCTGCAAATAAACCTAAATAGGCATTGGCTCCTGCAAGGACCATTGACAATACAATGCCAAGTAAAACAGCTTTAAAGGTTATTTCGGGTAGTGGTTTATTCGTCATTTTGTCTCCATAATTTGCCAAGGAAAGTAGACAATCCACTCCGAATACAGCAAGGAATCAAAGTAGAACATATAATTAAATGTAACAGAAAGGAATATTACGTAATTTTCAATGTATTCGGGGTGCCGATTTGAAGCAGGTCAAACGGCTGAGAATAAACCCAAGAACCTGATCTAGATAATGCTAGCGTAGGAAATCATCATGAAAAACGCACTTCTTTGGATATCGCTCTTATCCATTCTTTCTTCCCAATCTTTGACGATTCAAGGAATAGTTACAAATCAGAAAACAAGCCAACCGATCGAGAATGTTAATATTACCGTAGGCGAATCAGGTGGTGTGACAGATTTAAAAGGCCATTTCAGTTTTCAAACTACGCTCGGATCAGAATTCATTTTTTCCCATATTGGCTATCAATCAGTCCAATGGGTTGCTCAAAACGATTCATTTGTAACAATCGAACTTATTCCGGTTTCATTAAAAGGAAATGAAATAATGGTTTATGCGGGATTATTACCGGAATCACTTGAAAAATCCGCTTCCAGTGTCAGTGTATTAAATGCCTCTCAAATTAGAAATGGACATGGACTACACTTTCAAGATATTATTGAGCAAATACCTGGTTTAAATTGGGCAGGCGGTTCATCAAGACCGCGATTCTTTCAAATCCGTGGAATGGGAGAAAGAAGCCAATATGCCGGGGAAGGTGCCCCTAATTATTCCATCGGATTTATAATGGATGATGTGGATTTATCTGGCATTGGCATGGCTGGATTCTTATTCGATTTAAATCAAATTGAAGTATATAAAGGCCCCCAATCATCTATTTACGGCCCCAATGCTATGGGCGGACTTATTAGTCTGAGATCAGTGGATCCATTTGATTTAAAGCCAAATCGAATATTATTTACATTAGGGTCCGATCAAATTGTTCGTGGTGGCATTGGATTTGGCGCTTCTTTATCCCCAAAAGTTGCCTATCGATTATCTTATGCTTCCGGGCAAGGAAATGGATTCAGGGAAAATGTATTTCAAGACTTAAAATCAACAAATCGATTAAATGAAAATATTGTACGATTAAAAGTGGCAATCAAACCCACGGATAAAATGGATGCATTACTCACTTTATTTCAAGCTGAATTGGATAATGGTTATGACGCTTGGGCGCCGGATAATAATGTAGAATTAAAGACTTATACAAATGCAAATGGGGCTGATAGTGTTGGAACGCAGGCATACTCCTTGAGAGTAAATAGTCAATTGCCTATTCAAAATACCACCTTTACCGCAATCGTATCTCAATCGAGGAATGATTTATTGCATAGTTATGATGGTGATTGGGGGAATGACGATTATTGGTTAGAGAATCATGGCTTTGACCCAGATGTAGAAGGATGGCAATATGCCTTTTATGATGAAACAAACCGTACACGAAAAACCCATACAAGCGATTATAGAATAACGGCTAAATCGGATCAGTCAGAATCCTCCATTGTAGTGGGTGTTTATTCGAAAGTGTTAGAAGAAATAGACCATGCAATTGGGTATATTTTTGGAGGCGATGCTACGGCATTATCGAGCCAATTTAATATTGAAAATTCATCCATTTACACGCAAGCCAATTATGATATTAGTTCACAATTTCAATTAAAAGTAAATGCTCGTTCTGAATGGCAAAAAACGACTTATCTTGGAAAGAGTATGAATGAATGGGTTTCGTCAGACACCACACATATAACCACCTCTTTTGAAAGCCGATTTTTTGGTGGAAAAATGAGTTTAGGATATAGACCCAATTCTGAGTGGCGTATTTGGTCATCGATTGCCCGTGGATATAAAGCAGGGGGTATTAATCAACATCCAGCCTTAACAGAATCAAGTAGAGCCTTTGATCCGGAATTTATCAATAATATCGAATTTGGCTTTCGAAAAGCTTCCGCATTACATTCATTTGATTTCACCCTTTTCTATGGGATGATTGATCGCAAGCAAGTGTCAATATCCAGCCAACAAATTGAAGGGGATCCCAATAGTTTTGTTTATTATACGTCGAATGCTTCAAAAGGATTTACCCGAGGGTTTGAATGGTCTCAAAAATTATCCGTGACTAATACGCTTTCGGGGCATGTTCATATGAGTTTCTTGGATACCTATGTGGATGAATTCGAATTCGAAACAGCAGAAGGGGAACGAATGATAAGTGGTGGGCGTTCTTTAGCGCATGCACCCTCAAAACAAATCTCTATTGGACTTAGCCATAATCTGCCAACAGGTATTTTCACCGGATTAAATTATCAGTATAAATCAGAATTTTATTTTTCTGATAGTCACAACCAAAAATCAAATGCTTACGGAGTTATGACAATCCAAATGGGATATCGTAAAGACAAGTGGGTCATAACTGCTTGGGCCAAAAATGTCTTGGATGAACGATATGCCACACGAGGTTTTTATTTTGGTCTCGAGCCTCCAAATTATGAAGATAAACTATATTTAAGTTATGGAGAACCGAGACATTTTGGTTTTACACTAGAAACGGAATTTTAATTAAAACGGAACATTGGATATGACTCTGGCATGGCTTAATCGTAAGAATCAGACTTAAGAATAATTCAGGTTAGAAAAAGACATGAAATAAGGCTTACACAGTATCTCTATTTTATATTATAATCGACGGTATTTTCCCACATACTAAAGGTCATTAACTATGCAAGAACGGCGATATGAAATTCTCGGTATTTTAACCGTCGCCTTATCTATTTTTATTTTCGCCAGTCTTGGCGGATATCATTCAGGTGAAGAACCGACAATTTCACCATTAATACAAATAGAAAATCCAATGGGCATCATGGGCGTGGTGACCGCTTATTTATTTATAAAAATTGGTATTGGTTATGCATCTTTTTTCATTCCATTTTTAGGCATCGCATGGGGGTGGCTTCTCTTTGGTCAAAAAGATTTAAAACGGATGACTCGGTTAACGTATTATATAATAACGAGTGCAATTCTTTTATCTTTTTCTTTGGGCTTTTTGGCGATTATACAGGCACCGCCCGGAAGTGAAAATATTAAGTGGGCAGGATTGGTGGGCTGGAGCGTCGCTAAATTTTTTACAGATTTTCTCGGAAATTTTGGTACTTTTTTAGTTCTATTGTCTGGATGGCTCGTATTACTTAGAAGTTATTTTTCATGGAGTTTTTATCTCCCATTTCAATCATTAGGCGAAAAATTTAATCAATGGCGTGAAGAACGAACTCTCGTTAAAGAAGAACAAAGTAAAGAAGATGCAAAACGGAAGCATACGCAAGATCTCCTGTCAAAAATTACTGAAAATAAAGAAGAAGAAATACCGCCTTCTCCTGTAGAAGAAATCATCGAAAAACCTGGTATGGATGAAGGTGCCAATGATGATAATGAGCAAACTTCAGTTGAAACCCCTTTGCCAGAGAATGAAGAATCTGAAAGCGTTCCAGCTCCAGATGATATTTCTGAATCTGTTGAAATGATTGAAGCAGATCAAGTCGATACAGCCCCCAAAGAAGACGAATCACCCGAATCCATTAATGTCGGAGAAATGACGACAGAAGAAGAAGTTTTAATTGATGAAATAGAAGAACGGCAAATGCCAAAAAGGGAATATCAATTACCTACATCTGATATATTGATGGATCCTGTAAATATTTCTGATACAATGTCGAGAGATGAGTTAGTTGCTCGGGCAAATTTTTTAACAGAATCACTGGCTACTTTTGGTGTTGTTGGTAAAGTTGTTAACGTGCATCCTGGTCCGATTATTACATTATTTGAAGTGGAACCAGCCGAAGGTGTTCGTGTCAATAAATTTGTGGCTCTTGCGGACGATTTAGCCCGTGTAATGGAAGCGAGTCGTGTTCGAGTCATTGCGCCTATTCCAGGAAAATCGTCTGTCGGAATTGAAATTCCAAATCGAAATCCAGCAACGGTCTATTTTAAATCTGTGATTAATTCACAAAAGTTTGCAGATGCAGATTCGAAGTTAACGATTGCAGTTGGTAAAACCACATCTGGGGAGATAGCAACACTCAATCTTGCAAAAATGCCCCATTTATTAATTGCGGGAACAACGGGCTCAGGGAAATCGGTTTGTATAAATACAATCATTTGCAGTTTTTTATATAATGCTTCTCCTGAAGAACTAAAGTTTGTCATGATTGATCCAAAGAAAGTGGAAATGACGCTCTATAAGCAGCTTGAAGGGTATCATTTGCTAAAGATGGAAGATATACCCGAACCCATTGTTACATCAGCTGAAAATTCAATTTTAGCCCTTAGAGCGTTAGAAAAAGAGATGGATAGACGATACAATGTTCTTGCAGAAGCTGTTGTACGAAATATTGATGAATACAATGATAAAATGCGGAAAAATGGTGAAGACATTATGCCGTATATTGTTCTCGTTGTAGATGAACTTGCCGATTTAATGATGATGAGCGCGAAAGATGTGGAAGCGCCTATTGCTCGGTTGGCGCAATTAGCTCGGGCGGTTGGAATCCATTTGGTTATTGCAACACAACGCCCATCCGTAGATGTTATTACGGGTGTTATTAAGGCAAATTTTCCAGCTAGAATTGCATTTCAAGTGGCAAGTAAAATTGATTCACGGACTATTATTGATCAATCGGGTGCAGAGAAATTAATAGGTCGCGGTGATATGCTTCATCTGGGATTAGGGTCTTCAGATGTGATTCGTTTGCATAATGCATTTGTTACTTTAGATGAGATTGAAGCCTTAATGAATCACATTACAAAACAACCGAAAAGTGAAGGTATTATGTTACCTACGGTCAGGGAATCCACCATTCAAGATTTTTCAGGAACCAGCGGAACGGATGAGTTATATAATGATGCGGTTGCATTGGTTGTTACGCATCAGCAGGGTTCAATATCTTTATTACAGCGCCGATTGAAAGTAGGTTATTCCCGCGCAGCTCGATTGATTGACGAAATGGAACAAGGTGGAATTGTCGGGCCATTTACGGGAAGTAAAGCGAGGGAAGTTTTGGTGGATGAAACGTATTTGGAAAGTATGGGATCATTGTAGGCTATCTTTGAAAAAACCATTTTTTTTATTTTGTTGTTTACAGATGATTGCTATAGGTTCAGAATCTGAGACTCTTCAATTGTTTAAAGGATTATTTAAATCTGGAAAAATAATTGAAATGCCGATTCTTTTTTCCCAAACAATGGGCGATGACACTTTCGAAACGAATGGTTTATTCACGTATTACACTGATAAACAATATCAATACACATCATCGGATCAATCGATATTTTTTAATCAAGATACCGTATGGACGCAAAATCATTATACACGTCAAATTATTATTGATCAATTAATGCCGGGGGAATTTACCTTTTTCAATATTTTATCTGGAAATTTTGATGGAATTAACTTTGAATCGCCCATCTTGGAAAAAGGGGTTTTTAACTTTAATTATTATATTCCAGATTGGGATGTGCTGGGTGGAATAACTTTATATCCAAATGGGCATCCAAAACGAATAAATATAAATGGCGATGAGAAACAATCTATTTCCATATCTATTGGCAAACTTGCTTATTCAGATATTCAACAATTTAATGTGTCTTTTTCTGACACGTGGGAAGTGATTGATTTACGTGAATAAATTTTTAAAAATATTAGTGAGTATTATTATTTCTGGCGTAGGCTTGTATTTTGCATTTAAAGGTGAGCATTTCGGTGTCCTTTGGATTCAAATTATGGAAACAAAGTTGATCCCATTTACCAATGCAGTATTATTGTTGATTTATGGTGTATATGTCCGAGCCAAAAGATGGCAATATATTTTAGATCCAATTGAAAAAGTAGATGATCATACTTTATTTGCATCGACAATGGTTGGGTATTTTGGAAATGGTGTATTATTTTTTCGTTTAGGCGAATTATTGCGTGGCTATAGTTTATCATCAAAAACGTCTCTCAGTGTATCTCAGGCATTCGGCACTGTACTGTTAGAGCGTGTATTAGATATTATTAGCGTTATGGCGGTTATTATAGCGATTTCACCCTGGTATCCTTACGAAGACCCCATTTTTAGATCAGCCGTTATTGCAATGGTTGTTATTTCATTTTCGGCAGGAATCTTTTTATTCTTGAGTCAGCGATTTTATTGGATTGATAAATTGAGTCATTTAAACTTTTTCCAAAAAGGCTTTGGGAAGCTGGTATTTCAAATTACAGAAAAAATCTTTGATGGTATGACGCTTTTACGAGAAACAAAACACGGTTTTATTATTGTCTTTTATAGCTTGTTTCTCTGGATTATATACTATTTAACAACGATGTTTTTGCTTGAAAGTGTTGGGATTGATATTGGACTCATTGGGCCAGGTGTTATTCTAATCGCTGGCAGTATAGGAATAGCCATCCCAGCATTACCGGGTTCTGCTGGAACCTATGATGCTATCATAAAATTCGCCCTCATTACAATGTTTGCTATCTCGAGTGAAAAAGCACTCACTTATGCTCTAGTCTCTCACTCTGCAACCTTTTTTCCGCTTGTCATTATTGGAATGATTTATTTTATCATTGGGTCGGTTCGGATCAAAGATATTAAAAAAGGATCGGAAGATAATGAGTGAAGCGCCTTTGAAAGTTGGCGTTTTATTCGGCGGACAATCTGAAGAAAAAGATGTTTCAATCAATACAGGACTGGCCGTTTTAAAAGCATGCCATTCGCTGGGCTATGAATCAATTTCATTGGAAATGAAATCATCATTGGAACCATTAATTGATTCGATAAAAAAGGTCGATATTGTTTTTATTGCCCTGCACGGTGGAAGCGGAGAAAATGGTGAAATCCAACAGCAACTCGAAAATATAAATATCCCCTATACGGGTTCGGGCCCAACGAGCTCATCTCTCTGTATGGATAAAAATTTATCAAAAAAGTTGGCAAAATCTATCGGGGTTCAAACGGCAGATTGGATGAATATTACATCAAAAAATGATTTAAGGGGTTTTGTAGATTTGCCCTATGTCGTTAAGCCTAATGATCAGGGAAGCACTGTTGGCTTATCCATCGTTCATAACGAGTCTGAAGTTGATGATGCAATAGATTTAGCTTTACAGTATGGTGAAAATATTATGATTGAATCCTATATTAACGGGCGAGAACTCACCGTTGCTATTATTGATGGCAAACCAATGCCCATTGTGGAAATAACGCCTTCACATGAAATCTATGATTATGAATGTAAATATACGGAAGGGCTAAGTACATATGATTGCCCTGCGGATTTGCCGCCAAAATTAACATTGAAAATCCAAGAAGATTCTATCCGATTATTCAATGCGTTTAAATGTAATGGGTATGGTCGAGTGGATTATTTGTTAGATGATAGTGGCAATTATTACTTTTTAGAGATGAATACGTTACCGGGTATGACAAATACAAGTTTAGTCCCAAAAGCTGTGGCGTCGAATGGTGATTCTTTCGAAAATTTAATCCAACATATTGTTGAATCAGCCATTAATTAATCTCATGTTACAATTTTACAATTCATTAACGCGAAAAAAAGAATCATTTAAGCCTCTCAAAGAAGGTGAAGTATCTTTGTACACGTGTGGCCCAACCGTTTATGATGAAGCGCATATTGGAAATTTCCGTACTTTTATGTTTGAAGATTTATTAAAACGCGTTTTGATTCTAAGTGGCCTTGACGTTAAGCATATCATGAATATTACGGATGTGGATGATAAAACTATCAAGCGTGCGGCTGATCAAAATATGCCACTCCAAGAATTAACAGAAAAATACACAAAAATGTTTTATGATGACTTGGAATGGTTGAAAATTATTCCGGCTGATGATTACCCTTTAGCCACACAACATGTGGATGGAATGATTTCAATGATAGCTTCTTTATTAGAAAAAGGACATGCTTATAAAGATGATGATGGTTCTGTGTATTTTAAAGTGGCCTCTTTCCCAAAATACGGACAATTGTCTCATTTAATTTTCGAAGAACAGCAATCTGCGGATCGCATGGCTTCAGATGAATATTCAAAAGAAGCGGCTCAAGACTTTGCCCTGTGGAAAGGATGGAAGGATGATGATGGGAATGTTGTTTGGGACGCTCCTTGGGGGAAAGGCCGGCCAGGGTGGCATATTGAATGTTCTTCTATGAGTACTGAATATTTGGGAGATCATTTCGACATTCACTGTGGTGGCGTAGATAATATGTTTCCGCATCATGAAAATGAAATTGCTCAAAGTCAATGTGCATCCGGTAAGCCATTTGTTAATACGTGGCTTCATTCAGAGCATTTGATGGTTGAGGGTGGAAAAATGAGTAAATCGGAAGGGAATTATTATACCGTCAATGAATTGAAATCCCAAGGTTTTACCCCCGAGAATATCAGATATCAATTGTTAAGCGGTCATTACAGAACAAAAATAAATTTTTCATTAGCTAAAAAGCAAGAAGGTGAAAAAATTGTTAAACGGTTGAGCGAATTTAAAGCGAGGTTAAAGGCCGAATCAAACGAAACGAAATTGGGTGCAGAATTCCCAAAAGAATATCAATTGTTTCAGGAAAATTTATTTTGCGATTTGGATACACCAAATGCTTTAGCTGTATTTTTTGATTATATGCGAAAAATAAATAGAAAAATAGATAATGACAATATGGGTGAGGGTGAAGCAAGTGCGGCATTATTATTTATTGAAAAATTCAATTATATTTTTGGAATTATCCCGGATGATAATGCGATCCCTGGAGAGATTATTAATCTTATGAATGAAAGAGAAACGGCAAGGTTAGAGAAGGATTGGGCGTTAGCAGATGAAATTCGTTCAAAGATAGATTCTTTGGGGTGGAATGTTAAAGACACGCAATCCGGGTCAAAATTAAGTAAAAAATAAAGGATAGTTAGATGTGTATTATGCCGCTAAATAGCTAATGAATAAAGTATTTTGTAAAAAACTTTAAAAAAGTGTAAATAACCATTGAAACCAAATTCAATTGTGTGATAAATTTGAAGGCTGTACTGCGATGTACTATATCGACGTGTAGCGTTTTTGCCACCATAGCTCAGTTGGTAGAGCGCCTCACTTGTAATGAGGATGTCGCGGGTTCGAATCCTGCTGGTGGCTCAAAAGTACGACTAGATGCTAGCGTAGAAAGTAGGATGATTTTTGAAAATATTTTTAGGGGAGATGCCCGAGCGGCCAAAGGGAGCAGACTGTAAATCTGCCGGCGTATGCCTTCGGAGGTTCGAATCCTTCTCTCCCCACAAGGCTTTGCGAGTGTAGTTCAATGGTAGAACCCCAGCCTTCCAAGCTGGTGATGTCGGTTCGATCCCGATCACTCGCTCAAAAAAGGGTTTGCCTGCGTAGCTCAGTCGGTAGAGCACTTCCTTGGTAAGGAAGAGGTCACCGGTTCAAGTCCGGTCGTAGGCTCTTGTGAAAGAAAAAAAGAATTAACTAAGTTGGAGAAATAAAAATGGCAAAAGAGAAATTTGAGAGAACCAAACCGCACGTGAACATCGGAACGATTGGTCACGTGGATCATGGTAAAACAACGTTGACTGCAGCGATTACATTGACGCAGGCGGCCAAAGGAATGAGTGAAGTTCGTTCTTTTGATAGTATTGATAATGCGCCTGAAGAGCGTGAGCGTGGTATCACAATCCAAACAGCTCATGTAGAGTATGAG
>JADHUI010000017.1 GCA_016784605.1 Fidelibacterota bacterium | reverse complement strand
GTCTGAATCATTTAGCTTTTTATTTGTATCTTTTCTTTGGGTCATGGTTCTTCTCCTTTTATTTGCTTCTGTTCAAAACAAATTTAAGAGAAAACTGTGACCCCTTTTTTAAAAGTACAGAAACTTATGGACATAACTTCCATATGTTAAATTCCGATACAATGTTAGAAATTATTTCATTAAAAATCTATGTCAAAATTATTATACTTTTTCATAGGTGCTTTCCTCTATTTCTTAGGTAAAAAGCGAAACAGACAAAACTTAGTGACAAACAAATACTTATTTCAATAAATCATGTTTAATTAATGAATTGCAAGATTATGTATGGAACCAGAAAATAATTATCTAGAAATTCACCCATCATGAAAATGAAGATTTTATACTTTTTATTTAGTTTAACAATGATAAATGCCTCGGGTGTTTATCGCGTTCCCATTCACGATACAATTGATTTAGGTTTACCTCCATTCATTGAACGGTCAATCGCTGAAGCAGAGAAAAGCCAAGCAGATGTCATTATTTTTGATATAAATACTTTTGGCGGTAGAGTGGATGCTGCAACTCAAATAAAAGATGCTATTTTAAATTCTAAAATACCAACAATAGCCTTTATAAATAAACGTGCCATATCAGCGGGTGCTCTCATATCTTTATCATGCGAGTCCATTTATATGACCGGTGGAGGAACGATTGGTGCCGCAACCGCAGTAGATATGCAGGGAAATAAAGGGACAGAAAAAGTTATTAGCTATATGCGGGAAGAAATGGCTTCTACAGCAGAAAAACGCGGGAGAAATACAGATATAGCAAAAGGAATGGTGGATGAGGAATTAAGTTTTACCCACTTAATCATTGATAGCGATTCAGTTTTAGTCAACGATTTAGAAGGACGAAAAGAAGGAAAACTCATTACTTTAACGACCCAACTCGCCTTGAAATATAAAATAGCAGATGGTACAGTTGATACATTTGATGAATTATTGATCGTCCTAGGTTTTGGTGAAACACCCGTTCAATCTACATCTGAAAATTGGTCAGAAGCTTTTGTGCGATTTTTAACAAACCCAATTGTTGCATCCCTGCTAACTACTTTTGGGTTTTTGGGTATTCTGTTTGAGTTACAAAGCCCCGGGTGGGGTATTCCCGGCAGCTTCGGTTTAGCTTGTCTTGTTCTATCTTTAGGAGCATCCTATATAGCCAAACTCGCCACAATGAGTGATTTTATTATTATCATCTTTGGTATGAGTTTGCTCTTGGTTGAAGTATTAGTCATTCCGGGATTTGGAGTCATTGGAATAGCTGGAATTGTAGCTATTTTATGGGGCTTTTGGGAATTATTACTTCCAGATATTCCCGTAGATGGAGAAATTGCATCTCAAGCAGCCACAGGTCTTACAATTGGAATCATAGGCGGATTGGTGGGAATGTTCTTATTATTTCGATTATTAACTAAAACAAAATTTTGGGAGGAACTCACATCACCTGGAGTTCAAAGTAAAGAAGCGGGCTATACAACCACTTTAGGTCTCGAAGATTCAGTTGGAAAAGAAGGCATTGCAGAATCGGATCTTCACCCATCTGGTTGGGTTGTACTAGGAGATGAAAAAGTGTTTGTTGTAAGTGAAGGTGAATTCATTGATAAAGGACAAACCGTTAAAGTTCTGTCGGTGGACGGAAATCGCGTTGTTGTTCGATCCATCAAAAATTAAATAACACAGGAGCAATATTATGCCAGGTATTTCTATATTTTTTCTCGTAATGATTGTCTTTGCAGTCTTACTTATCTTTTATTTTGTCCCAGTTGGGTTGTGGATTCAAGCGGTTGTTTCGCTTGGGCTAGGTCGAATTCGGATTGTCGATCTTATCCGGATGCGATTGAGAAAAATCGCACCAAGGTTAGTTACGGATGGTGTTATTAATTTACACAAAGCGGGGTTAAATCATATTACAACAGACATGCTAGAAACACACTATTTAGCTGGTGGAAATATTTTAAATATTGTTTCTGCATTAATTGCATCGAGTAAGGCAAACATTCATCTCCCTTTTGAAACGGCAACAGCCATTGATCTAGCAGGCAGAGATGTTAAAACAGCTGTCCAAACAAGTGTTTATCCGAAAGTGATTAATGCGCCTGAGAATGGGTTTCTTGCTGCTGTCGCTAAAGATGGTATTGAACTCAAAGCGCGTGCGCGCGTAACGGTTAGAACAAATATTGCCGGACTTGTAGGTGGTGCTACAGATGAAACGATTATTGCTCGTGTTGGTGAAGGTATTGTGAGTGCTATTGGTTCATCATTGACTTATTCCAATGTATTAGAAAATCCCGATGCAATATCTAAAGCAGTATTATCGAAAGGATTGGATGCTGGTACAGCTTATGAAATATTATCCATTGATATAGCTGATTTAGATGTTGGAAAAAATATTGGTGCAAGTTTACAAGCAGATCAAGCAGAAGCTGATTTAAGGGTTGCTCAGGCAAAAGCAGAAACACGTAGAGCTATGGCTGTTGCGGAGGAACAAGAAATGAAAGCACGCACACAAGAAATGAAAGCAAAAGTAGTTGAAGCTGAAGCTGAAGTTCCCAAAGCAATGTCACAAGCCTTCCGGGATGGGAATTTGGGTATTTTTGATTATTATAATATGCACAATGTAAAAGCGGATACAGAAATGAGAACATCTATTTCTCATGGGGCGTCAGATGACTCTCATGTTTCGGACGGAGATGATCAGGACTAAATTAAATGGATGGGATCGGATATTGGCTTTTTCTATTACTTATGTATCTATTAAGCGGATACAAGAAAAAGCTTCAACAAAAACAAAAGCATAAAGAAATTGAATCTGAGGACGGATGGGATGATGATTCCATTCCATTCTCCCCTCAGGTTCAAAAGTGGTTTAAAGCGCAAGGTTGGTTAGAAGAAGAGACAGCAAAATCTGCGGAAATAATCGAAGAAAATGCACCAAAAATAGATGCCCCACTCAATAAATCAATAATAGATAATGAATCTTCTGAAGGTGAAATAGCTCAGTCTTCTGAGGTAAACTCTAAAGAAGGAGGATTATCGCATATTGGTGAATTAAGGAAAGACTTTGAAGAACAAATATACCATTCTGAATTAGCAGATAGAAAAATAGTCCATATTCAGAAAAAGAAAAAAACGTTATTTATTCATACGTTATTTAGCAATAAAGTACAATTGAAACAATCATTTATAATAAAAGAAATATTAGATAAACCCAGAGCTTATCGAAAAAGTATTCGATAGCCTTTATACCATTTGGTTGAAAATATTTTGAGTGCTTATTTTTAAATCTTCTTGTGTTCCATTATTCGGAATAACAAAATCAGCCATATGAACTTTATCTTCTTCTGGCCATTGTAATTCGAGTCGCCTCATAAATTCTTCACGTGTTAATCCGCCTCGTTCCATCACACGAGAAACTCGGAGTTTTAAATGGGATGATACGACAACAACATAATCCATATGAGTATCGGCGCCAGATTCATAGATTAGGGCTGCATCCACCACAAACAATGTATACTTATCACCTTGAGCAATTTTTTCAAATTGAGCATCTATTTCAACAAAAACATATGGATGAATAATTGTATTTAATCTTGATTGGTGATCTTCGTCCTGAAAGGCAATTTTAGCAAGTTTCTTTTTATCGATTTGGTTTTTTGCATTTAAAACGTCCGTACCAAATTCTGCAATAAGCTCGTTTTGTGTTGTTTCATTTGTGTCTAATATTTTTTTTGCCTCGCTATCTGCATCAAAAATATAGGCTCCCAATTCAACTAAAAATTGACTCACTAAACTTTTGCCTGAACCGATTCCTCCCGTTAGACCAATTTTAATCATTTTATTGTAACACTTTTAATATTCGATTTGTGATTTCAGAAATGTCGCCAATACCATCAACTTCTTTTAATAATCCCTTGTTTCTATAAAAATCTAATAAGGGCGCTGTTTGATCCCAATAAATCTTTTGGCGATGTTGAATAATTTCTTCTGAATCATCCGAACGGCCCAATTCTTTTCCTCTCTGTACAAGTCGACTCACTAATTCACCCTCATCAGCGACTAAGCTAATCGCACAGTCAAGTTCTTGATTTATATCTTTTAGTATTGTATCTAAACCCGTTGCTTGTGGGAGCGTTCTTGGAAAGCCGTCAAGTAAAAAACCATTTTTACAATCATCATGAAAGAGTCGATGTTCTATAATATCCAACAGGATAGGGTCGGGAACTAATTGCCCCGAATCGCAGAAATCTTTTGCCTGTTTTCCAATAGATGTTTCTGCCTTCATTTCTTCACGTAAAATTTCACCGGTTGAAAGGTGAATTATACTGAAGTGATTTTCAATTCTTGCTGCTTGAGTCCCTTTCCCGACACCGGGAGGCCCCATAAATAATATTCTCATAAAAGTTTATCGACTATAATAATATTCCTGCAATTGTAGCTGTTAACCAAGATGCGATAGCACCTCCAAACATGGCTTTAACACCTAATTTTGCTAAATCTGTTTTTCTTTTTGGTGAAATAGCGCTAAGTCCACCAATTTGTATTCCTATCGATCCAAAATTAGCAAACCCACATAATGCATATGTAGATATAATAATGGCTCGGTCACCTATAATTCCATCAGCGATATAACCACCTAAAGTTCCAAAAGCAACGAATTCATTCAAAGAAACTTTTATCCCTAAAAGATTCCCAACAGCACCTGCATCTGCCCATGGCACACCCATTAAAAAAGCAAGGGGAGAAAAGAGGGTTCCAAAAAAAGTTTGTAAAGAACCTGGGAAATATCCTACGAATTCCCCTTTTGCTGGCGAAAGCCCAGCTGCGGCATAACTAACATAATCTCCCTTAAACCATTTCCCATCAATAATGCCATCCATCCAATTTAATGATAGATCAACAACGGCAATCAATGCTATAAAGCCAATTAACATAGCGCCAACATTTGCAGCAAGTTTCATTCCATCCGTTATGCCGTTAGAGGCAGATTCAATTGCATTCGAACCTACGGTAATACTCGGCAACGCCACATCACCCGCTGTAACAGAATGTTCAGTTTCAGGGTAAATAATTTTCCCAATAACTAATGCTGCAGGTGCGGACATGACACTCGCTGCAACTAAATGTCCCGCAGGAACTCCCATTGAAATATATCCAGCCAATACGCTACCAGCGATTGTGGCAAAACCTCCAACCATGATTGTTAATAATTCAGATTTCGTCATTTGGTCTAAAAATGGTTTTATTAATAAAGGCGCTTCTGTTTGTCCTACAAATATATTTGCACTGCAAGAAAGAGTTTCAGCACCACTTGTGCCAATTGTCCATCGCATAAAACGACTAATTGTTTCAATAACTTTTTGCATAACTCCGTAGTAATACAGGACACTCATGAAACCACCAAAAAAGATGATAGTAGGAAGCACTTTAAAGGCAAATTGAAATCCAAATCCCGGCCAGCTAGAATTAGGCGCTGTAAAAAAATATTCCGCATTGGTCAAATTTCCAAAAAGGAATTGAGCACCATAATCTGATAGGTTTAAAAAATAAGCCACCTTATCACTAAAAGTTTTAAAAATTAATTGTCCAGTAATGTCATAATTAATCATATAGCTTATACCAACAATGATAAATAAAGCGCTTACATAACGTTGATATTTTTGTACCAACTTTACCCAATTATTTAAAATCATTATAACAAATAGCAGCATAAGCAACTTACCGATATTTGATCCAAGTAAACTTGCTCCATATCCAATTGCAATACCTCCAATGGATAAAATGACGATACTCTGAATACCGCCGCCTAATTTTTTATCATCGTTCTGAAGGATATATGTTAATAAGAGTAGCCCTAATATTCCCATCCCCATAAAGCTAAGGTAATCACTTCGCAAAATGATTAAAGCAAAAATGAATTGTAATCCAAGTCCCCAAACTATGGGTCTTAGTTTTATTTGTTTAAAATTATAGGATAATGCTGCCGCAATTCCTAACAGGGCTACGAGTCCTAATAGACTAATAAAATTCACGATTCATCCTCCGGTGATTTGTAACAATTCCTACAACGAGCTTCATATACATCTGTTTCCCCAATAACCACTTGGCTATTATCTAGTGTGAGTCTTTGAGAGTAGGTAGCTGGGTTTCCGCATTGGATACAAATGGCTCTCAATTTATCTAAATAGTCTGCTTCACACATGATGTTTGGCATAGGGCCGAAAGGGTTCCCCTTGTAATCCGTATCAAGCCCCGCGACAACAACGCGTTTATTATTTTTTGCTAGTTCGTGACATACTTGGACTAAATCATCTCCAAAAAATTGTGCTTCATCAATACCAACCACTTCAGCATCCTTCGCCAAGTCAAGTATGTCTGATGCCGAATGAACCATGACCGATTTCATCTTCAGTTGATTATGAGAAACGATATGTTCTGCACTATATCGACTATCAATTTTAGGTTTATAAATTTCCACTTTCATTTGAGCTATTTCAGCCCGTTTTAATCTTCGTATAAGTTCTTCAGTTTTCCCACTGAACATACTTCCACAGATAACTTCTATCCATCCGGAGTCTCGTGGTGTAAGAGTCATATATTGTTTTCCTTATGATAATATTGCGTTTATTTTTGTATGTAATAAGTCAATTGCAACTTTGTTTTCCCCACCTTCTGGGATGATAATATCGGCATAAAATTTAGAAGGTTCTACAAATTGTTCATGCATAGGGCGTACCGTTTTTAAATATTGATTTATTACGGATTGAGCTGTTCGCCCTCTTTCTTCAATATCTCTAGATAATCGACGAATAAATCGAATGTCTGCGGGCGTTTCTACATAAATTTTAATATCCATTAATTCTCTCAAAACCGGAAAGTGTAAGGCCAAAATACCTTCAACAACAATAACATGATGAGGCTTTATTTTTTTACTTTCACTTGACCGTAAATGGGTTGCAAAATCATAAATAGGAATTTCAACCGCATTTCCTTTCATTAAAGAAATAACATGATGGCTATATAATTCTATATCTGTGGCGTCTGGATGATCATAATTTTGTTTATGTCTCTCCTCAAGGCTTATGGATGAAAGATCTCTATAATAGGCATCCTGCTCAACCACCACCACCTCACCTTCACCATATTTATCAAAGAGTTGTTTAGCTATAGACGTTTTACCTGAACCAGTCCCACCACCGATTCCAATTAATATAGGTATTTTGTTCATTTTAAAAAATTCTGATCAAAGGCACCAGGCAATAGAGCACTACTTGTTGTTTCTTTTGTTAGACCATTTTTATCGCAAATATAAATGGGGATTTCACCACATAAATCCCAAATGACTTGCCGGCAAGCTCCACAAGGAGAACCACCATTTTCAGTTGAAACAGCGAGAGCTTTTATTGGGAATTCATCTTGAGCTAATGATGAAAAAAGAGCAACTCTTTCTGCGCAACAGGTTAAGCTATAACTGCTCGATTCTATATTACACCCTCCTATAATTTGTCCAGACTCTGTTTCTACAGCGGCTCCCACAAAATATTTGGAGTAAGGGGCATGTGCTTGTTTGCGCATAGCAATAGCTTTTTTAATCAATGAGTGGTTCATAGAGTCCTAGAAATTATTCAATTCGAAAGGTACGAAACAATTTTTGTGTGCTAATTCCTACAATAAATCCGCCAATATGAGCAAACCACGCCACACCACCAGAAATATCTAACCCTAAACTTCCTAATCCATTACTTAATTGCATTAAAAACCATATACCAAGGACAATTTGAGCAGGAACTTGAATGGTTGTAATGAATATAAAAAATACAAACACATGTACTTTAGCTTTTGGATATAAAATCATATAGGCGCCGAGTACACCCGCAATCGCGCCGCTTGCGCCTATCATTGGTATTGTAGAACTGGGGTTAATCAAGATTTGCGCAATGGCTGCTCCAATACCGCACGTGATATAAAATAGAAAATAACGCACATGTCCCAATAGACTTTCAATATTATCCCCAAAAATCCACAAGAACCACATATTGCCAATAATATGTGCAAAACCCCCATGCATAAACATAGATGTAAAAACAGACAAAATACTGAATTCCGCTGGTACGAGTCCGAATATATAGATCAAGGATTTTCCTGTGGCGGGATGATTGAACTCGACGTTCAATTGAAAGAGATAAACAAGAATATTGATCCCAATAATCCCATATGTTACAAAGGGAGTTAAAATTGCGGGATTATCGTCTTTGTAAGGAAATAGCATTAATCAAGAATAAGAAAAGGAATCGTTCGAGTCATTTTATTCCCAACGCGGTCAATTGCTGATACCGAAAAATCATGAGGGCCGGAAGACAAAGGAGACTTTAAGAAAAAAGATATTTCCTTTTTCATTGGTTGATATGCAAATATAACAGGTTGCCCATTTAATTCTAATGATAATGTTTCTTCATCCCCGTCAATACCGGAAAGTATGTCATCAATAACAACTAGAATTTTATCCATATCTTTTGCTTTATAATGCCCGCCTTTTGCTGGGAAGGATGAGATTACGATAGGCGCTTTTAAATCTTGAATAATTGTCAATGCGTCACACTGGTCAAGCGTTGTGGATAAAATATGTTCATTTTTGTCATTTTTAGTTGGAAGAAAAACCCAAGACTCATCCTTCTGGTCAAATCTATAAATAGCCATACCAGAATGAAGAGCATATTGTTGATCATATCGGATACCTACTCTAAAAGTATCTTTAAGGGTTAATTCGAATGGCTGAAGCTGATAGATCGGGGATAATTGAAACCCATTTTTTACTGCAGCTCCTTTTTTCACTTTATCAATCCAAAATGCAACAGGGTTATATACTGTGTTTTTATTAGTCAATATGGAACATCGTTTATCTTGAGATAAAACGCGTATAGCTTTGCCATTTTCAGCTAAACCAAATTGATATTTAAATCGAACGTCCCGCGTCTGGCCGTCTTTCATAAAAGATATATCTACATATTTTATATTAGAAAGATATTGGGGTAAAATCACATCACTTAGATAAACATTGGGTTGAATTTGTTTAACCGGATAAGCTTTAAAAGTATGTTCATTTGCTAGTTTTAACTCAACTTTAGCTTCTGTATATCGACCTGTTTCAATTTGAAACAAAACACCAAAATCTGTATGAGAAATTCTTAAATCTGGAATTAAGCTAATCATGTCAGAAATAGGGGCATCTTCCTGCCAGTGGGCTGGAGCAGCCATACCGCCCGTTTGATTTTTACAAATGAATTGAACAATCCGCTCACGAGTAGATTGAATAGGTATGGTAACATGCAGTTCTTTTCCAACTTGTTCTTGATGGAGAATTTCAATTTTTTGATCAGCAAACCCAAAAGGCGTAAAGGTGTAAAGAGTCGCTTCTTTAATAGGTGTAACACCCGTTTTGGGTGAAATCGCAAATGTGATTACTTTTTCATCTTTAAATATTTTATCTATCTGAACTTTTGTTGGAAAGCCCATTGCAATCAGTCCCTTCGACACAGCCTTATTGCCGGCCACATCCCAAACACGTATTTCTATATGATGAAGCCCGGGAGATAATTGATTTATGCCCGTTTTATCTGTGGAATGAATTGTAAGATTTTCATGACCGGGATGGCGATATAATTTTTGAAATTCCCCAAAGTTATGCCTGTGTAGAGATGGTTGGATTAATGTTTTGGCTCGACCAGTTTGGCTATAAGGTATTCGATCATACTGTAGCGAAAAAGATCGTTGGTTATCAATCCAAAGTTCAGCTTTATGGATTTGATAAATATTAGATGCACCTTCGCGTTTATCAACCATTTTAATTGAAACCCCAAAAGCACCAAAAACACTCAAAGTATCCGGGAATAAATAAGTCCCATCCCTATCACGGAATAAAGGAAATGATTGTGTAATTGAGCTTGCATTTACTAGAGCATCGGGCGATAGCGGCGTTAATGCAATTTCTTTTAAAATGGGTGTTACATGATCAGGTAACGTTAACCCATGTGTTAGCGGATTTAAAGGTGAATCTGAATCATCTCGGTATTCAAAATGTAAATGGGGACCAAAAGAACTGCCAGTGTTTCCTGAGTATCCAATAATTTCACCTTTTTTCACGGGGAATTCTGACTGGGAAAAACGAGCATTTATGATATAGCTGTTTTTATCCGATTTTTGTAACTCCCATACTTTTTCTAACAAAGGTGAAAAGGATTCAAGATGAGCATAAACAGCCGTATGGCCACTTTCAGTTTTTAAATATAACGCTTTTCCAAAACCGGAAAAATTGGAAACCATTCTAAAAATATAACCATCATTTACTGCAAATACAGGATGACCGGTTGTGCCATTCGTTTTTATGTCAATTCCCATATGAAAATGATCATCTCTATTTTCTCCGAAATTGGATGAAAACGATCGACTGGCTGATGTGGGCCATTCTAATTCCTGTCCGATTAAAAAGACATGGAAAAAAAGGAGTATAAATATGGGAAGTCTATTCATGAAATAAAATTGATGGTGTCAATTTATTGAAGAAGAAGTTGGGATTCAATTGCTAATGATTTGCTCATTTCTTTTCCGTAAATTAATAAAGACACTGAAATAAAATTGGAGACAATATGAAAATTCGTAAATTATTAATCGCAACAACTATATCACTTCTTATTCCTTTTACACCATTAAAAGCTATTGGCGGTTTTGGGATTCAGGGGGCATATAACATGTTTTCTGTGGGCGACACTTCTAGCGCAATGATGCTATTAAATCCTATAACTGATGAAATGGAACAAGTAGGAGAATTCTCGATTAATGGATTTGATAATGGTGGAGGTTTTGGAGGATACATATATTTTGATGCAATCCCATTTGGACTTGCCCTTGAAGCAGAAGGTTATGCATCGGCAGCACCTTATACGTTTTCTTTTAAAAATCTATTGATGGATCTTGATAGCGCTCAAGCTGGATTGTTAACGGGATCTTATTATGTTACTGTTCGGAAAAAAATAATTGGGTTGGGAATCCCATTCCTCGCCAAGGCAAAATTGTTTGCCGGATTAGGTATTAATAAACATGTAAGCACGCCGATGGTGAGCCAAGAAATGTTTGAGGCGGTTATATCTGGTGGTGATCTTGAAAATGGTGAATTTGAAACAGACGCCTTAATTGATTATTTAGCTGAAAATAGAATCGAGTCTGAAGGGTATCATGCTCAAGCGGGCATTCAATTTAAAGTGCTCATGTTAGATACCTTCCTATTTGCGCGCTATACCATGGCTGATGATGTTATCCCTGGTTCAGCAGGGTTTACAAGTTATCATGCAAGAATTGGTTTTGGGTTCTAAATAGAGTACTAAATTCAGATACAAATAAAAAAGGGTGATGATTTCACCCTTTTTTATTTTAGAGCTTTTTGGCAAGTACGACTGTTTGCAAATCTTCCCATTCCTTGCCAGACGCATGATCTTTGGCGGTTGTTTTAATGATATAAATACCTATTCGAGCGGGTTGTCCAGATGATCTTTGCCCATCCCAATATAAAACGCCATTCTGACCTACATTTAAATTATAAAACGGTTGAGCAATTGTGCGTCCAACCATATCAAATATTTCCATTCGCAATGTACTATTTTCAAAAGGGAATGAATATTCTATTTTTAATTGATCATCATAACCATCACCATCAGGCGAAAAGGGGTTGGGAGAAATATAAACCGAACCCTCTATGGGGAGCGTGTCAAAAGCAAGACTATTTGTTCCCCCAGGTGTCGATCCCAATTCATTGACCGCAATACCCCAGTTCTTCATAGAATTAGATTCATAATTGGACTGAAATTTTTCAGTTGATCTATTTTCTATAATAGGCCAATCTTCATCATAAAGGAGAGAATCAATTACTTTTCCTGTCATGTCTAAAATATAAATTCCATCTGAAGAATTATTTAGATTTGGGAACATATTTTCAGATACCTCTAATAGCGACGTGTCGGAGATTATTTCTAATAAAGCAGAATCACCGCTTATTGTAAAATAAGACCCTTGATGCAGTTCGAATTCCGAGAAAGTCATAATCCTTCCAGATAAATCAGTTAAACCCCAATTATCAATATTAATAAGCCCCATAGATACGAGCTCAACAAATTCAAAATGATTTGAATCTGTTAGCGACATAAATTCATTTATCTTTACACTCCCAAAGGGGAATGAAACAAAGATTGTATCGGCTCCATAATCATTGTTAGGCTGAGAATCACCCGGTATATCTAAATATATCTGAATAAAATGAATTCCAGAACTTAATGGCATAATCATAAAAGGTGTGTTTAACGTATCCCCGGGATCTATGATTGAAAAAGAATTTTCTATTAATTCATCATCATTTTCTTCTACATAATATGATCCAGAAAAAGGTGAAACACCTGCATTGTAGATAGAAATATTTATTTGAATCGAATCTGATAATTCAGGGAATTCAGGAGCATGTGTTACAAATGATTGAATAATAGAGCCATCAATGTTTTTTAATATTTTGCTATTTTCATTTCCAGGAGTACTGCCAATGATTGGGTCAGCTAAAGTCCAATTATTTTCTAGATTTGATTCGAATTCTGGTCGAAGTTTCTCAGTTGATATTTCTGACTCAAGAGGCCAATCTTCATTGTAAATAAGAGAATCCACAATGGCGCCTGTCATGTCGTATATATAAATGGCATCTCCAGAATTATTGAGAGATGGGAACTGATTTTGTAATACAATCGTATGCGCTTCTGGATGAACAAAATCAAAAATAAGTGAATCAGATGCAATAACGATAAATTCATCTTCTTGAACAATAATATTTTGCAATACACTTAGATTTTTACGGTTATCACTAAATTTCCAACCGGTCATTTCCATATCGCGATTAGAAATAATTTCTACAAACTCAGCCTGGTCATTATTGGGTAAAGCCATGAATTCATTAATGCTAATATCATTAAACCCATAACGAACTAATAGCGTATCTATGATTGTGTTATCATTCAAATTAGAATCTTCAGATATAATGAGGCTTATTTCTAAAGTATGTATTCCAGATTCAAATCCCGGCATTGGAAGAGAAACCATTGTCGTTTCAGCCAAAGCGCCGGATACAAAATTTGATACAGATAAATTCACATCATTATGCTCGATTTGAACAGAGCCTGAAAAAATGTTAACCCCAGAATTAACAACAGGTACATTTATCAAAAATGATTCATTTTCAGATGGGAAAGATGGGCTTGTATAGATATTGTTTATTAAAGTACCATTTACTTCTGATGGTGTCACTGAATTTATTTGCCCGGGGGATTTCCCCAATTCAGAAATATTGTGTTGCCAATTTTCTACCTGATTCGAATTCGATTCTGGAAAGATTTTTTCTGAAGAAACGCCCGACGAGTACCCCCAACTAGACTGGTAGGAAATAGAATCAATTAATGAGTCGAAAGGATCGAATAGGCGAATAATATCGCTAGAATTATTCAAGGATGGGAATCCCCCTGATGGAACGATATAAAGAGTGTTTTCTGGGACTATATCAAAAAAAGATGAATCGTCTGCAATAATAAAATATTCATTTGGTACAACGACTATATTTGGCCAAATATAGTTTAACCCATTTGAATTATCTGTGACTCTCCATCCAGCTAAATTCAAATCTTCATCCCCAAAATAAATGAGTTCAACAAACTCCGGTTCTTCGCTCGTTGGTTGTGGATAGAATTCGTTTATACGGATTACGGATGTTTCATATCTTACACCAAGGGAAATTGAATCATCATTATTCAAAAGGTTTAAGTCATTATCTAATATTAGAGTCACGGAAAACGTATGCGCTCCTGAAGAAAATGGACCTATTTCTAATTCGAATTCTGTTGTATCTAATTCGGATAAAGGAGATAAATATTCCAAAGCTATTATTTCATCATTTTCTAAAATATGTATCTGTCCACCAAAAGATTGAAAACCAATATTAACAATTTCCCCCATAATTGTAGTCGTTTCTCCTCGTTGTATAACAGATGGATGAATAGATATAGAATTTTCAACAATAGATCCATCTATTTCGAAAGGGTAAACACTGTTTTTCATTCCGGGAGTTCCCAATGAATCAATACCCGCAATCCAATTATAGGGCTCGTTTGGGTGAAGGGGACGAACTTTTTCCAAAGAATATCCATCTGTAACAATATCTTCCCACCCAAGAAAATCAATTAATAATCCAGATGAATCATATAAAAACAAGGAGTCAAATCCCGATAAACCATTTCCGATACTAGAATCGTCCACTTTAATGATAATAGTATTTTCGGGAATAATGTTTTGATAAATACCGTTAGTAATATCATAATCCCCTTCCATAATTAAGCCATACCCATTAGGCGGAATAGATAACCCATCGCCAGAATCCTCGAGGGTATCAGTATAAAGTCTATCTACAATGGTCCATCCATCCAAGTGGACAGTATCCGTTAAGGATGGATTAAATATTTCTACAAATTCGTTTGGTGAATCCGAGCCGGGTAAATCATATAAAATTTCAGTAAAAAGGATTTGAGCAAATGATTGAGAATAAAAAAAGAAGAAACTTGTAAAAAAATATTTCAAATAATTTTGAATAGGCGAATTTAACTTTGTTCCGATTTTACTAATTTTTCAATTCGGGCTTTAATATCATTTCGGGTTTCTCGATATCGATTTTTAAATTGTTCTTCATTCCCCCAACCATGGAATGGATCATCGATACTCCAATGAATTCTTTGGACTTCCCCGGGGAAAATAGGACAGATTTCATTCGCGTTATCACAAACAGTAATAACAATATCAATTCCTTCATCCAGATACATATCAATAAAATCAGATGTGTGATGGGAAATATCTATTCCCCATTCCGCTAAAATTGCAATAGACATGGGATGAACACGCGATGGATGGCTCCCCGCACTAAAGACTTCAAATTGATTTCCAGCAATATCTCTTAGAATGCCTTCAGCCATTTGGGATCTACAACTATTCCCAGTACACACGAATAATACTTTTTTCTTTTGATTCATAGATAAGGGAATTTCAGACACAAAATATGAAATTGTCAATAATTCAATCTTCTGCTATATAGAATTCATCAGTATTTTCCGGCCATGAAAAATGGCAAATTCCCCTTTATTGGTTTATCCGGAAATATTGGCGCCGGAAAAACAACATTCACAGAACAGATAGCCAAAAGACAAAATTGGCTCCCTTATTATGAGTCCGTATCAGATAATCCTTATTTATCTGATTTTTATGGCGACATGAAAAGATGGAGTTTTAATCTTCAAATATATTTTTTACATAAACGATTTGAAACACATCAAGAAATGTCTTCAAAAATTCAAGGAGTAATCCAAGACAGAACTATATATGAAGATGTAGAAATTTTCGCAAGAAATCTTTATGATATGGGAAATATGAATAAACGAGATTGGGAAAATTATTGCGGGTTGTTTGAAGTAATGACATCCTTCTTAAGGAAACCCGATTTAATTGTTTATTTAAAAGCATCAACAGATACCCTCATTAGTAGGATTAAATCTCGAGGGAGAGATTATGAACAATCTATCGACCCTGAATATTTACATAGTTTAAATATTTCATATGACCGTTGGGTGAATTCAATTAGAAATATGCCCGTATTGGTCATTGAATCTGACGGGTTTAATATTTTTGAAGATCATGAAAAGTTTAGTGAAATTGAAAAACAAATACTTGAGAAGATTTGAATTAAACATAAATTAAGTTATGCCTGAGCAATCAAAAGAACCATTCACTCCATTATTTAGCAATCCGCTGGAGCCGTACCCGGGGTTAACGATAAATGATTTAAACCGATATTTGCCAGCGGTCCAAACAGTTGAAGATATCAAAATGACAAATGATACTATGTCTGAAGGACTATTTTTAGCTGACGTAATTGATGGATTACAAAAATTGCCAGATAATTCCATTGATTTAATTATAGCCCAACCTCCGGAAGACCCTTGGACGAATAATGATAATCGACCTCAAAAAATGACGCTTCAAGATTTTTACCAATGGAATGACCAGTGGCTACAGGAATCTATGCGCGTTTTACAACCTACAGGTGCTATTTATCTATTATGCGGATGGCGATATTCAGGAATGTATCATTCTTTATTAAGTAATCATTTAAAAGTGCAATCGCGGATTACGTGGAATAATATTCCTAATAGTAGGCAATTAAAATCTGCCACTTGGGAGAATCAAGTTTCGGATATTTGGTTTGCAACAAAAACCAATGATTTTTTATTCAACCAAAACTATGTTCAAAAAGATTCTACAGAACTCGATTTAAATGAACGCGGAATAATATCTTCTAATTTTTGGGCCGACATAAGGCCTCTTCCCGGGGATGAATCAATTCCAGATCGGTTAGTGAATAGAGTATTAAGCGCAAGCAGTTTTAAGCTAAATTGGGTTTTAGATCCATTTTTAGGTGAGGGAATTATAGGACGAATTTCAAAAAAAGCTGGTAGGCGATTCATTGGGTTTGGGAACAATAAAGATAAATTATTAATGGCGATGAAAAAGATTGATCAATCGTAGGGGAGAATAATGAGTTTATTTGAAAAAATACAATCAGATATGTATACCGCAATGAAGGCGGGCGAGAAGCAAAAAGCCATTACACTTCGTAGCGTTATAGCAAAATTAAAAGATAAGAAAATCGCAAAAAGAGACACACTTTCCGAAGCTGAAGAAATTAAAACAATTCAAACATTAGTAAAACAAAGGCGTGAGTCAGAAAATATTTATATGCAAGCAGGACGAGAAGAACTTGCCAAAGTTGAAAAATATGAAGCAGAATTAATGGAAATATATTTACCAACAATGATGAGCGAAGACGACATCCGATCAATTGTAGAAGATATTGTGGCAGAAACAGGCGCAAGTTCCATGAGCGATATGGGAAAAGTAATGCCGGAAGTTTTAAAGCGAGGTGCAGGACAAATTGATGGTAAAGTGGCTAATATAATTTTAAGGGAATTACTTGGCTGAATGGGATATTTTATTGATGGTCTTGCAGCGTTTTACCTAGTAGTGATGGGAATGATTGGATTTAAAAGGGGATTGATTGAAGAATTAGGTAGATTATTTGGATTAATAATTGCAACCCTTTTTTCATTCAAATATTATATTCTTTTAGCAGGTAAAATCCATCAGTTAATGTCTATTGATCCTTGGGTAGAAATGATTTTATCCGCGGCAGGTATTTTTGCTATTACTATTTTTTCTGTTCGATTACTGACAAAATTTATTCATATAGCTTTTTTATCGGAAAGCAACCAATGGGTTAACCAATTTATGGGAGTTTTATTTGGCGCTCTAAAGGGACTAGTTGTCATGGCAATATTTATTTGGTTTATAGATATTCTTCCGTTAGATAAATGGTCATCCATTCTTATAAATGAATCTAGAATTGCAAAAACAAATATTATCATTCGTGATGGGATTATTGAAACTTTTAATTGGCAAGATCCTATAAAAAAAGGTGAAGATTATATTCAAAATATTTCATCCGGTTTAACGATTTAAAAAATGGCACAAATACCACAAGATACAATTGATCACGTTAGAGATACAGCCAATATTGTTGATATTGTATCGGAAGTTGTTGAATTAAAAAAAAGAGGGGGCAATTATTTTGGATTGTGTCCATTCCATAATGAAAAAACACCTTCTTTTAGCGTAGCCCCCGCCAAACAAATATATCATTGTTTTGGATGTGGTGCCGGCGGGAATGCAATTACGTTTTTGATGGAATATGAAAGAATCACTTTCCCGGAAGCAGTTCAAACCATCGGGCAACGCTACGGGATTCAAGTCGATTTTACTCAAGATGATAAATCAAGAGATATTTATTCAAAATTATATGAAGTACATGAAGTGGCGACACAATTATACCAAGACAACTTATTTTCACCTAGAGGAGAAAAAGCGTTAGCCTATTTAAAAAGTCGAGGGTTTACTGAAGATATTTTAAAGCAATTTAAAATTGGATTATCCATTGATACCTGGAATCAATTAACCAAACAAACGAATGCTGAAAGTTTTTCATCTGATGTTGTTTTAAAGACGGGTCTTTTTGTGCGAACAGAAAAAGGAACTTTTGATCGTTTTAGATCGCGTATTATGGTACCTATTTTTAACTCTTCAGGGAAAGTGATTGCCTTTGGAGGTCGTATTTTTGGAATGGATGATCCTGCTAAATATTTAAACTCTCCCGAAACGCCATTATATAAAAAGAGTGATATTTTTTATGGAGCACACGCAACGCGAGAATCTATCCGAAAAGAAGGATCTACGATTGTTGTTGAAGGGTATTTCGATTTTCTTCAGTTATATCAAGCTGGAATAACAAATGTCGTTGCCGTGTCTGGGACAGCCTTAACGGAAAACCATGCCCGTAATTTGAGGAAATTATCAAATAGAGCTATTTTATTTTATGATGGGGATAATGCGGGGGGAAATGCCGCCGCAAGAGCGGGATTCCTTTTATTAAAAATGGGAGTAGAACCAACGGTTGTCAGCCCTCCTTTAGGAAAGGACCCCGATGATTGGGTTTTAGAAGTTGGAAAAGATGCGGTTGAGAAAGCCATAAAAAACGGACAGTCATTTTTAGATTTTCATTTCTCTTTTTATAAAGCGGACAAAATAAAAGGAGTTGATAAGAGTGATTATGTAAAAGCGCTTCTTCAAGAAATAACAAATATTAATGATGGAATTATCCGAGATGAATTATTAAGAGTTGTTGGTGATAAACTTCACATTGGCGATAAAGATCTCGAAAAATATATGCGTCAATCTCAACGCAGATTATCACGATTCTCGGATGAACCACCTGTTCGCGAAAAAAGAATATTTTCATTTACTTCGGTGGACCAAAGAGCTCAGTTAGAATTAATTCGACTTTTAGCGAGTGATGACCCTGATCACAGACAACTTGTAAAAATACATATTTCACCCGAAGATTTCAGTGAGCCAATTTTAAAAAAATTAGCAACACAATTAATGGGAAAAGCTATGGTAGTCGA
This sequence comes from Fidelibacterota bacterium, assembly GCA_016784605.1. Classification (GTDB taxonomy): domain Bacteria; phylum Fidelibacterota; class Marinisomatia; order Marinisomatales; family UBA1611; genus JABHGY01. The sequence goes on along the minus strand of JADHUI010000017.1, from coordinate 40,228 downwards.
TCATTCTGCTTTAACAGAATCTTTTAGCGACAAAGACGAACGCGATATTGTAACAGAAATTCTAATTCAAGAAGAAATTCACGGAACGCCCGAACAGATTGTAAAAGACTGCCTAAATATCTTAAAATCAAAGCCAATAAAAGAAAAAATACAAACATTACGTTTACTTATTCGAGAAAAAGAATCAAGTGGCGAAAAAATTGAAGAAGAAATAAAAGAAGTTATTAAACTCCAAAGTACATTAAGTGAATACTCGAATTAAATATATTATTTGGGCTCTTTTTGTTGTGAGCCTTGTTTTTGGCGCATCCAATAACAGGATAAAAGAACTTTCATATCACAAAAAGAGCAATGGAACGTTAATCCGCCTCAGGTTTACTAAGCTAGTAAGCCTAGAAGATATCACCGGTTGGATATCTACGTCAAATTGGTTTTACCTCACCTTAAGCGATGTTGCCGTCAATGTTGAAAATGTGAGAAAGATTAATATTGAGCCTCCCGTCTTAGAGATTGAAGCGATCCAAAACCCTGAATCATCCCAGATTGGGTTTTTTCTAGAAGATTCAGTATCCTCTTTTAAAATATATCATTCAAAAACCCATCCAGTCATTTTGGTTCAACTTCGGAATAAAATGGATGGAGAAACGATTGACCGAATTCAAGAAGCAGCGGGAAGTATTGCAAGTGAAATCATTACTATACCAAAGAATGAATTTAGAGGGAAAGCTTTTGAAGAATCATTTTGGGATGCACGGTCAAAATACGGTTCAGATCAATATTTTGTATGGTATGGTGATTGGTATAGCACAAATGCCGTTCCCGGTTCAAAAAAAGGCAATGCTAAGGTTGAACCTCCGACACAGAAACAAAAGAAGAAGAGCAAACCCAAAAACCACGTAAAGTCAGCAGAACCCAAATCACAAAAAAAGACATCTAATTATTCCGAAAAACGCGTTGTTACTAAAAAGACCACAGGTATCGAAGGAACAGAGTTTTTACCCCGATTCCCAAAACCGATAAAACAAGACCCGTCTGAAGAATCAAAAATTAAAATAGTATGTAATTTAGATGGCATTACCGTTACAGTTGATGGTAAAATAATTGGAGAAACGCCTATTAAAAAAGGTATCATTATTGAGCCCGGGTTTCATAAAATAGAATTAAATGTTCCCGAAAATTTGATTTCAGATATGTATTCTATTCAAGTACCTCACGAAAAAGAAGTGTACATTCCCGGTGGGAAAACACAAAAACTGGTTTTTACTCTTCCTGAAAAACCAGACAAAGAAAAATCAAGTTCCAAATAATATTAGGATGTTCCCCAATCTGTTTAATCTAAATAGATAATTTTAGAGATGGATTTGTAGTTTATATATGAGTATTTCGCGTTTTATTTCCATCCTGTTTAGTATTGTTATATTAACATCATCTTTATTTGGAAATGGGATAACAGGTATTTCCATTGAAACAAAGTCAGATAAAGTTATCGTTACTATAAATACAACGAGCCCCATTCAAACTGATAAAATTTCAGGATGGGTTGACCGCGTCAATTGGCTCAATATTGAAATGGAGGAAATTATCCCACCATCAAATGATATATTGACTCAATCTTTTGAATACCCCACATTGGATATATCATCACAGTTTGTTGAAACGTCAACAACATTATCCATTCACCTTGCTAAAAAAATAACCAGTTATGATTTCGCCTTCTTCCCAGATACATCTATGATTCAAGTTTTATTATTTTGGGGAGACGAAAATTTAGATCAAAATGGGGATGATGTAATTTCAACATCATTTATTTTACCTACGAAAGAAGATTTTAATCAAGGGAAGTGGAAACATCCATCTTCATGGAAAGAAGAGAGAGTCCGGACGTATGTTACTATTTTATGTGACACGCCCGATTTACCTATATATGTAGATGGGATATATGTTGGTCATACGCCAATAAAACATGACATTGATGTTTTTCCCGGTTGGCATAAAATTGGATATTTCCCAGGCGACCCAACTCAAATGGGTTCCCCAAAATCGCCAAAAGATAAAATGTTAGATGATATATTAAGAATGGGCATTTTAGATGTATATGTGGATGAAGGGAAAACTGAAGAAATTGTTTTAACATATCAATCTCTTGATGAAGATGTTTATGAGTATCAGGATAAAGTGAATTCAGGTGCATGGATTGGTTTTAGCATGTTTTTCCTATTGATTGTCCTTTTGAGTTGGGGAATGGCATAATTCAACTTCCTGACGGTTTGATGCGGTTGTTTAAAATAACCACAATTTTTCTTCTTCTTTGTGGATATATATTCCCCCAGCAAGATACGACGAGATATTTCCTTATTGGAAAAAATAATAAAATAGACTGGAATGAAGAAAGGTTAGAAGACCAATTAACTCGAAACCCTTACTATTCCGTTTCTTATTCAGCTGTAAATGAAATTGTTGATATTCAATTTAATAAAGGTAAGAAAAATAGATTATTATCATTTATTAAAATACCGAAATGGGTCCCTTCATTCGGCAAATCTAAAAAAGACACCCCATTTCCTATTCAATCGCCTGACACTGTATTTGTGGATCGAGAAGTAATTGTAACTGTTCATGATACAATTCGCATACATAATCAAATTCCTCAATCTATTAATTTTATTGTAAAAGATACGACAAATAAAAAAGACATAGCTCACTCAAAGGGGTATTTCGGTAAGTGGGATCCATATAAGGTTCGGTTGAAAGAAAGAAATACGATTGAATGGTTTTATAAAAAACCATATTACGAAGCCCAATTAAACAAAGATGGACGAATTAAAAGAGTATCCTATTTTGACAATAGTCATGTTTTGCAATATATATGGAATTTTAAATGGTCAAAAAAAGGAGGGCGGTATGAATATTTTATTACTTTTATTCAAAATAATCGGTTAACTGAAATTGATCCTATTCTTTTTTCAAATATGTTAAGTGATGTTAGACCAAATTGGATTGCTCGGTTTAAAACAAGAAGAGATGGTCGACCGGAAGATGTCTCTATTTATGATGAAAATGGAATCATGTATTACTGGTATAAAATATCTTATAAAATGACTAAAGACAAGTTTCTATATTTTGAAAAAATACGTTCATCTTATTTTCGAAGCGATAGTACACTTTCCGGAAGCCATTTAATTTATAATAACAAAGATCAACACCCCTATGAAATCTATCATTTCAATAAAAACGGAGAATATAAACAAGCCACATTTATTGATTATTGGCCGAGTTTGAATGAATTACAAAAAACGGTTCACGATTCATCGGGTGCAGTGAAATCTCGTAGAATTATGGAATGGAATCCGGCCTTATAACTTTAAATATTTTTTCCCCTTTTTTAACCATCCGAAATTTTTCACGAGCCAGTTTTTCAATATACTCTAAATCGTTTTCTAATCTATTTTTTTCAACTTTAAGCGTTTCTCTATCCTGTCGAAGCTCAGAAATATAATTCTGAATATTTTCGCGTTCACTTTTTAGCCGATATAATTGCAACAATCCGTGGTTTCCAAATATGAAAATAATGAGAAGCGTGACGGTAACAAGTAAAAAAATACCTCGAACAAATTGCTTTTGAGCATAATTTGCATCTTTCCTCACATTTCGAGGTTTTCGCCTTCGTCTCAGTTTATTATACTGGCTCATCGATTCTGACCAAGAACCTCCATGGATGGAAATACAGCTTTATATCCCAAAGCTTCTTCTATGCGAAGTAATTGATTGTATTTACAAATTCGGTCAGTTCTTGAAGCTGAACCTGTTTTTATTTGTCCCATTCCCATTGCAACAGAAAAGTCTGCAATAGTTGTATCTTCCGTTTCGCCTGACCGGTGTGATATAACAGCACCCATTCCATTATTTCTGGCCATTTCAACAGCTTGAATTGTTTCTGTTACTGTTCCTATTTGGTTAAGCTTTATCAAAATAGCATTCATTGATTTTTCATCAATAGCTTTTTGTAGGCGAGCAATATTGGTAACGGTTAAATCATCGCCAACAATTTGTGTTGAGTCACCGATGGAAGACTGAAGGGAAGCCCAGCCATCCCAGTCATTTTCGTCCAACCCATCTTCAATAGAAACGATGGGGTATTTATCGGCTAGATTCTGTAAAAAGTGAATCATTTCGTCAGAAGAAAGTATTTTATTTTCTGATGAAAGATGATAAAACCCATCTTTATATATTTCGCTCGAAGCTACATCAAGTGCAAGATAAATATCTTTTCCAGGTTCATACCCAGCGCGGCTAATGGCTTCTAGTATAACATCAATAGCTTCTTCATTTGATCCTAGATTTGGCGCAAAGCCACCTTCATCCCCAACCGATGTATTAAGCCCACTTGCCTTTAAAACAGATTTTAAATGATGAAAAACTTCCGTTCCCATACGTAATGCTTCAGAAAAAGATTCAGCTCCAAACGGGAACACCATGAATTCTTGTATATCGACATTGTTGTCGGCGTGACTTCCTCCATTAAGAATATTCATCATGGGAACAGGCAAGGAATAATTCCCGCCTGATTTGAAAGATTGGTACAATGGGATTCCCTGCGTAATGGCAGACGCTTTTGCTGCAGCCATTGAAACACCCAATAAAGCATTGGCGCCCAAATTAGATTTATTATCTGTCCCATCAAGATCAAGCATTTTTTGATCAATATTTTCTTGGTGTGTTACATCTTGCCCTATTAGTTCGGGGCTAATAATTGTGTTAATATTTGTTACGGCATTTAAAACGCCTTTCCCGAGGAATCGATTCTGATCCCCATCTCTGAGTTCATTGGCTTCATATTCTCCAGTGGATGCTCCGGAAGGAACGCCAGCTCGACTAAAGCTTCCATCATTAAGAATTAGGTCCACTTCAACTGTTGGATTCCCTCTAGAATCCAAAATTTCCCGTGCATGAATATTTTTTATGTGTGATTTCAACATTTTTCTCCTTAAAAACGACCAATTAAATTAGATTTAAGTAGTAAATACAATCAACTCCCGAATTGGAACTTTCAACTTAATTCAACATTTCTATTTTATGATTAATATTAAGCCATTCAAAACAGGTGATAGCACCAAATGGAATACATTAGTTTCTGATGCTAATAATGGAACTATTTTCCATTTACGTGAATTTTTAGGGTATCACCCACCGAACAGATTCTTAGATCAGAGCATTCTCTTTTATAAAAAAGAATTACCTTTTGTTCCATTTCCAGCAGCCGAAAAAATAATAGATGGACAAAAGTGGTTAATTTCTCATCCTGGAGCATCAATGGGTTCGTTTGTTGTTCCCGAGAATTTATCCATTGCAGATTCTTTTCTTTTAACAGAAGCATTAGTTAAACATGCAAAAGAAAAGAATTATAAAGGTATAAGAATAACACTTCCGCCAGTCGTATATCAGAAACGACCATCTAATTATTTAGACTTTACATTATTGAAAAGTGGTTTTACATATGTAAAACGAGAAATAACGAGTGTATTGTTCCTAGAAGATTCCATGGAGAAAAATTTAAAGAAGTTTAAAGAAACACATAGACGTGCTGTAAAAAGGGCGGTTAAGATGGGCGTAGACGTAAGGCGATCTGATGATTTCACTTCATTTTATAAAATTTTGGAACGAAACTTAAAAATTAGACACGATGTAACGCCAACCCATACTCTTGAAGAACTCCAACATCTTCATGCTATTTACCCCGATGATATTCATCTCTTTGCCGCTTATGTGGATAATACGATGATTGCCGGTGTTGTGAACTTTATTGTGAATCATCGTGTTGTTTTGGCTTTTTATATTAGCCATGATGAACAATTTCAAGATTATCGTGCTGTTAATTTATTATTCTATAAAACATTTGAATGGGCAATTAGTAAGAATTTTCAATTATTTGATTTTGGCATATTTACTGTCAATGAAGAGCCGAATATGGGACTCGGTAGATTCAAGGAAAATTTTGGTGCCAGCGGAATTTTTAGAGATACGCTCGAATTAAAACTGCCATAAATATATGTCAATAAAGTCCCTTGGTAAACAATCCTTGATTTATGGTGTCGGGCATATTTTAGTCCGACTAGTTACTTTTTTATTATTACCACTATATACGAATACATTTACAGCCCAAGAATACGGAACAGTTGCCCTATTTTATACATTTCTTTCTTTCATGAATGTGATTATGCGATATGGAATGGGGGCATCTTTTTTAAAGTATTTTGTTCCAGCGGATGGGAATGAACGAAAAACCGTTTTAACAAGCGTCATTGTATCTCTTTTTATTACAGGAATTCCTTTCTTCTTTTTATGGCATGGAAATAGGGAGTTTTTATCGCCGATTATCCTTGGCGTGAATAGGCCTGAGTTTATTACAATGATGGGAATTATTATTGTTCTAGACACTATTTGGTCAATTCCAATGCTTGGGTTTAGATCAGAAAACAGGCCATTTTTATTTATTTTATTTAGTTTGCTAAACGTAAGCATTACTATTGGGCTTAATTTATATTTTATCCTGATGAAGCATATGGGAATAGAAGCAATATTTTTGAGCAATGTAATTGCCTCAATTGTATTGTTTCTATTAAGTATACCTTTTATTTTTTCACGATTAAATATTTCATCACTCTCATTTGAGAAATGGAAAAAAATAGTTCAGTTTGCAATACCATTTCTACCTGCAGGATTATTTTCAATGGCGATGGAAGTTGCAGACCGATATATATTAAAAGCCTTAACAGATTTATCAACTGTGGGTATTTACAATGCTGGATATAAAATAGGGATGCTAATGATGTTAGCCGTCATGGGTTTTAATATGGGATGGCAACCCTATTTTATTAAAGAAGGTAAAGAAGGTAATCAGGGGGAATTATTTGGGCGAATTACAACTTTTGTTATTTCAGGATTAGGGTTTATATGGTTGATGCTTTTTCTTTGGTCAGATGAATTAATCCAAGCTAACATAATGGGGTATTCTTTTTTTGGCTCAGAGTTTCAAGAATCTCTGCGAATTGTTCCTCTTATAGGTCTTGGCTATTTATTCTATGGGTTTTACATACTCCAAACGCCGGGGATATTTTTAAAAGATAAACCATCGTATGCTGCTTGGACTAGATTTATCGGCGCTATTTCTAATATTGGTTTATGCTTTTTATTGATTCCTAATTATGGTGCTATAGGTGCGGCTATTTCCACAAGTCTTTCTTTCTTTATCATGAGTATCTGTATGTATTATATTAATCAAAAACTTTACCCAATAAAGATAGAGTGGACGAAAATTGGAACGTTATGCTTATTTCTTATTGGTAGCGTAATTGTATCTATACAATCACAGGACCATTATATCGTGAATATTATTTTAACAATTCTCTATCTTTCCAGTCTATTTGGGATGAAGTGGATTGATTTAAAAAAGTTGAAAAGTATATTTAAGTAACAAAATGCCAAGTCACGTTCCTAACTTTTTTATAATTGGTGCCCCAAAATGCGGAACAACATCCCTGTCTATTTATCTTGATAATCATCCAGATATTTTAATGTCTACCCCCAAAGAACCCCATTATTTTAGTGACGATATTGAAAATGGCAGAGTGAAGACAATGCAAGAATATTTGGATTGTTTTGTATCAGAAAAAAAATCTTACAAAGCCATTGGAGAAGCCTCGACACTTTATCTTTATTCACAAGTAGCGATTAAAAATATCATCAAGTTTAATCCAAATGCTAAATTTATTGTTCAATTAAGAAACCCAATAGAAGTGGTTTTTTCTTTTCACCAACTCGCGCTTAAAATATTCGGAGAAACAGAAATAAGTTTTGAAAAATCGTGGGAATTAATGCAGTCGAGAAATAACGGTAAAAATATACCGAGCGGATGCCCCGATGTTAAATTGCTTTTATATGGTGAAATTGCAAAATTTGGATCACAAGTTGAAAAATTGCAGTCTCTTGTAAATGATGAAAATATACATTTTGTTTTTTTTGATGAATTTGCAACTAATACAAATGATGTTTTTGAAAATGTATTGTCGTTTCTGAATATTAAAAAAACACCTGGAGTGAGTTTTGAAATTCACAATAAAACAAGAAGGATAAAATATCCTTTTATTACGAAATTAACCAACGTGGCATTAGCTTGGAAAAAGGCGGTAGGAATAAAATCAGAATTTGGATTAGCTAACAAAATTCATGCAAAAAATATTACAAATGATTCACCAGCTAAGCTTAATTCGGAAACAGTAAAAATGCTGGTTGGATATTTTAATAATGATATTAAAAAATTATCCGATTTGCTCAATAGAGATTTTTCTAAATGGAGTTTAAAGTGACAAAAAAAATTAATAAAATATTAATATTATTCTCAGTTCGTTTTTGGAAGCAGATCTATATATTACTAGCTTCATTTGTAGTCGGAAATATAATGGCGAAAGCAAGATTAGGTAAGTGCGGTGAGAATACAGATATAGGACCAACAGTTAGGTTTGGTAATTTCCCTGAAAACATTTTCATAGGGAGTGGATGTAGTTTAGGAATTGAAAATCATATATATGCTGGGCCTAATTCAAAAATCATTATTGGAGACGGGTCAATGGTAGGCCCATTTGCATTTATGACAACTGAACCTTTTTCAATGGCTAAAGATAATTCTGATGAAGCGCATTCGGGCCATGAAGGCAATATAGAAATAGGAAACGATGTCAGAATTGGTGCTCATTCAATTATTCTTCCTGGTGTGACTATCGGAGATGGAGCATCAATTGGCGCTGGAAGTATTTTAACAAAAGATGTACCTGCTAAAACAATTTTTGCCGGAAATCCCGCAAAAATGATTAAAAAAATATAGTGGAACCCTCACTTCGAAAGTTCCCTTATCCGTTCATGTGCGCATTATCCATATCAAGTGATATAGATAATGCTTCATCCGTGGAATCGTTCAGCGCAATAATGGATTATTTTAATGGTACGAAAGAAACCCCCTTCGGTATGGGTTTGGATTTAGAAGTCGGGAATAGTTTTTGGTTCTTTAACAATTCAGAAAGGACTCAATTATCCTACTTTGATGGGTTAAATAGAAAGCGGACTGAGTTAGCCCCCATTATTCAACAGTTATGGAAATCCAACCACATTGATACCATTCATTCTTGGGGAAATTTTGATAAGGGAAGTTTTGAAAGGAAGTATGCCGAAATAGGCTTTCGAGAGTTAGATAAATATCAAATTAAAATACCTATTTGGATAAATCATGGCATTGGTTTAAACCACCAAAAAGTGGGGAATTACCCCAATATGTACGGGGATAGTCCCAATCATTCTGCATACCATTTAGATTATACATTTAATGTAGGATGTGAATATTTTTGGGTTGGAAAAACAACACATATCATTGGCCAAAATTCAAAGCCCACTCTTTCAGTTAAAGCTAAACAAGCAATTCAGTACATCATGAAACGTACAAAATATAAAAATGTTGTAGATCCGATATATGATGATGGTAATGAATTGCTTACACCGATCATATTTAGGGATGGGACACAAGCATTCGAGTTTACACGCTTTATTAATTCTTGGGGGAAGGAACAAGTCCTAGATATTAATGATTTATCAACGCAAATAAAAAAATCGACCATCAATCAGTTAATAAAGAATGAAGGGTTTATGGTCTTATACACACATTTTAATGAACACGTTAAAATGTCTGGCCTTCCGTATTTATTAATTAAAAACCTTAAATATTTGAAGGGGAAAGTTGATGATGGATTTATTTTTATGTGTACTACGTCTAGACTATTAAAGTATAAGGAATTATTAGATTATATCAGATATACAGTTTTGAAGAGTCAAAAAGAAATCCACATTGTAATTGAATCAGAAATGGGTACGCCTATTGGTTTAAAACAGATCAAATATGACCAACTTCAGGGCTTAACTTTTTATACGAAATTTCCAGAAAAAACTAAAATTATGTTTAATAATAGTTTCTTAAAAACCGAACAAAACCCTAAAGATGAAACAGGGGAATACTCAATCTCAATCCCTTGGAGAAAATTGGAATATCCTGAGTAATTAGTGGCTTTAAAAATATTATACATATCACCAGAGAATACTGTTGGGACATTAACACTTTGGAAAAAAGAGCATGAAGCCCGAGAGAATAAATGTAGAACAGTAACCTTTTTTAAATCTCCCAAAAACTTTGAAGAAGATATTTGTCTGAATTTGCCCTTCAATTTTACAGGAAAAAAGATGGCGAGGATTCGCAACTTCATTTATAAAAAATACAGAGGGGATGAAGGATATTTTAAATCCAAGGATGGGTACCATCCAAAGTGGAGTACGGAGGGGTGGTTTGATTATACCTTTTTAAAGTTTAAGGATTTATTATGGCGTCCTATTGTTTTGAAAGCAATTCAAGATTATAACTTATATGATTTTGATGTCATCCATTTTGAAAGTGGAATGGATTTTTTAAAAGATGAATTTTTCGTTAAAGAATTAAAAAATAAAGGAAAAAAAATCATTTCCCATTATCATGGTGAAGATCTAAGGACAAGAGGCGTAATGCCTGTAATGGATTCATTGGCAGATTTAAACCTTACAAATGAAGTTGATTTATTAAATAAACATCCAAATATTCATTATCTATTTCTTCCTTATGACACAACTCAGTTTCCTAGAAAGACGACCTTAAATAAAAAAATTCGAATTTCACACGCTCCGACCAATCGATTTTACAAAGGGTCAGAAATCATTATTAATACTTGTAAAAAGTTGAAATCAGAAGGATTAATCGAATTCGATCTCATAGAGAATGTTCCTCATGCCCAAGCGTTAGAGAGAAAAATAATTTCAGATATATTTATTGACCAAATTGGGGATAAAGGCGGTTGGGGATATGGTATGAATTCGGTTGAATCATTGTCGATGGGAATTTGTACCTTAACGGAGATGAATGATTCGTATAATTCATTTATTCCAAATCACCCATTTATTTCGATAAATAAAGAAAATATTGAATTTGAAATAAGGACTTTGATTGCCAATAAATCAAAAATATTAGATTATGGTAGAGAATCAAAAAAATGGGTTGAAAAGAAACATGATATAAAACAAGTGTCGAAGACTCTTTATGAATACTATAGATCAATAGGGTTGTAATTGTGAATCAAAAGATATACAACCCAAAACACATATTCTGGGCGAGGGTATTCAGCTCTTTTATTTCTCCTTATTTTATTTTTTTAAATTTATTTAGGAAACAGTACCAAGTTTCTGAAGTTGAAATTAAAAAAATATTAGTAACGGAATATCATAGGATTGGAGATGTTTTACTTATAGCTCCAGCCATAGAAAAATTAAAAAACACATTTCCAAAAGCACAAATTATTTTAATCTGCGATGAAAATGCAAAAGACTTAGCGAGTAATTTATTTCTCGGGGATGATATTATTTCTTTTAACGCTCCTTGGACAAATTGGGAATGGTCTCCCATTAAGTGGTATAATGCATATGTGTTTGCTAAAAGTTTTAGAAAGCGCTCCATAGACCTTGCGATAGATTTTAAAGGCGATGTGAGAAATGGTTGGTTTCTTTGGAATATAAAAGCAAAAATTAGTTTAGGTTATAATGAAACAGGCGGTGAATATTTTTACACGAATCCAAAATCTTTTTATTCGCCCACACATCAAACAACAAGAGCGATCCAATTATTAGAAAATATTGGAATTGTGGATAGTGATTATGCTTATTCAAAAACTAATTATAATTTGGATGGAGCGGTTGTAATTCATTCTGGCGCAACAGATCCAAGAAGGGAATGGCCCAATGAAAAATGGATACAATTAATCAAAAAGCTCTCGGAAGACAGAATAATTTGTATCATTAAAGTGCCTGAAACACTGGCCTTAATTCAAGAAGCATTTGATGCGGGCTTACGGATAGATACTTTCAGAGGAAGTTTAATTGAGTTTAAAGAGTGGCTTAAAAAACAAAAGATTTTAATTGCCTTGGATTCTATGCCAGCGCATTTGGCATCATTTGTTGGGACTCCGGTGGTAACGCTATTTGGATCACAAGACCCGAAATTGACGAAGCCTCTCGGTAGAATGGTTGACGTGGTCGCTCCGGAAAAACCTTGTTTACACAATTCAGAACATTGGAGACTTTGTAAAAAGTGCATTGAATCTATAACGGTTGATCAAGTTTATTTAGCCTTTAAAAATATGGAAACACGAATAAATAGGGAGCAAAATGACGATTAAATAAAAATATTGCCAAAAGTTTGTTTATGCGTAAATTTGAACAATCGATAGGGATTAACCCTTGACATTAAAAACACATACATAGAGAACATTTATCATTGGGGGGGCACTTTGGCACCCCTTTTTTGTTTTCTGGACAAACCAAGGAGGTATTAGAATGGCAGATATCAACACAACCGTACAGAATGCGGCATCAGGAATTGTAAGCGTAGTTAAAGCACTTATCGTTCTCTTTGTTTTCGTAAACATCCTGTACTCAACTGGATTTTCTCCAATTGATGGTATTGTTGACTTAGTTAACATGTTCCTTGATGGCGGTTTCGCCGGGCTGTTAGCTCTGTTAGTTTTTCTCTCATTCCTAGGATAATCATAGACATAATGTTAGGCCCGTTAGGGTCGTTCACTATGTTAAAATAGGAGGAAAAACATGCGCAAAGCTTTAGACGTTGTTAACGAATGGTTGGGATTACTTACCGAACTTGCTAAAAGTTTGATTGTAGTTGGAATCGTCGTTGGCATTCTGTTTGACGACTATTTTGGTGTTATTGCCGGCATTGGCCGCGTAATGTCCCAATTTGGTGATGCGGGATTTGCCGGGCTGCTTGCATTAGCGGTCATGGTAATGTGGTACCAGAAAAAATAAACGGTACCCCACAAGTACATAAAGAAACGCCCCACTTGATTAATCGAGATGGGGCGTTTCTATTTAATAATAACTGTTTTATATGAAAAATAAACTACGTTCACTTTTTAATACGTTTTATATATTTTTAGCTATTGGATTTTCACAAGTCTTTTGCGCATTCGAAACATTATCAAGCTCAGCTTATAATTTAGCGTTAGGGAATCCAGCCATTAATGTAAGCGGTGATGGTATTGGCGCTCAAATTGATCCCGGGAGTTTAATCCAAAATCAAAACATACATTTTTCGGGGACAATTGGGAATAAGTTTGGCGTTCCAAATTTGAAAGAATCCTCGTGGCTGGTTGGTTTGCCGTTACAAAAGTATCATGTAGGGTTTGGTGTAAACTCTTTTGGAAACAACATCTACCAAGAGTCGACAATATCGTTTATAACTTCAGGAAAAATAAAAAATAAAATATCTTGGGGTATTTCAGCTAATTATTACTCTATTTTTATTCAAAACTATGGGAATGCATCATCTATAGGTATAACGTTATCTTGGGGAACTTCCTTGTCAGAAAATTTTGATTTTGTTGGTTTAATCACAAATATTAATAAACCTAGAATTGGGTTAACTCGCGAAGTTTTGCCTCAATATATTTCATCTGGATTTATATTTCATTTTGAAGAGAAGATAAAAGCGTATCTCTCTTGGGAGCAAGACTTAGTCTTCAATGGTAGTTTAAAATTTGGAGCTTCTTATACGCCCATACCCAATTTCGGAATAGCGTTGGGAAGTGGATCAAATCCCGGAATAGTAACAGGTGGCTTATTTTTTTCTATCTCAAAATATAAAATAGAATATGGCATTATTTCATATGAAAATGTTGGAAGGTATTCCCATAAAATTAGTATGTATTATACTATTCCTTTATCTTAGTGAACTTTGCATTGCCCAGGGCCTAGGTCAATTTCTTTCCCGGATTAATCGCGAAGAGGAAAATCCTTTACCTGACGATGATATCATTTTGCTGGAATATATTGAACATAGTTTTTCGGAACTAAATCCAAGCATTATTGAGCATATTGAACGGCTTACTTTTTTAGAAGAAATTGATATTTCATTATTAAAGTCCACAAAGGAATTCCAGCTTATCCCAAGAAACAAGTTATCTGAGAATGGAGAACTTTTCATTGATTTTCTAAACACCTTAAATAAAAAACAAATACCTGTAGATATTTATTTTAAACAATATTTTACAGCAAAGAATGATTTGCAATTTCGCTGGACAGGGAGAATCAATCAGGGAAATAAAGAGTTTGGCTTTTTAGCAGAAAGAGACCCATTTGAGACTAGAGCACTAGATCAAATTTCGATGTATATGGAAATTAAAACTAATTATGGGAATATATTCTTAGGAGACCACCAGATTAATAATGGTTATGGATTATTGTTATGGCGATCAGTACCCGTTAAAAAAGGAATTGGGAGTTTCAATCAATTATCAAGGATTGGGAAAGGGCTACAGATATATAAATCAAGTCATGAAAATTGGAAAATTAGAGGGGTAGGCTCCCAAATTTATACTAAACTAGGTCAAATAACAGTGTCAATTGGGCAAACAAACCGAGATGGGGAAATTGACAGTACGGGCAACTTGAAAGTTTATGATTCGGGCATTCATGTTTCTGAAACAGAATTAAATAGACAAGAATCATTAAGCGAAAAATCGATCATTATGAATTGGGAAAAGGAAATTAAAGATGGCGTATTCGGCTTTACAACACTAAGCGCTTCTTGGACTGAAAAGAAACGAGTATTGAGGGCATTAGGAAACTCTTTATATTTTAACAAAAAAATAGATGTGTTAAATATATTTGGAGAAATTGCGAATGGAAATAATAAAACAATGGCATCACTAATGGGAGTTAAAACAAATTTTAAAATGTTTAAATATTTAGGTATTGTGAGAAAAATCGCGCCGGGATATAAATCATTACGATCAAACCCATCGACGGAATGGTCGTCCACATCTGAAGGAGAAAATGGGTTTTTCCAGAGTATTCTATTTAAAATAGATAAACATCGTTTTACGCTTTATACTGATTTATTCAGAAAAATACGGAGTTCAACGTTGGGAATTTATCCTGAATCGGGCATAGAATCTGGAGCGCAATATGAAAAACGCGGTAAAAATTCAATCATTCGATTAAGGCTGAAGCAGGAAAATAAAACATTAACATCTACAAAATTTATTACGGATGAATTAAATACAACTAATTCGACAACTCGATATCAGATTACAGGCTATTATACACATTCAGGTAATTTCAAATCAAAATTACAGTTGAATGTTACAGAAGCAAATGAAGCCATTGGGTATGGCGTTAATTACAGATTAGATAAACAAATTTCCCATATGAATTATACAATTGACTGGATATCTTCAAATGTTAATTCATTCGACACAAGAATTTATTTTTGGGATATTAACCTGCCCGGTGAAATGATGTCGAAAATGGTATCATATATGGGGCACAATTTGGGAATAAAGATGTCATATAAGGCAGATCATTACCGATTAAGTTTTCGTATATCATCTACATGGAAGGACAGTCTTTTTATGATTAAACCAGAAGTGACTTCTGGTTTGTTATTAGAATCATATTATTAAAGGTCCTTTATTGTATCCCACTAAAATCCACCGATAAATTCAGAGCTATGTTATTTAGAAATAAAAGTACATTGGGGATATTTTTATTATTCTCTTTATTGCTAGGAGATTCATCAATCCGAGTTTTTAATAGAAGTACGGGCACAGAAGCCGAAATAAGAACCGTGTCCAAATCCAAGGATGTTATGGTGTCTGCTAAAGAATTGGCTCATGCCTTAACTTTGAAAGTCTATGAAAATACAGACAGAGGAAAAATTGTCATTTACATTGCTGGTCGCAGAGTTAAACTTTCGAGGGGTTCAAGTTTCGTTTTAGTCGATGAACAAATATTCCAAATGCCCAGCTATGCTCAATACTGGGAAAAAGATTTATATATTCCTATCGAGCCTTTTATAAACATAATGAGATCAACCGCACTACCCGGAATATCATATGATGCTCGCAGAGGAATACTTGATGTGGATGTTGTAGGCTATAATATAACAGGAATGACTATTGAGGAAAAATCTAATGGAACTATATTAAGAATTAAAACAAGAAAAGCTTTTGATGAAAGAAGTATTAGTTCGTTTGAGAACAAAAACGGTTGGTATTACCTAACTGTATCAGGTGGGTTTATAGATACTTTAAATATAAGCACTACCCCGACGAGGGGTGTTGTTAGGCAGATTGAGGCAGATCAATTAGGGCAATCGGCTCAAGTTGCCTTTAAGTTAGGCTCTAAAATTATAAGCCATGAATTTTATCAAAGTAGGGATCCCGACGAAATTGTTGTGACCTTAAGAACACCGCTTGGCAAAAGTTCGGCGCGAATAGAATCTGTTAAGAAACGTTGGCGCTTAGATACGATCGTTTTAGATGCAGGTCATGGCGGTAAAGATGGAGGCACAACAGGAAGAAAAGGAACCAAGGAGAAAGATATTACGTTGGATATTGTAAAAAGACTTGGCCGCCAAATAGAGAAAAACCTTCGAACTCGAGTTGTATATACTCGAGAGGAAGATGTATTTATCCCTCTGCGGAAAAGAACCCAAATAGCCAATGAGGCAAACGGGAAGCTTTTTGTAAGTATTCATGCAAATGCGAATCCAAATAGAAAAGTCCAAGGTTTTGAAACATATTTATTAAGACCAGGCAAAAACAAAGATGCTATTGAAGTGGCTTCAAGAGAAAATGCTGCTATAAAATTAGAAGAAATTAATGGGAAATATGAAGAACTTACTGGTGAAGCATTGATTATGGCTACAATGGCGCAGAGTATGTTTTCTAAAGAAAGTGAAGATTTGGCCGCTATAATACAAATGGAATTAGATAAAAAATTATCCACGCCGAATAGAGGGGTAAAACAAGCCGGGTTTTATGTTCTAATTGGCGCAAGTATGCCAAATGTTTTAGTTGAAGTTGGCTTCATTTCCAATACTCAAGAAGAAGCTAATTTAAAAAAGCCATCTTATCGCCAACAAATTGCCGAATCTATTTATAAAGGGATTAAACATTTCAAAGAATCTCGAGAAAGGTTATTAGCAGAAGAATAAAATGTCAGATTCTAGACCTATAGGAATTTTTGATTCAGGTGTTGGTGGGCTGACAGTTCTGAATGAATTAAAAAAATACCTTCCATATGAGCATATGATTTATGTTGGTGACACCGCGAGAGTTCCCTATGGAAATAAAAGCAAAAATTTAATACAACAATATTCAAAAGAAATTTCAGAATTCCTTATTTCTAAAAATTGTAAAATGATTGTTGTGGCTTGCAATACGGCTTCGTCTTTGGCTTTAGAGTATTTACGTTCAAAATATTCACTCCCCATTGAGGGTGTAATTGATGCGGGTGTTGATGAAGCGATTAAAGAGACAACAAATAATCATATTGGCGTTTTAGGGACTCATTCCACTATCCAATCCGGTGCTTATGAATCAAAGCTAAAAGAGAATCGCTCGGATATTCATGTTATAAATCAAGCATGTCCATTATTTGTTCCTTTAGCAGAAGAAGGATGGTTGGAAGGTGAAATCCCCGAAAAAATAGCAAACGTTTATTTAAAACCATTATTACATGCACATGTAGATTCTGTGATTCTAGGATGTACGCATTATCCCATTTTAAAGAGAACCATTTACAATGTTTTACCTGAAAATGTTAAGCTGGTTGATTCGGGAGAAGCGGTATCTCAGAAAGTAATTCAAATACTTAAACAGAATAAAACGGGAACTTCCTCTAAAACATTTGGGAACCTTGAATGTTATGTTACGGATTTACCTAGCCAGTTTTCTCGTGTAGCAAAAAGGTTTGTGGATTTTCCTATTGGTGAAGTCAAAACGATTGAATTACACCCATCTTGAAGATATACTCTCAGATCTTTACGCTCTTAGAAGAGATGAGATCAAACTTGGGTTAGAGCACACTATTCAACTATTAGATGCATGTGAAAACCCCCAGATGCATTTTGATTCTATTCATATTGCAGGGACGAATGGTAAAGGTTCTACAGGGAAAATGATAGCTTCTATCTTCCATCAAAATGACTATTCAGTTGGGCATTATACGTCTCCACACCTTGTTAGATTTAATGAGAGAATAAATGTGAATAACCGCAATATTTCAGACAAGTATATTGTTGATTTTATGGGAAAGTATGAATCCGAAATATCTGAAATAAAGGCTACATATTTTGAGGTTATTACCGCCATGGCCTTTTCCTATTTCAGGGATAATAATATAGATTTAGCCGTTATTGAAACAGGGCTGGGCGGGCGTTTAGATTCCACAAATATTCTGGATCCTCGCTTAATTGTTTTTACGCCTATTTCACTAGATCACAGAGATATTTTAGGGAACTCAATAAAAACGATTGCCGCTGAAAAGGCGGGTATTATTAAGGAAAAAACACCTATCGTTTCCTCGAACCAAAAGAATGATGTTAAGAAAGTCTTAGAAGAAACAAGTAAAAGGGCTGAAACAAATATAAACTTTATTAATCATAATTTGATTACAGATATTGAGCTTATGGATGATGGCACTCACTTTTATTTTAAAGATAATAAATATTTTATTCCTATTGTGGGTGATTTTCAAGCAGAGAATGCGGCATTAGCTATTGAATCTTCATTGCTTTACCGGCCTATGTTAGATATAGTGAAAATACAGGAAGGGTTATCCAAGAGTTACTGGATGGGTCGATTGCAAAAAATGGCATCAAATCCAACAATCTATTATGATGTTTCTCACAACCAGCGAGGAATTGAAAAAACCTTATATAATTTGAAGCAACTATATTCTAAAAAAATCCGAGGGATTATCGCCCTAAAAGGAGATAAAGAATTGGACCTAATCTGTCATGCAATCGAAAATAAGTTTGAATCATTATGGATCGTTTCGGATAAAAATAATTTATTAATGAACGAGACTGACTTACTTAAAGAAATGCAATCGTATGGAATTGAAGGCATTGTTGCCTCATCTTTAGAGAGAGCAATAATGGAATGTATGGACGAATTAACTGATGGTGAAATTGGTCTCATTTTTGGCAGCCACTACATTGCTTCTGAAGTTTTTGACTATTTTCAATTCCCCTTTGACTAAATTATGTTTTTACGTAATTTAAGTTTCATATTTTCCCCAGAACATAGTTCTACTTTCAAAATTTAACTAATCACAAACCGGCAGAGGTGCCATTTTATGGATCTAAATGAACTACAGGTTCTCCGTATAAAAGACCTGACAAAACTTGCTCAGGAATTAGAAATAAACGGTGGAATCGCAAGTCTAAATAAACAGGAATTAATTGTAAAAATCCTGGAAGCTCAAGCTAAAAAAGATGGAGCATTATTTGCTCGAGGCGTTTTAGAAGTTATGAATGATGGTTACGGATTTTTACGTAGCCCAAATTTTAATTATATGCCAGGACCGGATGATATTTATGTGAGTCCTTCGCAAATAAAAAGATTCAGATTAAAAACGGGGCATCTTATTTCGGGTCAAATTAGGCCCCCTAAAAAGAAAGAACGTTTTTATGCATTATTGAAAGTGGAAATGATTAACAATCGCCCACCTGAAGAATTGCGGAATGCAATCTTATTTGAAAATTTTACACCATTATATCCTGAAGAAAAATTCAAGTTAGAAGTTGAAGAAAAAGATTATTCAATGCGAGTTATGGATTTAATGTCTCCTGTCGGTAAGGGCCAAAGAGGATTAATTGTAGCTCAACCAAAAACCGGGAAAACTGTTTTAATTCAAAAGATGGCTAATGCGATTAGTAAAAATCATCCCGAAACAAAAAGAATTGTTTTGTTGATTGATGAAAGGCCAGAAGAAGTAACAGATATGAAGCGAAATGTGGATGCTGAAGTTGTCAGTTCAACCTTCGATGAACCGCCAGAACGGCATGTATCCGTCGCCGATATGGTTATTCAAAAAGCGAAACGAATGGTCGAATTTGGAGATGATGTTGTTATCTTATTAGATAGTATTACTCGGTTAGCAAGGGCTCATAATGCTGTAACGCCCCACAGTGGGAAAATATTATCAGGAGGGGTAGACTTTAATGCACTGAAAAAGCCTAAACAATTTTTTGGCGCTGCTAGAAATACAGAAGAAGGCGGAAGTTTAACAATTATTGCTACTGCATTAATTGATACAGGTAGTCGCGCTGATGAAGTCATTTTTGAGGAATTTAAGGGAACTGGAAATATGGAGCTGGTCTTAGAAAGAAGATTAAGTGACCGCAGAATTTATCCATCTTTTAATATTATTAAATCAGGTACCCGAAAGGAAGAACTTCTTCTTTCTCGTAAAGAATTAGGAAGAATGTGGATTCTCCGAAAATTATTAAATGAAATGAATGTGGAAGAAGCGATGGAGTTCATGCTGGAAAGAATGAAAAGATCAAAAAGTAATTCAGAATTTCTTGACACTATGAGTATGTAACACCTTAACTTCCATGCATCTAATTTTTCTATATGAATATGACTGACGTTAATTATCCTAATGTAGAAACTGTAACTGTAAGAGTTGTAACTGATAAACCGGTTCGAAAAACACCCTATCAGGTTAAAGGTGTTTTTATGCGACAATTCGAGAATGAACCTGTCATTCCGTATATGGATGGAACTTACCGTGAACAGTTTTTATATCCTCGAGTTCAAGTTAAAATCTTGAATGAACAAATCTTTATTATTGGAATCAATGAAGGGGCAGACCCTGTACGCTCACTTGCCGAAAAATTGGACCATTTAGATTTCGGGAATATCACATTTGATGTAGGCGGAGCGGATGTAGAAAATTGTGATAATCAATTTATCCCATCTGAGCGGCTCATCCGTTATCGATTCATTACTCCGTGGGTAGCCTTAAACCAAATGACGGGCGGGAGATATCGGTTTTTAACAAATCAAGAAAAGCCAACTTTCCTCCATCGGTTGCTCGGGCAAAACATTTTATTTATAGCAAGCGAGATGGGCGTTAAAACAGAGGAAAAAATCTTCACTAAAGTAAAGGTAACATCCCTTTTCCCTCGTCCGGTTGATGAAAATAATTGGGGCGCTTTCATGGGGGAGTTTAAAGCAAATTTTGTGCTCCCAAATTATATTGGTATTGGGAATGGAATTACCCGAGGGTACGGGTCTATTTATGGAATGTTTAATCCTGAAACATTTCAATTCGACGAAGATGAGTTAAAATCAGAAGCAAAACAACAAGACGATAAAGATTCTTCCGTTAGTGGCGGGCAAGATGTTACGGAGGATATGGAATCCATTAGCTTTGAAGATGTTCCAAAACCTCGCCGTTCACGTAAAGCCAGCACCAAAGAAACTCATACGCCCGAAGAAAAACCAAAAAGAAAGCCACGAAAACCAGTAAAGCCAAAAAAACAAAGCAAGCCAAAAAAATCTTCAAGCAAAAGAGTCCTTTCCGAAGAATTTGAGATTGAAGAAGATTTCGATTTTAATAAAGCACAACCCGATGAATTAGATGACCCCAATGATGCTAAGTTTAATTCTGATAAATATCATAAGCGTCAACACAAACTTTGACATATAAACTTTCAGACAGAGTCCATAAAGTTAATCCGTCTTTTACGCTTCAAATGGCTGCCCGTGCAGCAGAAATGAAAGCAAAGGGAATTCCTGTAATTAATTTTAGTGTCGGAGAGCCCGATTTTAATACCCCAATCCATATAAGAGATGCAGGCAAAAAAGCCATGGATGATGGTTTTACAAAATATACAACTGGGTCAGGAATGATAGAATTACGGGAAGCTATTATTCAAAAATTGAAACGTGAGAACGAATTAGAGTTTACACTTGATCAAATTTTAGTTTCAAATGGGGAAAAACAAAGTTTATATAATGCTTGTCAGGCATTGTTCCAAAAAGGTGATGAAGTCATTAACTTTGCGCCTTATTGGGTTTCTTTCCCTGAAATGGTTCGATTAGCAGACGCAGAACCTATCTTCGTTAAAACAAATGCAGATCAACAATTTGAACCTGATTTTGAAGACTTAGAATCAAAAATTACGCCAAATATAAAAGGGGTAATTATGAATTCCCCTTCTAATCCTACGGGAGGTGTTTGGAGTGAACAAGCTGTCGTCAAATTACTCAAACTGGCCGTGAAACATAATTGGATAATTATATCCGATGAATGTTATGAGCGACTAGTTTTCGGAGATCCGTTTGTTAGTACTGAAAAAATAAATCGAGATCATAGGATAGGCGCAGAAGTATTAACATGTTTAAGTATGTCAAAAACATATGCTATGACTGGCTGGCGAATAGGATATACTGCCGGAAATAAAGTATTGACCAAAGCAATGGCTAAGATTCAAGGGCAATCAACATCCTGTGCAAATTCAATCGGTCAAAAAGCATCCGTTGAAGCTTTGTCTGGAGATCAAACCTGTGTCGTTGATATGTGTAACCACTTTAAGGATCGTAGAAATGTTATGGTTCAATTATTAAACGAATTGCCGGGCGTAAAGTGTGGATTACCCGGCGGTGCTTTTTATGCCTTTGCTGATTTTTCATCCTATTTAGGCCGAAAAGTTGATGGGAAAATCTTGAAGGATTCTTTTGATATTTCTGAGTATATTCTAGGCTGTGCACAGGTCGTAACAGTACCAGGAGATGGGTTTGGCGCTCCAGGTTATATTCGATTTTCTTTTGCGACCAATATTGAAATTATCCAGAATGGACTGGAAAAAGTAAAATCTGCGTTAGAGCAGATTGTCTAAAGGAGACAAAAATATGAAAAAAGGAATACATCCAGAATCGTATCGATTGGTTGTTTTTAAAGATACATCTTGTGATTATTCGTTTCTAACTCGATCTACTGTCGAAACGAAAGATACTATTGTCTGGGATGACGGAAATGAATATCCTTTATGTAAAATTGAAATATCTGATAAATCGCATCCATTTTTCACAGGTCAACAAAATTTAGTTGATACTGCTGGTCGGATCGAGAAGTTCCAAAAGAAATACGGTAACGCTCAGTAACCAACATTCTATAAATGGCTTTGAGAGTGGATTATCTGCTATCAAAGCCATTTTTTTATCTATGAGAAATCGATTCATACAAATATTAACATCTGCTCCAACCATACTTGTTGGAGGGCAAGCTGTCATAGAAGGTGTAATGATGCGAGTCCCAGGTGCATATGCAACTGCTGTCAGGGATCCGGAAGGTGATATTCAAGTTAAACGAGAAGAATTTATTGCCATCACCGAAAAATCATCATTTTGGAAAAAACCTATTTTGAGAGGTATGGCATCTCTTTATGAAGCTATGAAAATCGGATTAGGTACATTGCAGTGGTCTGCGGATATTGCTATTCCATTAAAAGATGGCGAAAAAGAACCCGGTAAAATTGCCAATTTTCTAACGACCCTTTTTTCCATAGTTTTAGCTGTGCTCCTTTTTATGGTTGCACCCATGTGGATAACGACTAAATTATTAAATGTAGAAAAAGAAGCATTAGCATTTAATCTTATTTCAGGAAGCTTTAGAATTTTATTTTTTGTTGTGTACTTGGGGTTGATTTCGCTTTTGGCGGATGTCCGCCGATTATTCCAATACCATGGAGCAGAACATAGAGTGGTTTACAATTTTGAGTCAGGCAAAGAAATTAATGTTAAAAATGCGCAATCATTCCAAACACAACATCCGCGATGTGGGACGAGTTTTTTATTTATTGTTCTTTTATCGGCCATCATAGTTTTTGCAGTCATCGATATGATTGTTATCTCTATTTTAGGAACCATATCATTGCCCATTCGACTGTTATTCCATTTACCATTAATTCCATTGGTATCAGGCATTGGGTATGAAGTCATAAAGTTAACAGCTAAAAATGATAATTTATTTTTTAGAATATTAAAAAAGCCGGGTCTGTGGCTCCAAAATATAACTACCCGCCACCCAGATGATGAAATGGTTGAAGTAGCCATTCATGCCTTAAAAAAAGCTTTTGGGGATAAGTTTGAAGATGTATCTGGAAAAGAATATGTTGCAGAGGCCATTGGATGAAGCAAAAACTTATTTCCATCATTGAAAAATATGATCATATTTCAAGTCAAATGGCAGATCCTGAAAATGTTACAAACATTGATAAATTAAAAACTCTCGCACAAGAACAAAAGCAAATAGAAGAAATCACTCATATTGCTAAAAAATATATTTCTATTTTAGATCAAATTGATGAAGCTAAAGATCTTCTTACGGGTGACGATGAAGAATTAAAGCTTATGGCTGAAGAAGAAATTGAATCATTAGAGAGTGAAGAAATTTCACTTGAAGACCAAATTAAATTATTATTATTACCTAAAGATCCCCATGATAATAAAAACCTGATTATAGAAATTCGTGCCGGTACAGGAGGGGATGAGGCCGCATTATTTGCGGCTGATTTATATCGCCTTTATTCGCGTTATGCGGAACGAAATAATTGGCAACAAAAAGTAATTCAGTCAAATGAAACGGGTATTGGCGGTTTTAAGGAAGTGATAGTTGCGCTTGAAGGAAAGGGCGCCTACGGTATGTTAAAATATGAAAGTGGCGTGCATCGAGTTCAACGCGTTCCGAAAACTGAAACGAGCGGTCGGGTTCATACGTCGGCGGCAACGGTTGCCGTTATGCCAGAGGCAAAAGATGTTGATGTGAATGTAAATGAAGGTGATTTGAAAATCGACACTTATCGCGCTAGTGGCGCAGGAGGGCAGCATGTTAATAAGACTGAATCAGCGATCAGGATTACTCATATTCCTTCCGGGTTGGTTGTTACATGCCAAGATCAATCTTCTCAGCACAAGAATCGCGCGGCTGCATTAAAGGTTCTAAAATCAAGACTCCTCGCTGCAGAACAAGACAAAATAGCCAAAAAACGTGCAGCAGAAAGAAAAAGTTTGGTTTCTACAGGGGACCGGTCTGCAAAAATTCGAACATATAATTTTCCACAAGGTCGAGTCACAGATCATCGGATTGGTTTTACAACACACAGACTTAATGAAATTTTGGATGGCGACATAATTGAATTGATTGAACAATTAAAAATGGCAGAACAGCAAGAATTGTTAGCCAGTACAGAGTAAATGTCTTCATCTGCCCAAGATAAACAAAAAACTTGGCGAGTCATTGACCTAATTCATTGGGCAGAATCCTATTTTAAAGAAAAAGGATTTTCAAATCCTAGGGCAGAAATTGAATGGCTCCTTCAATCCATATTAAGTTGTTCACGTATGGATGTGTATTTACGTTTTGAAGAAACTCTTACTCAGTCCCAACTATCCAAACTTCGCGGTTGGGTTCAAAGAAGAATTACCCATGAGCCATTGCAATATATTACAGGATCAACAGAATTTTATGGCAGACATTTTTTTGTAACAAAATCTGTCCTAATCCCGAGACCCGAAACAGAACGATTGATAGATATTTCTTTAGATAAAATACCTGAAACTGATAAGTTGGATATTTTAGATATAGGAACTGGCTCGGGGTGTATTGCAATTACAATAGGCATGGAAAGACCCCGCGTTCATGTTGATGCGATAGATATTTCTAAAGAAGCGCTTTTTATTGCACAAAAAAATAAAAACCATCATAATGCAAATAATGTGCACTTTGGTGAGATTGATATACTAAATAATTCCATCCAAAAGCCGGTGGATTTCATTATTTGCAATCCTCCATATATCCCAAATATAGAAATGGATTCCCTCATGGAAGATGTAAAAAAATATGAACCATCACACGCATTAACGGATGGGATAGATGGATTAACATTTTATAGACGAATAGCAGAAAAATCACGAGAATGGATTATCCCTGGTGGATGGATAATACTTGAAGTAGGATTAAATGATCATCCATTAAAATCGATGGATCTTTTTAAAGATCAGGGGTTTAAAAATGTTGAATTATTGAAGGATTATAATGGTGATGATAGAATATTGGTTGTTAATATTGCCTAGCAATTCACCATGAATAAAATAACTGCAACAATCAAATTATTGAGGCCATTAAATCTATTTACAAGTGCAATAGCCGTTTATTTTTCTTCTTTAATAATAGGTTCTGATAGTGAGTTGTTGTTGATAATGTTAACTGTGGGCGTTGTCGTCTGTTTCAATGCAGGGGCAAATGCTTATAATGATTTTGTTGATTATGAAATTGATAAAATTAATCAACCAAATCGCCCATTAAGTCTTGGCGCTCTTTCTCAGGATGGCGCATTTTATATATCTGTTATTTTATTTTTAATTGGGAGTTTTTTTTCTTTTCAGTTGAATGATGGAGCAAAACTAATTTCTATAGGAATTGCGCTACCATTAATGATTTTATACAGTGGCTTTTTAAAAGGCCAACCTCTTGTGGGAAATATTGTTGTTTCACTTATTCTCGGGTTAACATTTATTTTTTCTGGAGCTGCCTTTGGGCAAGTAAAATTAATGATTATTCCTGCTATTTTAGCTTTTGGGTTAACCTTTATTCGCGAATTAGTAAAAGACATAGCCGACGTTGAAGGGGATAAAAGTGCGGGTCTAAGAACATATCCAATTGTAGCTGGAATATCAAAAAGCGTTCGTCTTGTTACATTATTGTCAGGCTTGGTTGGGTTGGGAGCATTTATCCCATATTTTATAGATATTTATGGTATTTTTTATGGAATATTATTGATCTTGGGCGTTGAGATTCCTTTAGGAGTTGTTGTAGTTTCATTACAGAATAATCCAGGAAAAACAAGCGCTATCCGAGGCGCAAAATTATTAAAGTTCAGTACCATTATTGGGTTGCTGGCTATTTATCTAGGTTCTATTTATGACATCTGAATTTGTACATCTTCATAATCATTCTGACTATAGTTTGTTGGATGGAGCACAACGTGTAGATCAATTGGTTAATACGATTGGCGATTTAAACATGGATTCTGTTGCTTTAACAGAACATGGTAATATGTTTAGCGTTGTCCCATATTATAAATCCGCTAAAAAAGCAGGAGTAAAGCCCATTATTGGTTGTGAAGTATATGTTGCGGTTGGGAGTCGATTTGAGAAAAAAACTACAGCTGAAAGCGGATGGGGAAATAACCATTTAATTTTATTAGCTCAAAATAATGTCGGTTATAGGAATCTTATGAAGTTGGTAACGGCGGGCTATCTTGAAGGGTTTTATTATCGTCCGCGGATAGATATGGATCTATTAGCAGAATTTAGCGAGGGATTGATTTGTCTCTCAGGCTGTTTAAAAGGTGCTGTCCCCGAAAAAATGTTAAAGGGTGATTATAAAGGGGCGCGTGAATTAGCACTAAAATTTTCCGAAATTTTCCCAGATAGATATTATTTAGAAATCCAAAATCACGGTATTCCTGAAGAAGCAGAAAATATAAAAAATATGCAAAAACTGTCTGCAGATTTAGGATTACCCATGGTGTGTACAAATGATGCTCATTATTCAAAGAAGGAACATGCAAATGCTCATGATATTCATATTTGCTTGGGAACGGGTGCAATACAAACGGACACAAAGCGTTTAAAATATGCAACACCTGAATTCTATTTTAAGACTCAAGATGAAATGCATGGTCTATTCAAAGATTATTCTGGCGCAATAGAAAATACACGACGAATCGCTGATAGTATAGATATGGATTTAACATTTGGGAACCTGTTATTACCGCAATACATGATTCCCGAAGGTTCTCCCACACAAGATCCGGATGATTATTTAAAATATTTATCTGATTCAGGTACCGAATCATTGTTGGGCGATATATCACCCGATGCAAGAAATCGCCTTGATCATGAATTAGCTGTAATTAAAAATATGGGGTATGCTGGATATTTTTTAATTACAGCTGATTTTGTTAAATATGCTAAAAATAACGGAATCCCTGTTGGGCCCGGTCGCGGATCTGCTGCAGGAAGTTTAGTGTCTTATGCACTAGGTATTACAAGTATTAATCCTCTTAAACACGATTTGCTTTTTGAACGATTTTTAAATCCCGATCGCGTTAGTATGCCAGATATTGATATTGACTTTTGCATCGAACGTCGAGGCGAAGTGATTGATTATATTAAAGGTGAATATGGAGAAAATTCAGTCACGCAAATTATCACTTTTGGGAAAATGAAGGCGAAGCAAGTAGTACGAGATGTTGGGCGCGTCTTAGACTTTTCATACAATGAAGTGGATAGAGTGGCAAAAGCTATACCGAATGAATTAAACATTACACTTGATAGCGCATTAAAAAAGAGCCCAGAATTACAAAAAATGGCGGATGGCGCTTACAAAGAATTAATTGAGCAATCTAAAATTCTTGAGGGGATGAATCGGCATGCTTCAACTCACGCGGCGGGCGTAGTCGTTGTTCCTGGAGATTTAACGGATTATGTTCCACTTTATAAATCCAATACAGGCGATGTAACCAGTCAATATGATATGAAAGGGCTGGAAGAGCTAGGATTGCTCAAAATGGATTTTCTTGGATTACGCAATTTAACGGTGATTGATAAAGCTGTAAAGCTTATCAAAGAAAAAGGGGATGAAGTTGATATAGAAAAAATCCCAATGGATGATGAAAAAGTTTATAAACTCTTTGCTAAAGGGTTAACAATTGGCGTTTTTCAATTTGAATCTTCAGGTATGAGAGAATTTTTGAAAAAATTAGAACCAACTGTTTTAGAAGATTTAGTAGCAATGAATGCATTATATCGTCCAGGTCCTATGCAGAATATTTCAGAGTTTATCGATCGCAAGCATGGGAAAAAACGGATTGAGTATGCTCATCCAATCATGGAACCTATCTTAAAAGAAACGTATGGGATTATCGTATACCAAGAGCAAGTGATGCAAATTGCTCACGAAGTTGCTGATTTCACGTTAGCGGAAGCGGATTTAATGCGTCGTGCCATGGGTAAAAAAATCAAATCTTTAATGGATGAAATGTCTGTTAAATTTGTTGAAGGCGCCGGTAATAAGAAAATCTCATCTAAAAAAGCGCGTGATATTTTTGCTTTAATTGAAAAATTTGCTCAATATGGTTTCAATAAAAGTCATTCAGTGGCTTATGCTTATATCGCATATCAGACAGCTTGGTTAAAAGTACATTATCCGGCAGAATTTTTATCTGCGAATTTAACAAGTGAAATGACAACCACGGATCGCGTTGTAATTCTAATTAATGAATGTCGGAAATTTGGCATTGAAGTAAATCTTCCAGATATAAATGTTTCTGATGTTCATTTTAAACCTGTTGGAGAAAAAACAATTTCCTATGGTTTAAATGCCATTAAAAATGTTGGTCTTAAAGCATTAGAAAAAATTGTTGAAGATAGAGAAGAAAATGGACCTTTTGATTCTATCTTTGATTTATGCGCAAGAGTTGAACAAAGAACCGTAAATAAAAAAGTACTTGAAAGTCTTGTCCTTGCTGGAGCGATGGATACTTTTGAAGGGACGAGAGCCCAAATGTTACATGCGGTGGATGATGCTATAAAATATGGTCAACAAATGCAGAATGGGAAAGATTTAAACCAAGTTGATATGTTTGGCAATGCCGATGGCCAAAGCGATTTAATTCGGACACCCAATTTAGCCGATGTTGCTGAATGGGCTGAGCAAGAAACATTAGCCAAAGAGAAAGAAGTATTAGGTCTGTATTTAACAGGGCACCCATTACTGGAACATGCGGAAGATTTGGAAGAATTCTCCAACGCAGATTTTGAAAGTGAAATGACCTTATCAAAGAATGATATTATAACAGTGGGTGGTCTTATTACATCCATTACCCGACGGTATGATAGAAGAAATAATCCCATGGCCTTTTTTAGTTTGGATTGTTTGGGTGGGCGAGCAGAAATTGTTGTTTTTAGTGAATGTTATCGCAAGTATGAAGATTTAGTTGAAGACGGCAAAGTTGTTTTTGTAAAAGGGAAACCGTCAGATAATACGGATTTTTCAGATTTTAAAATGTTAGCGGATGAAATTATCCCAATCGACCGGGTGAGAGAATTACTTTCGACGCGGCTTAATATCCAATTTAATAAAGGTTTCTCCAACGCAGAATCTGTGGAACAAGTCTATTCGTTAGCCCACCGATTCCCGGGGAAATGTGGGGTTGTATTTCATCTCCCGAATGGAAATGGGCATAAACCTACAAGCGTTTTAGCTCATAATATTAAAGTATCAACCGAACGTGAATTTCTTAGACAACTAAGAGCCATTTACGGCAAAGACAATATCTGGATAGAATGATTGCTGTAATTCAACGATGCTCCCACGGGAATGTAACTGTTAATAAATCTATCGTTGGCGAGATTGGGCAAGGATTGGTTATACTTTTAGGTGTTGCTGAAAATGATCAGGAGCAGGATGGGGATTATTTAGTAAATAAAATTATGCATTTACGCATTTTTAGCGATAACAATGATAAAATGAATTTATCTTTATTGGATATAGGTGGATCTGCTTTGGTTATCAGTCAATTTACATTATGTGGCGATACACGAAAAGGTCGTAGGCCAAGTTTTACACATGCAGCGTCGCCTGAAAAAGGAAAAATTTTATACGAATATTTTATGACCAAATTGAGCCAAGGCGGCATTCCGGTCCAGTCTGGAAAATTTGGTGCAATGATGGATGTTTCTTTAATGAATGATGGTCCAGTTACATTTGTTTTAGATAGTACACAAAAGTAAGAGAATAATAGATAGGTGAAAATCACATTATTTAAAAACGAATTGGTTATGAAGTGAGAATGAAGCTTTTTAATTTTTAGTCTTATGGAAAGAAAAATACGCATATTAATGGCAAAGCCTGGTTTAGATGGCCACGACAGAGGCATAAAAGTTTTAGCCGCCGCATATCGAGATGCGGGAATGGAAGTGATATATCTTGGGCTCCGTCAAACACCTGAAATGATTGTGTCTGCAGCATTACAGGAAGATGCAGATGTGATTGCCCTTTCAAGTTTAAATAATGTTCATATGACCATATTTCCTCGCGTTCTTGATTTAATGAATGAAAAGGGTATTCATGATGTCTTGCTTGTTGGGGGAGGTATAATACCGCAAAAAGATATGGATGAATTAAAATCTCTTGGCGTGGGAGGGCTATTTGGTCCAGGAACACCTGTTCAAGAAACAGTTGATTTTATTACGCAGTGGGTTCAAACAAATCGTCGATAATGTATGAATATAAATAGCCTTTTAGAATTAGAATTATATTTTGCTGACCATATGGATACAATTCTTTTTCCTGTGTTAGCAGAAAAATATTATTCTAAAGGTGATTATTATCGCGCAAGAAAAGTCTGTGATATTGGGCTCGGTTACCACGAAAAAGATCAAGAAGGATATTACATTTTAGGATTAATTGAGAAACAAGCTGGGAATTTAAAATTAGCCGAAAAAGCCTTCGCACAGTGCCTTAACCACCCATCTGACCATTTGAATGCAACGTTAGAATTATGCAGTGTTCAAACAGAATTAGACCGTTCGCCCAAAACACTTTTTACACATTGGAAAAAGGTGTTGGAGCTTGATCACACAAATGAAGCGGCGCAAGTTTTTGTGCAAAGAATGGAAATGCAGCAAAAAAAGGCTGCGGTTGCGCAACAAAAAGAAACACGAAAACGCCTTATTGCATCCAAGGAAAAATCAGTAGCACCCGCCTCAAGTAAGAAACAAAAAAAATCTCCTTCCGCAGAGTCAAACAAAACCAAACCCACCAGCCCAATAACGATTACAGATTATAAAGAAGATACAGAACCATTAAAAATAAGTAACCGATTGGCTACATTTACTATGGTTACAGTATTGAAAAACCAAGGTCTTTTAAATCAGGCTTTAGAAGTATTAAATGCTTTAGAAGAAAAAGGCGAATCGCTTGATCGAATTAAAAGAGAGAGAAAAGAAATCTCTGATTTCATTTCAAACATTTAACCCTACAAATACCAAAATATGAGTAACCTTATTTATGCTAATCGTCTTGAACGGTTAAAAGAATCTTTATCGAAACAAAATCTTGATGGTATTTATATTACCAATTTAACCAATGTAAGATATATATCAGGATTCACAGGTTCAGCCGGATCGTGTTTAGTTACAATGGATAGCCAACATTTTTTTTCTGACGGGCGTTATTTAACCCAATCAAAAAGTGAAGTAAAGGGATTCCAATGTTTTATTGGTAATGAAAGCCATCTAAAGATGATGGCGAATAATAGCGGTCTCATAAGTGGCATATCTATTGGGTTTGAATCTGATTTTGTCTCAGTGAATTTATTTGAAAATATGAAAAAGGCTTTCCCGAAAATCCAATGGGAAAAAACAAATCGAATGGTGGAAGAATTAGCAGCTGTAAAAGATGAGCAAGAGTTGGATGCTTTGCGTACGGCAGTTGAAATTACCGACCAAGTGTATAAAGAAGTTTTACCTATGATAAAGGTTGGCGTTACAGAAAAAGAAATTGCCAATGAATTATCATTTCGATACAGGGCATATGGAGATGGAGAAGCATATTCTCCAATCGTTGCAACAGGATCTAATAGTGCTCTACCCCATGCTGTAGCTGGCGAGCGAACATTCGCAAAAGGAGATTTTATTGTGATTGATGCAGCCGCCAAATATGCCGGATATCATGCAGATATGACTCGCACGCCTGTTGTTGGCCGAGCGACCGACCGCCATCGTGAAATTTATGATATTGTGAAGGAGGCTCAACAAAAAGGATTGGATGGCGTAAAGGCAGGATTGTCCTGTAAAGATGCAGATGCATTAACCCGAAATCATATTGATGGTGCTGGATATGGAGAATATTATATTCATTCAACAGGTCATGGGCTTGGTTTAGAGATTCACACTATGCCGCGATTAAGCGCTGTGAGTCAGGATGTTTTAAAAGAAAATTATGTCGTTACCATTGAACCTGGAATATATATCCCAGAATGGGGCGGTGTCCGTATTGAGGACGATGTTATTATTCAAAAAGATGGATGTGAAGTTTTGAATCAAACATCAAAAGAACTGATGATTCTAAATTAACCCATTTAGGGTTCTTTTCAACTTTTCTTTATAAATTCATTCATCGTTCATTTGAAATGGTGAAATGTTTCACACGTTAAAATATTATATTACCCCATTAATAACGGCCACAATAATCGTAGGCATTCTATTAGGCGGGCATTGGATGTGGCTTGGGTTTATTACATTATGTATTATCATTATCGGAGGAGACGCATTCCTTGGGGACGATGAATCCACACCCCTTTATTCACATTCTTGGTTCGTTGAATTACCACTCCATTTAGCACTACCCTTAATATTTTTATTATTATTGAGTTTGGCTTGGGCAGGCGGAAAAGGTGGTGAAGATTTTCTGGGATTAGGGAAAATGCTTTCAAATATTTTTCACTATTCTTTTCTTGAAGCAAGAAATCAAAATATAGGTACAGATTATTTAGGTGCCGTATTAGGTGTAGGATTTATGGTGGCAGGTTATGGGACTAATGTGGGCCACGAATTAACCCACCGTATAAAAAATAAGATAGCTATGATTGAAGGGCGGTGGTTGTTATCGGCCAGTTGTAATGCCGATTTTTCGATTGAACATGTTTTTGGACATCATGTAACCGTTGGAACGGATGCTGATCCAGCCACAGCGCATAAAGGTGAAAATGTATATTCATTTTTTATTCGATCGTTTGTATTTGGTCATATAAATGCTTGGCGAATAGAATTAAAGCGATTAAAAAGAAAAAATAATCGTTTATTCTCACTTCACAACCAAATGATTACAGGTTATAGCATGTCATTTTCGTGGAGTATGATTTTTATCCTGTCCAGCGGTTGGTTTGGTTTAGTCTTGTTTTTTAGCCAAGCAATCTTAGCCAAATTCATTTTGGAAATTGTGAATTATATGGAACATTATGGATTAAAACGCGACCCCAAAACTCCGGTTGGCCCTGAACATTCTTGGAATACAAATAGGCGAATGAGTGGAATAATTCTTTTTTCATTAACCCGCCATTCGGCCCATCATGAAAAACCGCGTGTCCCATTCTGGGAATTAGATCCATATCCAGATGCACCCCAAATGCCGTTCGGGTATTTAACCACTTTGTTTATTTGTCTTATTCCACCCTTGTGGATGAAAATTATTTCCAAGCCACTAGAAATTTGGGAAAATCAATATAGCGTTGAATGATAAAAAGGATAATCCAATGAAACAACCATCCGTTACACGAAGAGATTTCTTTAAATCCGCAAGTTTACTCAGTTTTATGATGTTACCGGGAGTTGGGAGAATCCAGGCTAGGCCTTTTTCACCCATAGATGAACCTGAAGATTATGTGGGACGCATTTGTTATAATGAAAACCCATTGGGTCCATCACCGTTAGGATTACAGGCATTACGCGACGAAGCTGTTTTGGCTCATCGATACCCAAATTGGTTAAATACCAATGTTGAATCTGTGCTTGCTGAATATTATGAAATGAATTCGGATCAATTTTGTATAGGAGCCGGCGCAACAGAAATGATTCAAAAAGTGGCTGATGCTTTTGTCGGGCCGGAAGATGAAGTGATTACAGCCTATCCATCTTATACTCAAATTGCGAATCAAGCTATTAAGAATGGCGGATCAGCGGTCTATGTTCCTTTGGATGAAAACTATGATATTGATTTAACGGCTATTCTGGATGCAGTGACAGAAAATACAACACTCATTTCTTTAGTCAACCCGAACAATCCATTAGGGCGCATTATACCATCAAATGATTTTGCATCTTTTCTGGACCAAGTTCCGGAAAATATTGTTGTATGTGTGGATGAAGCCTATTTTGAATATGTCACAGATCCAAATTATGAAACAGTTATTCCAACCATTCAAGATGGGAAACCTGTTGTTGTCATTCGAACATTTTCAAAAGTATTTGGGCTAGCAGGAGAACGCATTGGATATACAGTTTCTACTCCTGAACTCACGGACCAAATTGAAAGTGTTCAATTATATGCAACCGTTACACGCACATCTCAAGCGGCAGCCATTGCATCATTGGAAGATACAGACCATATTGAAGCCACATTAGCGTTAAACGAAGAAGCTAAAACCATTCTTTACGATGGATTTGCCTCATTAGGATTATCTTATATTCCATCAGAAACGAGTTTTATGATGGTGGATTGTGGGGTTGAAGCACAGCCGGTTGCAGAAGCATTATATGATGCAGGATTTATTATTCGCCATGGATGGGATATGCCGAACCATTTACGCGTTTCCACAGGGACAATAGATGAAATGAATGGATTTATTGAAGCATTAGGAAATGCAATTGAAAGTGTATCTGTTCAATCCAATCTTGTTCCACTATCACCTGGAATAAAACACATTTATCCAAATCCATTTAATCAATCATGTAAAATAAAAATAACCACTCATGAAAATGAAAAAACATTATTAATTATTTATGACACATTGGGGAGAAGAGTCACAACTCTGATAAACCAAACACTTACCCCAGGGAATCATGAATTATCTTGGAATGGAAAAAATGTTTTTGGAAAAAATAGCGCTTCAGGAATGTATTTACTCCACATGATTCATGGAGAATTTGCATCAACCCAAACGCTTCAATTGGTGAAATAATTATTGAAGGGTGCTATACGTATCCATTTTTTCTGCCCGCACAATAAATCGATCTTCAGCTTCTCCAATATAATGAAATGGATAACAGGTAATTAATGTTATTACATCCGTTTCCGTTTGTTCTGTCCAATAAATATCTTGTCCGGATGTAGGCGTAATTTCTGTAACAATATAAAAATCAGATTGATTAATACCTTCAATGGAAATAACATCATTTTCTTGAATAGAATTCAATTTGTGAAAATGGCCATCACGATGACCTGCAATAACGATATTCCCCGGTTGACCTGGTAGAGATGTGCGAGATAAATGCCCCGGGCCAAAAGTTAATGCTTCATCTGAAATTTGATTCATAATAATACATTGTAAATCAATACTTTCAATTTGGAGCTTTGCAACAGGGTGAAAATCTGCCCATGTCCAAGGTTTTGTTGTTTCTTTTTTCTCTTTTGTATCTTCCCATGCATTTTCTATAAAATGATATGCAGCAATACTTTTTGAATAGTAGTAGAATGATTTCCCCGCAAAAAAGAGCCCAACTCCAATAAAGAGAAGGGGGAGAATAAAAATCCATTTTTTCATATTAAACATAGAGAATCCTCCTTGCTGTAACTCCAATAAATAGAAGAATTAATCCAACCATTAACTGCAACGGATAGGATGTAGCCGTTTGCGGTAATCGCATCCGTTTGTTTTTGGGTGTATCCATTTGGTTAGAAGCGAAGTGTAATTTGTACTGATTTGGATGATTAAAAATGGCATCATAATCCCAACCTTTTGGTAACGGAACAGGGATGGCTACTTTAGCTACTTGATTGGAAGGATTTACAATTTGGTTTTCGATGGCAATGAAAGATGTAAATTTTGTAATAAGATTATGATCCATAGCTACATCAATGATGGATTGTTTTACAGATGTATTCCCCAAACGATATTCATTCATAAGACTTGATATTTTTTTTCTTCCCCACAACGTAGAAATGGCTGATTCTTTTTGTCCCGTATTAAAGTCTATGGGAAAGTTTAACTGCATGATACCATTGGGTGTTTTTCCCGTAAATGAAATATGATTTGTTTGGGTGCTAGGCATTTTTCCAAAAACAATTAATGGTTCTCCTTGGAATAAATCGGGTATTTGTTTCGGGACCAATTCATATGAATCATTCATGCTGAGTTGAATATTGGTAATAATGGGATTTTCTATCTTTTGGTATAATGATTGTATTTTTGTGGACACTTCACTTGGGGAAGATATATACGTAAATGTTCCACGTCCGAGTTCTGCCACCTTTCGAAGTAAAAATGAGTTTGGCGCTGATCCAATGCCAATTGGGAATATTCTCGTTTTCCCTAAATGAGAATGAATCGATTGAATGACTTTTGATTCATTTCCAACCGATCCATCTGTTAAAAGAAATATCATAGGAACAGATGATGATTGATTGGATTGCCGGAGTCCTTCCTCTAGAGCAGATAAAACTTCCGTCCCACCGCCTGCATTTAAATTTTGAATATATTGAATAGCGATTGCTTTACTTTGTTCTGTCACTTGTACCGGATCCGGTGAAAATGAATTATACCTATCACTAAATGCTATAATATTGAATGAATCTGTATGTTTTAAAGATTGAATAGCTGTC
The DNA here is from genome assembly GCA_016784605.1 of Fidelibacterota bacterium. Taxonomy (GTDB): domain Bacteria; phylum Fidelibacterota; class Marinisomatia; order Marinisomatales; family UBA1611; genus JABHGY01. The sequence goes on along the minus strand of JADHUI010000017.1, from coordinate 2,848 downwards.
ATGACTCCCTGTTTTGCTTGCCGGATAGATTCCCCTTGCATGGAACCGGATACATCCACAATAAATATAATTTCCTTTGGAAGCGTAGTATCATCAGATTGGGTAGGAGGGACAGCCATGAGCATAAAATAAGGGTCATTATCTTTTTGAGTAGAAAAAAAGGCCGCTTTTGGTTCACTCCCTTGTTTTAGAGATATGGTTAAATGAAAATCTCGATTAGGAATTTCTTTATGGGTATTGAGTAATACTTTTCTTTTTCCAAAGCCTAAGTCCTTTACTTGTATTGAATGAGAGAGTGATTCAACTTCATCAATGGCTAAACCCATATCAATATTTAGAGCAAGTGACACAGACCCACGTTCGAGTTCATTGTTTCTTAAAATGGGTGGCGTAATTCGGCTTGCATCAGGAACTTGATTTGTATCAAATGCCCACCCGGATCCTGAGTAGCCTTGGATGGTTTCTCCCGGAATATATCTGGGTCCAACAACAGTCGGAAATCGAAATGAAAAATGGTTATCTTTATAGTGAACAATATCCACATATTTTAATCGTACAATTATCGTATCTCCCGGTAGAATATTCGCTACAGAATGAGTAAATATATTGGGTCGTTCCTGTTCGGTTAAGCTGGCTCGTTTTCCTTCTTTTTTCGCTTTTTCATACTCCTTTTTGGCTTCTGATTTTTTTTTGATTTTACTTTCAATTAATCGGTCACCTATAAGCATTTGCATACTATAAACGGCCGCTTCTTCCGGTAAAGGAAATACATAAATAGCTTCTATTGGCATTTGTTGAGTATTGGTGAAAATTTGGTCAATCGTGGCATTTACCGCCATACCTACAATATGTATTTTTACATCAGTTTCCACAACCTGCAAAGGGTGTACCATTTGAGTGGACTCATCTTTATAGACCATTGATCCAGATTGTATATCCTGCATTCGAATAGAGGTTGATTTGGTATCTGAAAATCCAATAGAGACCAAAAAGAGAAATTGAAAAAAGAATAGGTACATTTTAGCCATAGTGTACTCCTTATTATGTTATTAAAAAGAAATAGCCGCAAAACCGTTCTAAAAAGAACAATCCTCCGGCTACCTCTTACTTTCCCCACATTGGGGCCTAATTATCTAAACATATACTATTACAGTGAGGATACTATACGAGTTCCATTAGAAATACAAAAATGGCAAATAATAGAAAAATCATTTAAAATTTAATATCCGGTATTTGGCGGGTGCCCGGGGCAGTTGATTCGGTTATTGTTGTTGTGAGATTATTGAATTATAAGATATCGTTATAAAACTAACCCTTTAATAGGTAAGTTGATGAATGAAATATTTCACTATTATTGGAAATCATGATGCCATTGATCCAAAACAACCCGGGTTTGGTGCCGCTTTAACCATATTTTTCCATTATAAAGATGATATTGATGCAGTCTATATTTTTTCATCGCCTGACAAGCCCAATTTCTCCTACACGCAAACTGCAGAAAAGATTAGGCGGCGTATGCAAGCAGAGAAAAAAGATTTGTCTGTCTCCATTATTGAAATGGATATTGAGAGTCCCGTGGATTTTGATCTCGTTTATAAAACCATGTTGGATGAGACACAAACCGCCATTGAAAAGGACAATATCAAAGATGACCTCAAAATTATAAATATTACATCCGGTACACCTACTATGTCCACTTGTTGGGTTTTGCTCCAAAAGTCCGGATTAATTTCTAATGCAAAGTTAGTACAATCATTTGAGCCACGGTTTCAGCAAAAATATGGTAAAACATGTCAGGAAGTTGATTTGGATATTGATGATTTTCCTGAAATCAATACACCATCTAAAGAAAAACGAGCCTTGAATCGTGTAAACCGTGAATTAAAAATATTAAAGGATGAAAAATCCATAGCAGAAAAAGATGATACGATTCCTAAGCTTATTGGAAAATCAAAACTAATCCGAGATATTAAAGAACAAATTATTGAATTAATTGACAAAGAAACTCATGTGTTAATTTTAGGCGAACCAGGGACAGGAAAAGATGTGGTTGCTAAAGCAATTTGGGACATTCATCGAAAAGATATTGATAGAGAATTAAATGTCTTTGATAGTGGAACGTTTAGCGATGAATTAATATTAAGCGAATTATTTGGACACATTAAAGGGGCATTCACTGGAGCCAATCAAACGAAAACAGGAATCGTGGAGCAATGTGATGGTAAAATGCTTTATTTAGATGAGATCGGAAATATCTCGTTAAAGAATCAAAGTGTATTTCTTCGTTTCTTACAATTTGGTGAATGGAAACGCGTCGGCGACAACAAAATTAATATATCTCAAATCCAAGTCGTAGCCGCTACCAATATGGACATTTATGATAAGGATATTTTTCGCCCAGATTTAAAAGATCGATTTCATGAAATTATTAAATTGCCAGCATTGAGAGAGCGGAAAAGTGACATCCCATTTTTTATAGATTATTTTCTAAATAAAGTAAATAAGAATGTTTCTTTTGACAGGAAGGTTTATGAGCAATTAAAACAATATGCTTGGCCCGGGAATGTGCGTCAATTAGAAATGTGGATTGAGCGAATTTGTCGAAAGTTTAAAGATACACATCTCACGTGGGATGATATACCGGAAATTTTGAAACCCAATGATAAACATTTAAGATTAGATTATGATTTCCCGGAATTACCTTTTGATGCCAATGATTTTATTACAAAATTGAGACTTCATGCTTTGGAAGTAGCAGATGGGAACAAGGCAAAAGCGGATCGATTATTAGGTTTAAAAGATGGAACGATGAAACAATGGATGTTTCAACGAGATAAAAAACTGAAAA
>JADHUI010000016.1 GCA_016784605.1 Fidelibacterota bacterium | reverse complement strand
CTATCCATAACTTGATTAAACATGTTTGGTAAGGCTCTAGGTGTAAAAACATCTCGCTCATTAAACTTCGATATATCACTATTACCTATATAAACTGACATTTGCTGATTTATAACACTTAATAATGAATCTATTTTTGAATGTATTATATTTAAATTATCCTGTTGAAGTGCCTCACCCAATATGACTTCATAAGTCGTCCCCATTGTTCGCCCCTTAAGGCGACTTTTCGGAGGTGCATCACATGAGCTAAATAGAAATAAAAAGCCCAACAAAAGTTGGGCTTTATACTGGTTATGAATAGAAAACATTTTATCCGAATTTATCATAGGCAACCATATTTTTTTCTACGCCTAAATCATATAACATTTTATCACAGGCGTCAATCATCATTGGCGGTCCACACATATAATATTCAATTTCAGTTGGGTCTTCATGATCTTTTAGAAAGGTATCATGCAACACCTGATGGATGAATCCGGTTGGACCCGTCCAATTATCTTCTTCCATCGGTTCAGATAATGCAACATGATAACTGAAATTCGGATGATCTTCAGCAAGTTTTTTAAATTCATCATCATAAAACATTTCTCTTAATGATCTTGCCCCATAATAAAAAGAAACTTTTCTATTTGTTTTTTTGGTGTGAAATAAATCAAAAATATGGCTCCTCATAGGTGCCATCCCAGCGCCTCCTCCAATAAAAACCATTTCATTTTCTGTTTCCTTAGCAAAAAATTCTCCAAAAGGGCCACTGACTGTTACTTTATCACCCGGTTTTAAATTAAATATATAAGATGATCCTAATCCTGGGGGTACATCATTCCAAAGCGGAGGTGGCGGAGTTGCTATACGAACATTTAGCATAACGATATTCCCTTCCGCAGGGTGATTTGCCATGGAATAACCTCTAACTATTTCATCATCATTATTAACAGTTAAATCCCAAATTTTATATTTGTCCCAATCCTCGTGATATTCTTTTTCAATGTCAAAATCTTTAAACAGAATATTTTCAAATTTTGGAATGTCCAATTGTATATATCCGCCAGCTCTAAAATCTAAATTTTCACCTTGAGGTAATTCCAAAATAAGTTCTTTTATAAAAGTTGCCATATTTCCATTGGATCGTACAGTACATTCCCATTTTTTTATACTAAATATTTCATCGGGAATTTGGATTTTCATATCTTCCTTCACCTTTACTTGGCATGCAAGCCGCCAATGGTCTCGGGCAGATTTTCGGTCAATATGATTTGTTTCAGTTGGTAAAATATCACCACCGCCCTCAAATACTTGGCATTTACACATTGCACATGTTCCTCCTCCGCCACAAGCAGATGGAAGAAATATATTTTCACTAGATAATGCATTGAGTAAGGTAGGCCCTGGACGAGTAATTACATTTTTATCCACATCTTGATTGATTTCAATTGAAACATCACCTTGTGGCAATAGTTTGGACTCCGCAAAATTAAGAATCACCACCAGAATGATGATTAAACTTGTAAAAACAATGACGCCAATAAGTGCAGTAAACATTATAAATTGATACCTGAAAAAGACATAAAGGCTAAAGAAAGTAAGCCCGTTAATAACATAGTTATTCCTAATCCCCTCAAACCTTTCGGGACATTTGAATATCGCAATTTCCATCTAATGGCGGCCATCGATGCAATCGCTAGAAACCACCCTAAGCCACTACCAAACCCAAAAACTACGGATTCTGCCAAATTATAATTTCTTTCTACCAACAATAGACTACCACCCAGGATAGCGCAATTAACGGCAATTAAAGGTAAAAATATTCCTAATGAATGGTATAGGCTTGGCGTAAATCGATCCATAATCATTTCAACTAATTGCACCATTGCGGCAATAACAGCAATAAAAGCAATAAAATTCAAATAACTTAAATCTACTTCCGGAAAACCAGCCCAAGCTAATGCTCCCGCTTGTAAAAAATAGTGGTGAATTGCCCAGTTGACAGGTGCAGTTATTGTTAATACAAAGACAACCGCAAAGCCGAGTCCTATTGAAGTTTCAACTTTTTTACTTATTGCTAAGAATGAACACATCCCTAGGAAATAGGCTAATAAAATATTTTCTACAAATATTGCTTTAGCAGCGAGGGAAAGGTAATGTTCAATCATTCTAATTATCCTCCTCTATGCCAGATACAATTCTTTGTACCCAAACAATTAAACCTAAAATTATAAATGCTCCAGGAGCCAAATTCATTATACCCATATTGGTATATCCCATATCGTATAAAGATTGAGGAATCACTTGAATTCCATAGACTGACCCACTCCCTAAGATTTCTCGGAAAAATGAAACTAATATTAAAATTAAGCCGTACCCCAATCCATTACCTAAACCATCAAAAAAAGATTTTCCTGGTGGGTTTTGCATAGCAAAAGCTTCTGCTCTTCCCATTACAATACAATTTGTAATAATAAGTCCAACGAATACCGATAACTGTTTACTGATGTCATAAAGATATGCTTTTAATATTTGATCTGTCAAAATAACAAGTGAAGCTATAACGGTCAATTGCACAATAATTCTAACTTTACCTGGAATCCAATTACGCAGCATAGCTATAATTACATTACTTAAACTTAACACTGCAATAACAGCTAATGTCATAACCACAGCTGTATCCATTTTTACCGTTACGGCTAAAGCAGAACATATCCCTAGTACCTGGGTAGCAATTGGGTTGTTGTTAACTAGCGGATCTTGAAGAACTTGTTGCGATTTTTTACTTAAAAGACTCATTTATTGGGTTTGCCTAATTTTATGAAAATATGGATCATATTTTTTTAATTCTTCCTTTAAAAATATATTTAACCCTTTTGTAGTCATGGTAGCTCCTGAAACACCGTCTACCTGATGGAAATATTCTGGAGATGTTGGGTCAGCTTTTCCCTTTACAGCTTGAATACTAACTAAATCCCCCGCATCATTTACAATTTTCTTTTGTTTATAATTATCCGTAAACCATTCTTTTTCAACTTCGCCACCCAAACCCGGGGTTTCACCATGTTGGTAAAAAGTTATTCCTTTAACAGTTTTTCCATCTGGCTCTAATGCAAGGTATCCATATATAGTCGACCATAACCCTTTTCCGGAAATTGGTATTGCATACCCTTCAATCACGTCACCCATTTTTTGCATAAAGATGGGAAATTTATCCAGTGACTCTTCAATAGCTTCTAACGAAGAATTCAGAACAATATCCCCTTTTATATCAACGATAATAGGGACAACTATTTCATCATATCGATTTTCGATTTCGCTTGGTGTGAATTTTTCACCCGCAGGTTGTATATTAAGTGCAATAAGAATATTTTTCTTTATATCTAACTCTACATTAAGCTTTTGTCTCTCCTTGAGAGAAGTTGCCGCAATTGACAACATAAAGCCTAAAACAATTGTAATTGCGGCCGTAAAAAGAATAGTGTAGGTATTACTTCGCATAGCGAGCCATTCTTTTGTTGATATTCCCCTTAATGATAAAATAATCAATCAATGGAGAGAATGCATTCATGAATAAAATAGCTAACATAGTCCCTTCTGGGTAGGCAGGATTAATGGATCGAATAATTATAGTCATTACCCCAATTAAAATCCCATAGATCCATCGCCCTTTATTTGTTTGTGAAGCTGATACAGGATCAGTCGCCATGAAAACTATTCCAAATAAAAAACCACCCATAACCAAATGATATTCCGCCGGTAATGATAACATTGTATTTGTCGAATATTTGGCTAAGCCATTTGTTAACCAAGCTGTTGAAAACAATCCAATTACGCCTCCAACCATAATTCGCCAAGATGCTACTTTTGTTAGAATCAAGAACCCGGCTCCAAGCAATATTAATATTTTGCTTGTTTCGCCAATAGAGCCTGGGATCCACCCTATAAACATATTCCACCAACTAAAGTCAAATTGAGTAAAAGAATCTAGTAATTGCTTGGCGTTTCCGCCTTCAATTGCAGCTGGGATAGATAAACCTGTTGCACCAGAATAGCCGTCCACTCCAGAAACCCATACTTTATCCCCTGAGATAGCTCCAGGGTAAGCAAAAAAGATGAATGCACGAGCAGTTAAAGCAGGATTAAAAATATTATAACCCGTTCCACCAAATATTTCTTTTCCAATAACAACACCAAAAGTTGTAGCAACTGCTACTTGCCAAAGTGGAATTGTAGCTGGTACAATTAAGGGTATTAAAAAACCTGTAACAAAAAATCCTTCATTTACGTCATGCTTCCTTATGGACGCAAAAAGAACTTCCCAAAATCCGCCCGTTAAAAAAGTGACAACAAAAATCGGCAAAATTTGCTGTAACCCAATCCATAAATTCTCATTCCATGACCGAGTCATATTTTGCGCTATGCTTCCTTGGACTCCAATGTTAATCGCACCAAATATATAGAGAGGTAATAAAGCAAATACCACCAATATCATGACTCGTTTGATATCAACACTGTCACGAATATGCGGAGCTTGTTTTGTTTTTTTATTGGTATTATAAACTCCAACATCTACTGCTTCCCACAAGGGATATAACTTTTCTAATTTGCCACCTTCTTCAAATACGGGTGCCATTTTATCCATCAAATTTCGAAGTACCTTCATAATTACCCGTCTGCCTCAATTAAGTCCAAACCATCCTGTATGACTTCAGATAATTCAATTTTACTCGGACATGCAAAACTACATAATGCAAAATCTTCAGGATCACATTCAATGATACCCAATTGTTCCATTTCTTCTAAATCCTTCGCAATAATGCTTCGAAATAAAGCTATAGGCATTATATCCATCGGCAAAACATTTTCCCATGCATCAATGGGAACTAATGCCCTAATCCCCCCATTTAAACCAGAAGAAAATGAAAAGTTTCGATTACCATTTTTAAAATAAGCATTCGTTAAAGTGTATCGCGTTTTACTTGATCCGGGTTTCAACCAGCCTAAGAATTCACGCTCATCCGTTTCAGCAATGACAGTTATACTACTATCATAAAAGCCCATAAACCCATCGATGGATGATTCTGTACCCGTTAATACATCCCCTGAAATGATTCGAGAAAATCCATTTTTCAACTGTTTATGAAGTAGCGATTGAATAGAACATCCTATTCTTGATGCAATATGAGTTGGATCATTTACCATAGGACCAGCAATTGTTGCAACCATCTGCGGGTTAAAAGACCCAGTCAAAAATAAGTCCCCTATAGTTGCTACATGCTGTGCATTAATTGTCCAAATAATTTTCCCAGGCTTTAATGGGGATGTATGATGTATTTGTATACCAACATTACCAGCTGGGTGCGGACCAGATATAGTATTAATAACACAATTTTTTATTTCGCTCAATACAGATTCAACAGGTAAAGTAAGATGTAATTTGCCCGTTGTTAATTGAGACAATGCATCTATACCCGCTTGAAATGATTCCAAACGAGTGGATAAAGCAATATTGAGATCAACACTTAATGGGGCCGTATTCAATCCAGAAATAAAAATAGCATCCGGCGACTGAATCGGGTTGGGGATTTTATTGAACGGCCGTTGACGAATCATTGGAAATAATGACGCATCTAAAATCTTATCTAGGACAATCTCTTTCCCTAAAGTTGAAATCGAATCAGCTTGAAATGATTGCCCAACAATGTATTTTTCATCCCTGTCTAATTCAATTATTATATTTTCAATAACACGGCGCGGACCAAATTGTATAGATTTTATAACGCCACCGCCAGGTGAAGCCCAATTAACTTTCGGATTGTTTTTATCAAAAAATAAAGGAGATCCTATTTGAACAGAATCACCTTCTTTAACCAATAATTTCGGTTTTGTAGATTTAAATGCGTTGGGCTGAATTGAAATCCTAGAAGGTACTTGCCCAACTTTTATTTCATCAGCAGGCAAACCAGCTATTCGGATATTGTAACCCTTTTTAATTTTTAATCGAGACATAAGTAAAAACAGCTAAATGCGCCTATAAAATTACAAGATTTGAGTGAAGAAATGGAAAGAATTTTCAACCCATTTTATCACAGGTTGCCAATAAATCCCTAAGAACAAAGAAGGAACTGAAGTTGCTAATAGAAGTCCTAATATTGGTTGATTTGGGGATTCAATTATATCAGATTTTGCGCCTTCAAGGTACATGACTTTAACAACTCTAAAATAGTAATATAACGAGATGACACTATTAAATGCGCCAAAAAATGCTAACCAATAAAATTGACTTCCGCCTTTAATAACCGATGCAAAAATGTAAAATTTACCAATGAATCCTGCTGTCGGTGGTAAACCAGTTAAAGACACCATAAAAACAGTCATAACAATACCTAATATTGGCATTTTCCACCCTAGTCCGCTATAATCTTCAAATGTTTCATTGCCCGTTTTATTTTTAACATAAAGCACCACAAAAAATGCACCTAAATTCATAAACAAATACATGACAAGATAAATCATTATAGATTGAATTCCATCCGCTGAAAGGACAGGTAATGCCATTAACATATATCCTGCATGAGCTATACTGGAATAGGCTAACATTCGCTTTATACTTTTTTGTTGAAGGGCAACCAAATTCCCTAATGTCATTGTAGCGACAGCCAAAACGGCTACCATTTGAGGCCATGGTAATTCAGTTGTCGTCAGGAAACCATTACCTTCCAATGCAACCCCATCTCCCATCACTTGGTGAAAAAAGCGAATAAACAGTGCCAATCCTCCTGCTTTTGGGGCAACAGATAAAAAAGCAGTTATCGTTGTTGGGGCACCTTCATAAACATCAGGTGTCCAAAAATGAAAAGGAACCATGGAAATTTTATAGCCAAATCCAACAAGTATCATCACCACAGCAATAACAAAAATAAGATGATATTCTCCCCCACCACCCACTAACTGATTTTGAATTTCAAAAAAGTTTGTACTACCTGCGATTCCATAGATAAGGCTCATACCATACAACATAACTCCAGAAGAGAATGCGCCATATATAACATATTTCAGAGCTGATTCATTAGATCGTTTATCATTTTTTAAATACCCTGACAATATGAATGACATAATTGAAACAACTTCTAAGGATAAGTAAACAGAAATAAGATCGACAGATGAGACCATTAAGAAAAGCCCAAAAACCAATATACCCAAAAGAGAGTAATACTCTCCTTGGCTATATCCATCTAGTTCGCTGTTTACTTGACTGGCTATTATCACAAATAAGGTTGCTAAAATAATAAGCAACTTGAAAAACTGAGCAAAGGGATCTAAAACAATTGCATCCATAAATAAAGTCGTTGTTGGGCTTTTTTGAACCCAAATGGCCATCCCAGACAGTATAAGACCGCCAAAAACAAGCCAACCTACTTTAGGCGATTTTTCTTTAGGTAAAAACAAATCAAAAACAATGGCACTTAAAACAGTAACCGTTAAGATGAGTTCCGGCAAATAAAGAGATAAACTTTGAAGATTATTCATTCTAATAAATCCAGATTACATTCCTGCGATCGGTGACCCTGATGCAACCATTTCAATAATCAAATTCAACGTCGATTTCACAAGATTTAGAAATGGTGCAGGATAAACACCTAAAAATACAGTAATGATGGCTAATGGAATCACGGTAAACAATTCACGCGCGTTGATTTCAGGTAATTCAGTATACTTTTCATTTAATTTTCCGAAGAAAATGCGTTGAAAGGCCCATAAGAAGTAGGCAGCATTCAATAAGATTCCAACCGTCGATGCTATAACAATTCCCTTAAATACAGGAAATGCACCAATAAAGCACATTGCTTCACTAATAAATCCAGAAAATCCCGGAAGCCCTAACCCTGCAAAAAAGGCTAATGCGGTTACGCCCGTATAAATGGGCATTTGAGATGCAATTCCGCCAAAACCATTTATTTCTCTATGGTGAGCTCGATCGTAAATAACACCTACTAAAATAAAAAGCATTGCAGAAATGGTTCCATGATTAAACATTTGGAAAACAGCTCCTGCTAATCCAGCCTGCGCGGCAGTTGTGTTGGCACCATTTGCGGATCCTGCAGCAATAACTGCTGCCATTCCAATTAGCGTATATCCCATGTGATTAATACTAGAATAGGCGACCAACTTTTTTAAATCCGTTTGAGCTAATGCGCATAATCCGCCCCAAACTACATTAATAAGTCCCAAAAAAGCGAGTGCGCCAGCAAACCACCAAACACCATCTGGCATTAATCCATAATTCAATCTTAGAATTCCATAGACACCAAGTTTTAATAAAACGCCCGCCAATAATACAGAAATAGCCGTCGGCGCTTCAACGTGCGCTAAAGGTAGCCACGTATGGAATGGAAAAACAGGTACTTTAATTGCAAAACCAATAAATAATAATACCCAAATTACTTTTATGGCGCTCATACCCCACCACATAACACCCGATAACATTTCAGGTGCATTTTGAATAAGCACTTGAATGTCAAATGTTTGACCACATGTAAAATATAGTCCCAAAATACCAATGAGCATTAAGACGGAGCCAAATAAGGTATAAAGAAAAAATTTAATGGCTGCATATTCGCGCTGCGGACCACCCCACATACCTATTAAGAAATACATGGGCAACAACATGACTTCCCAAAATATGTAAAACAAAAAGAAATCCATTGAAAGGAATACACCCATTATACCTGTATCCAATAGAAGGAATAGCGCAAAATACCCTTTAACTGCATGGTCAATTTTCCAACTTACAAAAATGCCAATAAAACATAATAAAGCTGTTAAAATAACCATGGGAAGGCTTAATCCATCCACACCCAAAATATATGAAATATTAAAGGATGGAATCCAATCAGCTCTTTCCATAAATTGCAATCCAGCATTGGATGGATCAAATTTTGACCACAATACTATCGCCAGGACTAGCTGTATCCCCGTCGCTATAGCTGCTATCCATTTTATTTCTTTTGTTCTGTGCCTAGGAACAAGAGCTATCCCTAATAGCCCTATTACCGGCATCCAAACTAATAGACTCAATAAATTTGATTCCATAATTACCTCAATAAAATCCTTTTAAACTGCTTGAATAATGATCATCAGAATTGCACCCGCCAAAACATAAAGAATATAATTTTGGATGCGACCTGTTTGAATGTTTCTTAATGAATGACCCACTTGTTTAGCAGAACGGCCCACACCGTCCACTAGGCCTTGGTCAATACCGTCAAAATCAAATTTCCCTGAAATATCAGAGAGCCATGATGTAATCCGTCCGAAGCCATTAATGAAATATTTATCGTACAATTCCCAATCAAAATAGGCCACCTTATCTGCAAGTTTCATTAATGGTTGATAAAGGAATCGATCATAATTTTCATCAAAATAAAATTTATTAAGACTTAATTTATACAGTGGTCCCGAGTTATTTGCCCATGCATCCGCCGAAAGCGATTTCTTTAAATACATCAAACCGGCCACCAATATACCCAAGCCCGCAACGGATAAAGATAATACCAAGGCAGGCATATGCGCATGATGCGCATGTTCTGCAATTTCATGAGCGGAAATATTTCCAGGCACAAATGAATCTTTTGCCACCACTAAGTCAGTGAACCAACCATGTGTTGAAAATGGATTAAAATAGGGTAATGTATAAAATATAAATATACTAAGCGATCCAAGTAGGACTAATGGACCTGTCATTTCTCGGGGAGATTCATGAATATCTTTATATAATTCCGGCATTTGGGGTTTACCGTAGAATGTCATAAATATCATCCTAAACATATAAAATGCGGTCATGGCAGCTGCACCAAAACCAAACATTGGCAATAGAAAATGCTGAGGATGCTGTTGAGCAAAAGATAATGTTCCACCCAAGATTGCGTCTTTGGATAAAAACCCTGAAAAGAAAGGTACGCCCGCAATAGCCAAGGTGCTAATAGTCATACTCCAAAAAGTGATGGGCATTTTTTCTTTAAATCCACCCATGTTCCGCATATCTTGCGGGTCCGTTTTGTGATCATGTTTTTTATGCAGAGCATGGTGCATAGAATGAATCACACTTCCGCTTCCAAAAAAGAGATTTGCTTTAAACATTGCATGAGTTAATAAATGGAAAAATGCGGCTGTATACACTCCTGTTCCAACGGCTAAAATCATATATCCCAATTGGCTTACCGTACTATAGGCTAACACTTTTTTAATATCATTTTGAGTTAACGCAATCGCTGCAGCAAATAGAGCTGTAAATCCACCTATGTATGCTACAAATAGCAATGCATCTGGAGTCATTAGCGGAAAAATACGAACAGATAAGTAAACACCTGCCGCAACCATTGTTGCTGCATGCATTAAAGCAGAAACAGGGGTTGGGCCTTCCATAGCATCTGGCAACCATATATGTAATGGAAATTGGGATGATTTCCCCATGGCGCCCGCAAAAAGACATATACCAGCAAAGGTTAAAGTAGCTCCCTCGATTGACCCTATTGCAACACCTTCAAAAATATCGGTAAAAGCAAAAGAACCGACAGCGGTGAAAATAGTCATTATACCAATAAAAAACCCTATATCTCCAACGCGATTTGTTAAAAATGCTTTTTTGGCTGCATTTGCCGCTGAATCTTTTTCAAACCAATGACCAATTAATAGATAAGAACTTACACCAACCAATTCCCAAAAGATGTACATGGAAACCAAATTATTAGCGAGGACAATTCCATTCATGCTGAATGTAAATAATCCTAAATAAGCATAATAACGAGAATAACGTATATCCCCTTCTAAGTATTTAAGGGAAAATATATGCGTGCAACTTGAAATCAACGCCACAACCAACAACATGATAATAGTAATGTTGTCCACCAAAAAGCCAAGCTGAATTTTAAAATCTCCTAAATCCATCCACATGAAGGAAGATTCATGTTTAAAATTGGGGTCATATTGAGACAACATTGAAATAAACATATAAGCTGCCAAAAATAATGTAATCAATATAGCTGATATGGAAACCCAATCACCTTGACGCGGTAATCGTTTCCCGATAAATATTTGAATTATAAATGCCAATAAAGGCAAAAACAAAATAACTATACTTGAATTTATATAAATATTATCCATTATTGCTTCATGCTTGATGCATCATCAACATTGACTGTTTGCATTGAGTTATAGATTGTAATAATAATCGCTAAAGCGACTGCGGCTTCTGCTGCGGCTAAAACAATGACGAAAAGTGAAAAAACATGCCCACTTAAGTTCATGCCTCCAAATCGAGAGAAAGCGACAAAATTGATATTTGCAGCATTTAAAATAAGCTCAACACCCATTAAAACGGCAATACCGTTCCGACGTGTTATTACCCCAAATAATCCCAATGAAAATAGAATGGCGGAAATATATAAATAATTGACAAGTTGGTCCATTATTCTTCCTTCCTTGATAACATCGCTGCGCCTATCAATGATCCTAACAATAAGATGGACGCTACTTCGAATGGGAGTAAATATTTGGTCATAAGTAATCGACCTACGGTTCTGACTGTTTCTGATGGCTCAGTTGTTACCATTTGAAACCATGGCGCATCTCCAATGGATGATGTTAGGAATATTAAAAATATACCCACTACAACAGCACCCAATTTACGTTGAACATTGGATTGCGATATTTTGACGGATACAATTTTATGGGTTAACATAATACCAAAAATAATTAAAACTAGAATTCCACCTATATATACCATGACTTGGACACCTGCCATAAAATCTGCCCATAAAAAAATATATAAACCTGCAACACCTAGTAGCGTGAATAATAAAGCAATCGCAGAATAAATGAGCTGTCCGGAAAAGACAACCATCCCCGCTGATGCAACCGTAACAAAAGCAACTGACCAAAATGCAAGTTCTGACATTATGCTTTCACCTTTGGTTCTTTTGGCGCCATTAATTTAGCCATTTTTTCTTGTGTGCCTTTTTTAGCAAATCTATAAATCAAATCCGTTCGATCATATTCAGAAAATTCATAATCAATATGGTGGCGATCCGCATTAGGCCCACCTGTCATAAAAATACATTCTTCCGGACAAGGATATGTGCAAAGATTGCAATAACAACATTCCGTCATATCAATATCAAACCGAGTCACTACCATGGCTTTTTTTGACCCATTTGATGTAATACCAACATGCCCAACATCTTGTATGTCATCTCCGCGCACATCTGCTTTGACCGTTTCAATTTTAATGCAATCAACCGGACACGCTCGCATGCACTTCAAGCACCCAATACAATCGTTAATATCAACTGTAAGACGGGATCGAATTACATTATAATCATCATGATTGAATCCAATATTTCGTTCAGGACGGGGCCATTTTTCTTCAGGGTATTGCAAGGTTACATTGTTCTTTTTGATTTTCATCATATGAACCCAAGTAATACCAAACCCTGTTAATAAAGTCGTAACTGTTTCCCAAATATTTTGAAAATATTTCGTCATAACATTATCCAAAAATAAGGGTCCATATCCCTACACCAAATATGTTAAAAAGCGCAATAGGAAGCAAATATTTCCAACATATATCCATTAATTGATCCACACGAAGCCTCGGAAATGTCCACCGAACCCACATCATTACAAAAACCAAAACCAAAATTTTTGATATGAACCAAAAAACACCCCAGCCCGGTGAATTCAAATATCCGGGAATTGGGCTTTGCCATCCACCAAGAAATGCCGCTACTGCAACTCCATTCACAACCAACATATTTGCATATTCACTTAAAAAGAAAAATGACCACCGCATGCCAGAATATTCTGTATGAAACCCACCTACTAATTCTGATTCTGCTTCCGGGATATCAAAAGGCGTTCTATTTGTTTCTGCAATTGCAGCAATGAAATAAATGATAAATGCAATAAATGAAAATGGGCTTGAAAATACGATCCAGTCAAACAAGCCACCTGATTGATACTGGATAATCCCTTGCATACTTAATGTACCCGTAAGCATTATAACTGTAACTAAGGACAATCCAGCCGGGATTTCATAACTAATAATTTGAGCAGCTGAGCGCATACCACCATATAATGACCATTTATTATTGGATGACCATCCTGCAAGAATTAATCCAATTACGCCGAAAGAACTCACGGCTAATATATAAAAAATACCAATATTCATGTCCGCAACGATTAATGTTTCTCCAAAAGGAAGGGCAATGACAGCAATAAAAGCACCCACAAAAATAACAAAGGGCGCCATGATAAATAATTTTCGATCCGCCAATCTTGGGATTATATCTTCTTTCGATATCAATTTTAGAGCATCTGCAACTGTTTGTAGCATGCCCCATTTCCCCGCATGAAGGCCAACCCCTTGACCCATTGGACCAACTCGATCCTGCATAAAAGCAGATACTTTTCTTTCTGCATAAACGAGGACAATGGCATTTACAGCAATAACAAGAAATAACAATATTGCTGGAATCACAATCGCCAAAAGAAGCAATAGGCTATTCCCGCTTAAGAATGGGATAGATTCATTTAACCAATCGTATAAAAGATCAACACTCATCGATCAATTTCTCCCAACACAATATCTAAGCTTCCCAGTATAGCAATAACATCTGACAACATCCAACCTCGAGATATTTTATTTAAAACGCTCAATGATGTAAATGCCGGAGAACGCATTTTCAAACGATACGGTTTAGGCTTACCATCACTTGTAATATAAAAAGCTAAATCACCACGTGGACTTTCCGTTCTTTTATAGATAGATCCTTTTGGAGGCCTAATTTTTTTAGGAATTGCTTGATGCACATCTCCTTCTTTTGGCAAACCTTTGAGCGCTTGTCGAAGAATTTTAACACTTTCTTCAATTTCTCTCATTCGAACCCAATATCGATCCCAACAATCACCAATTGTACCTAACTCCCCCCGTCCCACAGGAATATCAAAATCAAATTTATCATAGATGGAATATGGTTCATCTTTTCGAATATCCCATTTAACGCCAGAAGCACGCAGATTCGGACCCGTTACACCGTAATTAATAGCCACATCAGGCGGTAAAACACCTACGTCAGCTGTTCGTTCAACAAAAATTTTATTATACGTTAATAAATTATTGTATTCTTTCACTTGAGGTTCAAAATAATCAAGGAATTGATAAGCCGTTTCAACAAATCCTTTCGGTAAATCATGCGATACACCACCTACCCAGATATAATTATACAGAAGTCTCGCACCACAAACCATTTCGAACATATCTAAAATACGTTCTCTATCTCGGAACATATATAGAAAAGGAGTAAAAGCACCCACATCCAAACCGTAGGTTCCTAGCGCTAATAAATGACTTGCAATACGATTGAATTCAGAAACAATTACCCGAATATATTCTACTTTTTCTGGCACTTCGATTCCCATCAATTCTTCGACTGTAACTGCATAGCCCAAATTATTATTCATGGAGGCAATATAATCACATCGATCCGTATACGGAATCACTTGCTCATAAGTTACATTTTCACAATGCTTCTCAAAAGAGCGATGGAGATACCCAATCACCGGGTAAATATCAGAAACCACTTCGCCATCCGTACGGACTTTAAGCCTTAAAACTCCATGTGTACTTGGATGTTGTGGCCCAATATTTAGGACCATTTCTTCGCCGTGAATTATTCCCATTCTTCCTTCACTTTTGGTACTGCAATCCCATGATACGATTGCGGTGTTTCATAATCTTTCCGTAAGGGGAATCCTTCCCAATCATCGGGAAGCAACATCCTTTTTAAGTTGCGATGCCCTGTAAATAAAATACCAAACATATCATATACTTCACGCTCAAACCAATCCCCAATTCTCCAAATTTGTTCAATAGAATATATGTGAGGATTTTCAATAGGAGTGGAAATTCTAATTTCAATGGAATGACGCAGCTTCATAGAATGAAAATTATATCGCACTTCTAAAATGCCTTCGCCCATATCCATCCCTGTAACACATTGCAATGAATCGAAATCGAGAACAGCATTGTTACGTAAAAATGAAGCCACTTTTTCCCAAAATTTAGATTGAATGTAAATGCATTCTTCTGACTCACCCTCTTGCGCGACAACCGATCCGGGGAATTCTCCATCAATGATAGAAGCGATTTTTTGGTTCGTCGAAATGGTTTCAGTTTGATTCTCAACAGCATCAGACTCACTTGCATCCGCAGAAGTAAGCTCTGCTGCTTTAGCTGCTTTTTTTGCTTTATGAAGAGCGGCTTTTGCTTTAGAGCGTGTAACTCGATCTTCAATCCCATTAATGGCATCCATGTCGCCTTTAAGAGCTTTTTCCACCGCTTCTGCGATTAATTTATCTCGGTCATCTGTCATGAATCAATTTTCGTTAAAGGTCGATCAGTTTGAATTTTTTCTTGGAGCTTAAGCAATCCTTCTATGAGTGCTTCTGGTCGAGGCGGACATCCGGGAACGTACACATCAACGGGTACAATTAAATCAACCCCTTTTAAAACGTGATATCCGTGCTGCCAATATGGGCCGCCGGATGTAGCGCAACTTCCCATGGCAATCACATATTTTGGTTCGGCCATTTGTTCGTATAATTTTTTTACCCGTAAGGCCATTTTCATCGTTACAGTTCCGGCGACTATCATAATATCTGCTTGGCGAGGTGATGATCGAGGCATCATCCCAATACGTTCTAAATCATGGCGGCTCGCAGCAGTAGCCATCATTTCTATAGCACAACAAGCAAGACCAAATTGGAAATACCATGGAGATGTGGATCGAGCCCATCCTAATAGTTTATCCAATTTTTCTACAACAATATTATCCTGAAATTTATGTTCCAGTACGCCCATTTAGGCTTTCTCCTCCAACTTAATTTTCCGATAACGGCCACTGCCATACGGAACTTTTAGCTTCACCCAATCCAAATCTGTTTTTACCCACACATAGGCGAGTCCCACGATAAGTATCACCAAAAATATGCCCATTTCCACGAAGGCTAACAGACCTAATTCTTTAAAGACAACTGCCCAGGGGAATAAAAAAACGACTTCCACATCAAAAATAAGAAAAATGAGAGCAATAACATAAAAACGAATATTAAACTGGAGCCACGCATTCCCTTCTGCTTCTTCTCCACATTCATATGTGTCAAATTTTTCAAAGGATTTTTTGGATGGCGCAATGAGCTTTTGAATCAAAAGCGGGACGCCCACCATTACGATGCCTAATAAGGCTGCTATTAAAATTGTTCCAAAGTCTCGGTACATAAATGAATATTGACTAAATCAAGATGGCGAATTTAGAGACACCTTTTTCATGCGTCAATGAGAACTTGCACTATAAAAAATTAATTACAGCCAACTTGAAAAAAGGCTGCAAAAACACTGTCTAATCTCGCCTTTAGCTGATTTGAAAATATTTTGATTCGCATTAGAATCACTCGTTAATTTTTACTATGCCTTCTTTGAATAAAATCGTGGCTTCTACCCTTCCTTTGCTACCTCGATGGCTTGTTCGTCCGTTTGCATCCCCTTATGTGGCCGGTGAATCCTTTGATGAAGCAAAAAAACATATTCGCTCTTTAAATGAAAAGGGATTTAAAACAACCATTGATATTCTAGGCGAACACGTAAAAGACAAAGTGCAGGCCCGAGCCATAACACAACATTATTGCGATTTATATTATGCCATAAAGGAAGAACAATTAGATTGTAATGTTTCCATTAAGCCTACACACATTGGCTTAGATATATCGCTCGCTGAAGCAATGGCAAATGCACATCATATTAGTCTAGCTGCAAAAGAAACTGAAAATTTCCTTCGATTAGATATGGAAAATTCACCTTTTACAGATGCAACACTTGAGTTATATCAACATTGCAAACAGATTCATACCAAAACGGGTATTGTACTTCAAGCTTATTTGCATCGCAGCATTGATGATGTGAATAGATTATCACGCTCTGGCTTGAATGCGCGTATTTGCAAGGGTATATATCGAGAATCTGAAACGATCGCCTACCAAAATGATGTTGATATTGTAGAAAATTATTTCCGTCTCGTTAAAACACTTTTATCTCAATCCGGGTTTTGCGCCATCGCTACACACGATCTTTCTTTATTGGATTTGATTGAATCCTGGATTGAGGAAAATGATATTTCAAAAGATCAATTTGAGTTTCAAGTTTTATATGGCGTTCCGATGAAAGGGCGTTTAGTATCTTTACTCAATAAGGGTTACGCGGTACGCATTTATGTCCCTTTTGGGTCTGCATGGTTTGATTACTCTTTAAGACGACTTAAAGAAAACCCAAGTATTGCGGGTTATGTGATTAAAAATTTATTTAAACAAAAATGAAAGAGTTGATTTATGAATGATCCGAAAACGTATGAATCTATTTTTGCCATGAAAACAATTGCCGTTGTTGGCATGTCTCCAAAACCAGAACGCCCAAGTCATTACGTAGCCTTATATCTCAGAGATCAAGGATATACCATAATCCCTGTCAATCCAGGACAAAAAGAAATTGCAGGTGAAACGTGTTATCCATCCTTAAAAGATATTCCAGTCCCCGTGGATGTGGTAGATGTATTTCGAAGTCCTGAATATGTGGGTCCCATCGCAAATGCCGCAATTAAAATTGGCGCAAAAGCCTTGTGGCTTCAAGATGGCGTAATTAATGACGAAGCAGGCCAGAAAGCCGAAAATGCTGGATTAATCGTAATTATGAATGATTGTATGATGCGGAAACATCGGCAACTATATTAAAAGTGGTGTGATAATTTTACTCAAGCATCATTTCATCACTTCACCTGACGACTTATAAGAATGCTTAACTATAGACGATGAATAAGTGTATAATTCACAATTAACCCTTAAGCACTAACCGCCTCGCTGCCCCCAACCCATTTTAGTTCTTAACGTTTTAAAATAGGACTCAGAGCCAACATCAATTAATTGAATTGTTTTTTCACCCCGCTGAATTTGGATTAAATCGGTAGGAAACATTTCTTCATGAATTTGACCATCTGCAGTAACAATGAATGGTTGATCTTGCTCAATAACTCGAATGTCAATTGTAGATTGATCTGAAACAACCAGTGGCCTCGCAGTCAACGAATGCGGCGAAATAGGCGTAATCACAATTGTATTCACATCCGGTGCCATTATAGGGCCTCCGGCAGATAAAGAATAAGCTGTTGACCCTGTAGGCGTAGCAACAATCAGTCCATCTGCATGATAATTCCCCACAAACATATTATTCACCTTTACTTCGATAGTCATAATTCGATGAGTTTGAGAATTCCGAACAACAAAATCATTTAAGGCATAATGAGATACAGAATCTGAATCTTTTTGGAGTGTTCCTTTTAGTATCGATCTTTGATCAATGGTATAGTCCCCAGCCATAACTTGAGTTAAACGGTCCTTCATATTATTTTCTTCAACTTTGGCTAAAAAACCCAAATTCCCCAAATGAATACCAAGAATCGGTAAGGAAGCTTCTTGGACAGCTCTAGCAGCAGAAAGGAGAGTTCCGTCTCCCCCCATTACTAGCAATAAATCAAGATTAATTAAATCGTCTGGTTGCTCAATGAAACAAACTTGGTCTGGGAAAGATGATGGACGAACATCCCGAATGCGAGTTGTTAAATAAGGTGTACCATTATTCTCTATAATCCACTGAATCAGTGGTTGCAATAATGACCAAAATTGGGGTTTATCCGTATTCCCCCATATACCAATTGATTTAGCTGGAGCCATGATCCTTCGATTCTTCATTGGGAGAATCTCCTGACAATTCTTCTATTTTTTGTTCAGCCGTTTGGAGCTGATCTTTACAAAAAGACAATAATGTCATTCCTTCTTCAAATAAAGTTAAACTTTCTTCTAAATTTCCATCTCCCGATTCCATTTGCGCCACAATCCCTTCCAGGCGCTGGAGCGCTTCTTCAAAATGTTTGGGTTTTAGTTGATCAGTCATGTGTGAATTTACCTTATGTTTTTCAATCGTATTAAAATGATTATTGTTTTAGCCTAAGCGATCTATATTCTGTTTTTTTTCAGCTTCAAATCGACCATCTCCCGTTTGAATATTGAATGAATCGCCACTTTCTAAATCTGTATTTGACCGTACAATTTGTCCATCTTTCCGTGTAGCAATTGAAAACCCTCGGTGTAATACAGAAGTCGGGTTTAAAGATATTAAATGTTTTTCAATACTCTCTACCCCAATGATCAGAGACATTTTTTTTGTTTGGATAGCATAGTCAAGTTGGTGAAAAATGCGATCTAATTTGTCTCGATTTCGATGAATACGCCGAGATGGATCTTGCATTTTAAGACGATTTTCAAGCGAATCACATTCTTGCCATCTTTGTAATATTTTCTGGACCACCATTTGTTTTATCGCCTTTAAATACTCTTCGCCTAAACCCATAATATCCTGAGTGGTCATGCTAGCTAATTCTGCTGCCGCAGAAGGTGTGGGCGCTCTCAAATCCGACACTAAATCTGATATAGTAATATCCACTTCGTGTCCCACAGCCGAAATAATCGGAATAGAACTTTCATAAATTGCACGTGCAACAATTTCTTCATTAAAGGCCCATAAATCTTCTAAAGAGCCTCCACCCCGCCCAATAATAAGCACATCAATATCATGTCGAGATTGAAAAGCTTTTATCCCCCGAACAATATCTTCAGCGGCACCAACTCCTTGAACTTTTGTCGGGCGAACAATAATGGAAATGTGTGGAGCGCGTCTTCCTAAAACTTGAATCATATCTTTTAAGGCGGCTCCTGTTCCAGATGTTACAATTCCAATTTTTTTCGGGAAAGTGGGTAATGATTTTTTATAGACTTGATCAAAAAGCCCTTCTTCCTGAAGTTCTTTTTTTAATGCTTCAAAAGCTAGGTATAATGTGCCAATTCCCGCAGGCTCTAATTGGCGAACGGAAAGCTGATACTGACCTCTTTTTTCATAAACAGAAATGGCACCCGAAGCAATAACTTGCATACCCTCTTTCGGTTTAAATCTTACATATTGATTATATCCTCGAAAGAATGTGCATTTTATTTCTGCCCGATGATCTTTGAGTGTAAAATACATATGGCCTGAACTATGGTGATGAAAATTAGATATTTCACCTGTAATCCATATTTCAGGGAATTCGTCTTCTATAAGAGACTTAATCCGTTTCGTTAATTCCGAAATAGATAATGGTTTTAGATCCATATGCATAGATGAAATTACAGATAATGATAAATGATCAAAAAGTCTGTTGTATTTGAAGGGCAAGCGACCCATACAAAATGAGTCGCACCCTCAAATGGAAGAACGATTATTTGTTCTTTTTCTTATGTCTATTTGCGCGTAAACGTTTTTTCCGTTTATGGGTATTCATTTTGCGCTTTTTGCGTTTTTTTCCGCAGGGCATAAAATTCCTCTTTTACTTGTTAATTAATTCATTTACGCGTGATCGCATCATTTTTGAGGGCTTAAAAGTCGGAACATATCTTTCCGGCAGATAAATCGCTTCACCTGTACCGGGGTTCCGAGCCTTCTTTGGCATTCGGTGTTTAACTCCAAACGTGCCAAACCCACGCAATTCTACGCGTTCGTTATTGGCTAATGCGTCTACAATTGTAGACATGACGCCGTTCATAATTGTTTCTGTTTCTACCTTGGTTAACCCCGTAGCATTTGAAACTATATCAACGATTTCCTGTTTTGTCATGATGAACTCCTCCTTGGTTTGGAGATTATCCTTCTTTGACCCAAATGGTCAATTTTTGTCCCGGATGAATAATATATGATCCGTATTTTAAATTATTCCAGCGTCTAATTTTCCCCGCTTGCGTTCGATGATCATCTGCAATTTGCCCAAGTGTATCTCCTCGTCGAACTGTATAGACCATTTTATAATGTCCAGGAGGCCCTCCATTATGAGAACTGCCATATAATCGTCCACCTTTTGCTGGAATTTTAAGACGACTTCCAACTCGAATTTTATGACGATTTTTTATTTTATTGACAGAAGCAATGTCATGAACGGACACATTATATTTCCTGGATATGGTCCATAAACTTTCACCATATTTCACTCGATGCGATACAAACTGAGGTGCAAAACGTTCATTATCCGACAAGTCTGACCAGTTAGTAACAAATTTTGCTTTGGTTCCATAGGGTAATTTTAATAAATAAGGACCATCCGCCGGTGAAGCAGATTGTCTCAACTCCGGATTATATTCCCGTATCGTTTTAACTTTTATCCCTGCTGTGTGGGCTAAAACAGCTAAGTCGGCACTTTTTTCTAATTGAACTTCTTCATATCTAAATGGCTTAACCTTGGGTACTTCAAATCCAAATTCTTCTGGAGAAGCAACAATAATCGCAGCAGCTAGAAAGTAGGGAAGATAATTTCGAGTTTCTCGTGGCAAAGAGTGTAATTGCCAAAAATCAAATGTTTGATGGATGCGGGTCGCCCTCCGAACTCTTCCACCGCCCGCATTATATGCAGCTAAAGTTAAATACCAGTTATCGAAAGATTCGTTTAGATCTAATAGAAAATTACATGCAGCATGGGTTGCTTTAACAGGATCTCGTCGTTCATCAATATACCAGTTTCGGTCCAAGCCATAGGATTTTCCTGTAGCATATACAAATTGCCACATTCCAGATGCATTGGCACGAGAATAAGCTTTAGGATTCAACCCAGATTCAATCATCGCTAAAACAATGATTTCTTCAGGAATTTCGTGTGCCTTTAAGATGGGTAAAATTAAATCTTTATATTGGAGATATCGCTCCATCCAAATTTCAAATTGCTTTCGTCCTTTTTTGGTGAAATAATTGATAAATTGATCTACTTGCTTATTACGAACGAGAGGGATATGCCCATCTCGATCATCCACCACAATAAATTTGCTATCACCCATTTCTATTTCTAAAGGATCAATTTTAGACGTTAATTCACTACGGACCCGATCAGCAGAAAAAGGTGCATCACTCAAAGTAACGGTTATGAGTTTATTGGATATAATATCTGTAAAGGTTTTATCAAATCGAGTAAACTCTTCTTTGTCTTCAATGCTCATATCGCCAAGTTGGTCGGCTTCCATAAGAAGTTCATATATGCGACTCAAGTTGTAAGCGGCTTCCAATGAATCATGATGGAAATCTGCAATTTGGACTTCAGTTAGAATGAGTTTGATATCTTGTAAAATAGCCGGAAATCTATTTTGCGCTTCATCGACGCTATTCGGCGTTAAAGAACTTTCCGATGGTGGGGTATTCGTAGGCGCAGATGTCCGCGCAGGCTTCAACTCAGCCCCACGACTAACGCTCAATATGAATAGAACGAGAAAGGGTATAATTCTTGCAAAGGTGTTATTCAAGGTGATTTACATCGATTTTAAGGGTGGGAACTTAGTGTGCTATAACTCTTAGCACAATAGGCTGTATAGATTGAAATATTGAAGATAACTGTAACCTAATTTTTAGTTCCGGATTCTTTACATGGACAAATGAGACAATAGCTCTTACAGCAATAATCAGATTCAAGTTCCAAAATTCCTTGCAATACTGAGAATGATTTTAAAGATCGTTTAGATAAGAAAGGTCCATATTTTCGATGAATTTTACCATAGGAGTATGGTAGGAAAAGTTGCAACCATTCTTGTTGCCATTGAATATAAAGGCCCAATTCATTTTGCAATAAAGCTTGACCGCCCAGAAAAGGAAGAAATACATTCCCTAACCATTCTGTTATAAGTCCTTTCCCAAATCCAATTATTTGCAATCTATCAATAATTTTTTCTAGATTAACAGGCCTATGGATAAATAAGTCATATTCATTAAATATATAATAGAATAATTGAGCCATTTTTGGTATCAATATTTTAGGGTGTTTGGCAGGTCGAATTCCGCAGGTATTCCACTCCAAAGAGAGGCTCTCACGTTCGAATAATTCCGCCATCTCCCACTGGCTTAAATTTTCACATATTTCAGCGATCATTATTTTTGCTAATGATTGAAATGCTTTTTCATTTCCTTTAGATCCAAGTGCCACAAAAGACCTTTCAATAAAAAATGCCTTTGATTGATGATGTGGATGTTTAAAACCATCCACCTTTTTTTGCCATCTCTTTTCACTTAATAATTGAATAATTGAGTAAACATCTTGAGATAAATTATTGTGTGTCAAAGAACAAGAACTTGCATAATCATTATTAAAGATTGGTTCAATTTTAACCGTTTCAATTTGCGTAACGGGATTGGGCGAAAATTGTGTCACAACATGAAGAATGACAGAATCATATTTTTTATCTCTATGATGTCCATGATATTTCCAACTTGCTTCATTCACATGAATTTCCACATCACCTACAACTCTTTTTCCATTTATAAACAAGTCGGCATTTAAGAAATCAGGCCCATTATGGTGATTCTCTTCCCCGGGATTTAAAACCATTATAGGTGTAGAATCACGGCTATATATAATTTTCCCTTGTTCCAATGCCGCCCACTGAAGAATCAATTGTTTCTCATTGATTCGTTCGCTATCACGAATCCGATGGGGTGGTGCAGAATGTGGAAGCGGATAAATCAAAAGTGTTTTTTCTCCCAATCATTCTTAAGTTGAATAACTTCGTCACGTATTTGACTTGCAATTATGCGCCTATCTTTTACATCTAAATTTTCTGTAGCAATTGGACTCCCTAAAACGGCTTCAATGGACGTTTCTTTTATATTCCACTTTCCTTTCGTAAGTAATTGATATGTCCCACAAAAAGCAACTGGAACAATCGGAATGCCCATTTGAATCGCCATAACGATTCCCCCTCTTTTAAATGGTTTTATTTCTCCATCAACTGATCTTGTTCCCTCAGGGAATAAAAGGATAGATCTTGGATCGCTCTTTAATGATTTTTTTGCTTTTTCTAAAGATTCAATTGCTTTATCATGTTGACTTCGATCAACAAAAATATGCCCTCCCGCCGAGAGCGCCTGAGAAAAGATTGGAATCTTTTTTAATTCAATTTTAGCAATAGATACCATTTTGTTTGGAATAGTCGCATAGGCTAAAGGAATATCAAATCCTGATGAATGATTTCCTGTAAAAAAATAGGGTTGATGGTGGGATATTTTTTCTAGTCCTGATATGGAATATTGAATATTCCCAGACCATAATATTATCTTAGACCACGTTACCGCAACCCAATGCATCACATGAGTCCCTTTTCGACTAAAGATTGAAAGAACGGCCCCACCCCCACCTAAAATGATCGTCCAAACGATTAGATTAATAATAATCCAAATTGTTCGCAATCAGCAAATCTCCTTAATGCCTAAATAATCGGCTACATCATCTGGAAAAAGAATAGATCCATCTTCTTGTTGGTATGTTTCAATTAGTGCAACAAAGAGTCTCGGAGTTGCCACTCCGGATCCATTTAAAGTATGTAAATAATCTACCTTTCTTGTTTCCTCGCTTCGATAGCGTATTTCGCCACGACGTGCCTGAAACGACTCAAAATTACTACAGGAACTGACTTCAAGCCATTTACCTTCTCCAGGCGCCCAGACTTCAATATCATAACATTTTGCGGCAGAAAAACTTAAATCTCCGGTTGATAGAGATAAAACTCTATAATGCAACCCAAGAGCCTGTAGAATTGATTCAGCTTGGCGGGTTAAACTTTCCAATTCATTGTAGGATGATTCAGGTGTAACAAATTTCACTAATTCAACTTTATTAAATTGATGAACGCGTAATAATCCACGCGTATCTTTTCCATAAGAACCCGCTTCACGGCGAAAACAGGGAGAATAAGCTACCAAATTAATGGGCAAATCTTTCTCGTCTATAATTTCATCTCGATATATATTAGTAACAGGAACTTCTGCTGTAGGAGCAAGATACAAATCGTCCACTTTTGTATGGTACATATCTTCCTCAAATTTTGGAAGTTGACCTGTGGTTGTCATGGCTGATCGTCTAAGTAAAACAGGTGGGAAAATTTCTGTACAACCATATTCTTCAATATGATGGTCTAACATAAATGAGAGTAATGCTCTTTCTAATTTTGCACCCAAACCTATATAAAGGGGGAAACCTGAACCCGACAATTTCGAAGATCGTTTAAAATCAAACAGATTTAAGGATTCACCTAAATCTGTATGTGTCTTTGGATCAAAGGAATAATTCGGCTTTTTTCCCCATTGTCTTATTTCTACATTTGCCGTTTCATCATTTCCTTCGGGCACAGACTCATGGGGTAAATTAGGCAATCGAAGTAAAATATGAAGAAGCGATTCTTTTAATGTGTTTTCTTCTTCTTCTAAGGATTTAATATCGTTACCCACTTTACGCATGTCTTCTATAGCTTCATCCGCATTGCCGCCTTCTTTTTTTGTTTGGCCAATTTCATCAGACACTCGATTACGTTCTGCTCGTTTTTCATCTAAAGAAAATTGAACTTTTCGATGCGATTCATCCAATTGGATGATATGATCAATATCGATCAGTTCGCCTTTTTTAAAAAGTGCTTCCTTAATGTTGTTGGGATTTCTTCTTATTTCATTAATTGATATCATTTAAATAGTCCAAAAATAATAGCCGAAACTACGGGGGACAAAATGGCATTCCAAGAATCAGTCATACTTATTTTATAAATAATTATTTTGTGCATTTTTATTTTGGCAAAATGCTTCCTTGCTCCAATTAATGCTTGTGATTATTCTAACAGTTATTTTATAGTGCCCGGGCTACGGTTTAACACAAAAACTCTTCCAAATAGTACTGAAAATATTGAATGTTTTTAACCTTTGACAAGTTACCAATTTCCATGTAATATTTATCACAACAACAAAGGAATTCTATCGAAAATAATCGCTAACAGGTCTGTTTTTAAATTAAAATAAGGAAAGTTGCGACTTATATGAATAGAATTTCGGTTTACCACCAAATCAAGTACGGTAAACATCTATTCCACGTACTCAAATAAAACACGTTATGAAAAACATAATCTATAGTTTATGTGCTATTTCCGTCCTTGCTGGACAAACATTAGATATTAATGCTTTAAGAATGGCGCAAACTAGTCTAGGGTCATCAGGAATGGATAATGGTTCCATTACCAGTGAACGTCAACTTCAAACAAAAATTAAAATTGACAAACCCATTGATCCAAACGTCTATCTCATCGGCCCGGGCGATCAATTTCTTGTCAATATTATTTCAAGCAATAATGTAAGCAATTATACGTTAACTGTATCACCTACGGGTGAAATATTAATCCCTTCTGTAGGGGTAGTTCAACTAAATAACCACACATTATTATCAAGTATACGTTTAATGACATCTGCCATTAAATCCATAAACCAAAGTGCTCAAGTATATATTATTTTATCAGAAATTCGCGAATTCAGAATAAAAGTTATTGGGCATCTTCAAAACCCGGGTTTTTACACCGTTACGCCCGTAACCCGAGTTTCAGATTTATTTAAAGATATCATGTTAGATATGAATGAAGAAACACAACAATCTACCAATGATGATGATGATGACGGAAAACCATTAACGGATATAAATCCAGAACTCACCTATCCTGAATTATCAACGCGGAATGCTTTTATCCTACGAAATCAAGATTCGATTAGAATCGATCTAGTAAAGTTTGGTGCTACAGGGATAGACACTTTTAATCCATTCCTTCATCAAGGGGACGTACTCATATTTCCATTAAGGCAACATCTTGTTGGAATTTATGGTGGCATTAAAATTCCCGGACAATATGAATTTGTTTCAAATGAGTCTATTAATGAATTAATCCACTTGGCAGGCGGTCTCCGACCAGATGCAGATCCGAATAAAATTGAAATTACGCGTTTTACAAGTTCTACTGAGAAGTATTCGTTTCTCTCTTCCATGAATGAAGCTCATAAAGTTTTCACCCAGCCTGAAGATCATATTATGATTCGTTATTCGCAAGAATTTAAAAGACAAGATGTCGTTTATATACTTGGTGAAGTCCTATACCCTGGCGTTTACTCAGTGAATCCTGGGGTCACAACTGTAGAAGAGATACTGTTAAAGGCCGGTGGTTTTACATCTAGAGCGAATCAAACAAAAATGATGATTAATAATACATTTATAGAATCAATTCCTGACAAAGAAAAAGAGCGAATCCTTCTTATCCCCCAGGAAAACCGCTCCATGGAAGAAAAGGCTTATATAAAAGCGCGAATGTTAACGCAAAAAGGAACATTGGAATCCAACTCTAAAGAACAAACAAATTCGATTTTAACATTTAAATTATCAAAAAATGATGAAATTATCATTCCTGAAAATTATAACTATATTGAAATTCTTGGCGCTGTAGAGAAACCCGGACGATATCCCTATCAATACGATTCGTCTATTTCTACTTACCTCGAATTAGCAGGTGGTTTAACACAGACAGCTACATCTAAAAAATATATTATTAAAGCTGGAACGGGACAACGATTACCTATTAAAAAAGATATTATAATTGAAAATGGTGATGCCATTTTCATAGCTGAAAAAATGGAATATAATAAATGGATTGTACTAAAAGATATATTATCAACCCTCGGCCAAGTGGCCGCATTAATTGTTGTCATTCAAAGTTCAACAGGAAATTAAAATGGAATTAACACCACACGAACAAAAAATAGCTGATATTGTAAAAAAACATCCTGAAATACTTTCGGACCCCAATGAACGACGTAAAATTGCTAAAATATATGATTTATCTGAAAAAACACTCAGGAATAGGATGGCTGAATTAAAGAAATATGGATTTATATCCTCAGATTCTAATGAAATAAAAAGTGAACGGAAACCGCTCATTACTGAAAATGATGAAATCAATCTCGGGGCAATTTGGGATATTATTAAAATCAAAAAAGTATTCATCCTAAAACTAACATTATTTTTTACAATAATTGGATTAATATATTCTCTTGTCGCAACATTGTATTTTAGGTCAACTATTTCTATGTATCCCGCGGGCGAACTTAGCCAATCAGGAGGTGTTTTAGGCGAATTCCAAGGATTGGCCAAAACGTTTGGCATGGGGAGTTTAGGTCCCGCACCCACTTATAATATACCTGATATCATAAATAGCAGAAGGCTAAAAAAAGACATTGTACAAAGATCGTGGAAAACTCAAGATTTTCCAAACGGATCAGACTTAGTTACTTATTGGGAATTAGATAAGCCAAAATTGATTAATCCAAGGAAATGGATATCTAATTTTTTACCTAAAGGGAATTTTAGTGCAGATTCAAATGCAAAATTAATCCACGAAGCTATTTTAGATTTGGACGATCTCATTTCTGTAAGAGAAGAAATATCTGGTCTTATAACGGTGTCAGTCTTGATGCAAGATCCAGTTTTGGCTGCAAATATTGCAAATTATATTGCGAATTATGTCAAAGATTTCATTTCTTATGAACAACATAGAGAGGCTAAAAGAAACCGCAAATTTGTTGAAAATCAAAAATCAGATGCAAAAACTCAACTTGAATGGTCAGAAGAGCGGTTAACATCTTTCAGAAAAAAACACCCCATTCAACGTGATACGCCCGAGTTGCAAATGCAAAGGAATCGATTAAAAAGTGGCATCGAAGAAAACAGGGCTGTTTATATAACAATACGACAACAATATGAAATAGCTAAAATTGAAGAAGCAAAAGAAAAGCTATTAATTAATATTCTAGACATTGCAGAACCTGCTATTAAAAAAGAAAAACCAAAACGCACCTTAATTGTACTATTATCCTTATTCGGAGGGTTTATGATTTCCATCCCAATTGCTTTATTCAGAGATCAACAATAATAGGCAATTAATATAGTGCTTGGGAATCGCCTTTTTAAAAACTCAATATACACTGTAGCGGCTCTTTCGTTCGTTGGGCTTGTTCCATTCATATTTAATATACTTGTTGCACGTACTTTTGGAAAAGATGTTCTAGGGGAAATAAATATAGCCTTAAGTTTTTCCTTAATAATAACTTTATTTGTGACAAATTTTTTTGGTACAGCAGGGAATAAATTTTTAGCTGAGTATCGAGGAAGAAGTTATTTAGAGCCATTTAAGTTTGTTCTTTTATTCCTACTTATAGCACCTATTATTTCTTTAATGGTTATTGCTTTTATTCTGATTTGGAAATGGGAGTATTTTTCTAGCCAATTTTCGATACAACCTGATTTACTTCTACCCTTAGTATTATATATATTTTTTAGGTCATATTATATTATACTCCGAAGATTATTCTATGGTGTAGATCTTGTAAAATCTTATGCTATCATTGAAATCATCTCAGATTTAGTTTTCTTTATATCAATTGGTTTTGTGGTTTCCTTAAACCTTTCTCACTATCTAATCCATACGTATTTAACAGGGTATATATTCTTTACAACCGTTAGTTTTATTATGCTGAATAAAAAATATAAAGCGCTCATTGCTCCTCTAAATAATGTTATTCCATTTAATTATAAACCTGTTCTATTGGATTATAGTAAATATGGTTTTTTAACAATGATCGGAACGTCAGCTAGTACAGGAACAGGTTATTTATCAATGATATTTACAGGCTATTACCTCTCAACATCAGAAGCTGGGACTTATTCATCTGTATTGGCAATCATAAGTATACTTATGTTTTTACCTCGGTTAGTCACTCAGGTATTACTTCCGGAATTCTCAAAATTATATGGCGCAGGAGATTATACCTTAATCATTAAAACGCTTAAATACACAATTGCGTCTCTTACGGTAATTGCCATTTTGATAATTTCCCCTCTTTATTTTTTTTCTGAATCAATATTAGCGATTTTTGGACCATCATTTTCAAGTGGAAGCCAAATATTAAGAATAATTCTTCCAAGTGTTTTTCTTCGGATAATTTCAATACCCCTTATAACTTTCTTATCAGGGACTAAATACGTTTTATACCCCAATATTGGTGGTGTAATTATTTTTATATCATCTGTTGCATGTTGGTACCTATTTGTACCGTCTCTACACTTGATAGGAATTGCAATTGGATATTCAATTGGTATTATTTTGGGGATTTTGTATTTAATAACGATGGTTGGAATTAAATTAAAAAAATTCCAACTAGAACATTAAATAGTGTAACATATGTTAAACCTGAAAATAGTAATTAAATATTATCTATTTTTATTTCTACTCATAGACTCAATTAGTGGGTTTGTTAGGATGTATTTAGGCATTTCTAATCCAATATTCAATATTGGATATTGGGTTAGAGGGCCTATTCTTGTATTATTTATTATTTATTATTTTTTCCAAATTCGAAAACGAAAATTGTTTTTAGACGAAATATTAACCTTAGTCCTATTCGTTTACTTTATTATAAATATGTTTTTGAATTATGTTGAATTCCCCTCGCCTCGAATGATTTCTGAAAATATACTTTATATTTTCCGCTTCCAATTTTTACTTTTTTTATTCGTATTCATTCGAAATAGAATGCACGTAGACGAATCTTTAACACGCAAAATAATATATATCAATTTTATTGTATTTACATTAAATCTGTTCTTTGGTTATGTATTTGGTTTAGGTTTAGAAGCTTATCGATTTAGCAATACTACAAAAGGAATGTTCCAAGGAGGAAATCCGGTTTCAATCCTTAATTTGGTTTTTTTCACGTATTTTATTTTAGATAATAAGTTCCGAAAACAGATAATACCCATAGCCATTACCATATTCAATGGATTTGCCATTGCATCGAAAAGCATATTTGGGTTTATTATACCTATATTTTTTGCTTTAAAACGAAGAGCACTAAGCGTTAATAAATTGATTTTTTATACGATTTTTGTGTTTTTATTGATGGTAAGCTTTACCACTATTATCGAAAAAACTATCGATTCTTATGAATCCAGGTTTGGTATAAATATACAAAAGTCTATTAATGCAGCCGAAAAAGTTGGTGGACTCTACCAATCAAATGTAATGAATAAAATTGCGTCAATAAATTTCAGACGATACGCCTCTCTCAATGAACAAATGCGCACATCTTTTAGTGATATAAAAACATTCTTTATCGGGGAGAGCCTTGCGGGCCAAAACATCTTTTGGGAAAGACGTGGGGAATTTTGGTTCAAAAATGCATCTATGGACTTTTTTGATTTCTTCTTTAAATATGGCTTTATTGGAACAATTCTATTTTTATTGATTCTATTAAACAATTTTATTTCTCAATTTTTTCATTTCTCGACCAAAGATAAAGTTATATTATTTTTATTTTTCGCATATAGTTTTTTCGGAGGGCATGTCATTGATTCCGTTACATCAGGAACTCTTTTTTATTATTACTTAGCTAAAGCTCAAATTGTTTCATGAAAATTCTGATTGTTGCAAGCGGTAATGCCGGATACACAAGTCCATTTGTTCTAGACCAGATCAAAAGTTTAGAGAAACTCGGCATACAAATAGATTTACTAAAGATTAAAGGGAAAGGTGTATTTGGTTACTTAAAGAACTACTTTTCTTTAATCTCAAAAATAAAAAGTAATAATTACAATCTAATTCATGCACATTATGGACTATCTGGACTACTGGCTTCTTTCCAATGGAAAATTCCTGTTATAATTACGTTCCACGGGAGCGACATTAATAAAGCATCTAATTATCCTCTGTCTTTTATTGCATCCAGATTTTCAGACGAAAATATTTTTGTTCACCCAGCCCAACCTCGCAAACTAAAAATAAAAAATAACTATATAATTCCATGTGGAGTTGATTTATCAACTTTTTATCCAATCGATAAATTTACTGCTCGCAATAAATTAGGCTGGGATCAGAAAAAAAAATATATCATCTTTTCATCTCATTTTAATAATCCAGTAAAAAATGTCGATCTTGCCCATCAAGCCATCAAGAAGAGCGAACAAGAAATAGAGTTCATCGAATTAAAAGGATACTCTAAAGAGCAAGTTTGCACCCTTATGAACGGCGCTGACTTATTATTAGTTACTTCTAAATCTGAGACGGGTCCAATTGTTGTGAAAGAAGCAATGGCATGTAATTGCCCGATAATATCAACCGATGTTGGAGATGTATCTGTCGTTATAAATAAAGCTACATTATGTTTTGTTTTACCACATGATCCAATTGAAATAGCTGCCAAAATAAATATCATACTTAAAAAGCCAAAGCGCTCAAATGGGCGAAACTATATCTATAAATATGATTTATATAAAGTTGCAGTTAAAGTAGAATCAGTTTATAAACGGTTTAATAAATATACTATTGGAAGATGAATTGAAAATTTTTATTGATATCGGTCACCCTGCACACGTTCATTATTTTAGAAATTCTATTAAAATCCTCAAGGAAGATGGACACCATTTTTGTATCACTGCTCGTGATAAAGATGTAACAATCCAACTCATGAACGAATATAAAATAGATTATTTTAACCGCGGAAAAGGTGGGAATAGCTTATTGGCCAAATTATGGTATGGTATTAAAACGAATTGGTTTTTATATAAAATAGCCAAATCTAATAATCCTGATATCTTCTTAAGTTTCGCTTCACCTTATGCTGCACAAATAGCGAAGATAACAGGCAAACCACATATTGCTTTTACAGATACAGAACATGCAACATTGGGTAATCTTGCTTTTATTCCATTTAGTCATACGATTATTACTCCAAACGTATTTCAAACAAATCTTGGTGTTAAGCATATTCGATTTAATGGATTCATGGAAAATGCTTATCTTAGTAAAAATTATTTTAAGCCAAGTTCTGATGTATTAAAAAAACTAAATCTATCTAAAAATGATAAATATGTTGTTATTCGTTTAGTTTCATGGACGGCAAGCCATGATATTGGACATCAAGGATTCTCACATAATTCAGTATTAAAACTGATACAATTGATTCATAAGTATGCAAAAATTCGCATTTCAACGGAAGGGAATATGCATCGCGATTTACAGCCGTATGCCATGCCTTCGTTAAACCCATCAGATATACATCATGTTTTAGCACATGCAACACTATTTATTGGAGAAGGTGCTACAATGGCTTCCGAGTGCGCTGTACTTGGAACACCATGTATTTATGTAAATACATTATCAGCAGGTACCCTTGAAGAGCAAGAGAAGCAAAACCTATTGGTTCGGTTGCTTGATATAGATGAAATATTATTAGCAACTGAAAAATTCCTTCAAAACAATTTATCAAAAAACGAACAATCTATTCGGTGTGCTGATTATATGAAGCATAAAATTGATGTTACCAAATTCATTAATTGGATCATTACTCATTTTCCAGCTAGTATCAATAAGATGAAAAAATATCCTAATGACCAAGACAGGTTTAAAGCATGAAAAAGCCCCTATTAATCATGGGCAATTTGGGCATCCTATCTTTAGTCTATTTTTTTATGGCTAACAATAAGTTTGGCTTTTTAAATCTGCCTCTACCCTACGTGTATTTGTACTTTTTAATCTTATTATATAATTCGATTAGTTCGACATATTATCATAAATATAATATTTTACTCCAAAATTCTTTTTGGCTAACTCTTAGAATAATATTTTGGTCCAATTTTATATCGGGTCTTTTCATTATTATAACGGTGTCATTTACTGAATTATGGACAATATCCAGGGAATTTATCTTTTTAACTTTATTTAGTATTTTTCTATTAGAAATACTGATAGCAGGGATTATTTTTAAATTTATTCATAAAACATCACACTTAACCAGTGGACTAGCAATAAATAAAAATCAACTAATCTATAGATATAATATAAAGTGGCTTATCATAGG
Source organism: Fidelibacterota bacterium (assembly GCA_016784605.1). Classification (GTDB taxonomy): domain Bacteria; phylum Fidelibacterota; class Marinisomatia; order Marinisomatales; family UBA1611; genus JABHGY01. The sequence continues at coordinate 25,954 of JADHUI010000016.1, read as the reverse complement.
AGCCGTAACACTTATAACCTTTTATACTATTCTATTATTTTCTAGAACCGGTCAAATCATTATAAGTGTACAAGATGAACAAAACCTTCTTTTGTTGATTAGTGCTTGGGGGATATCCACCTTATTAACAAACCGATATAAATATCCAAATTCTATCAACCATTATTATGAAATTGCGCCCTATATCAAAGCATCCATTATAGGTTTGTTCATTATCGTATTTTTTTATTTTTCACTTCGACTAAATACACAGGAAGTAAGGATTATTATGCTGAGTATCCTTATTCACTCTTGTATCGAAGTTTTCTATTTTTATTTATATTTTTTTGGACAATCAAAGAATTCCGGTGCTAAATATTCTCTCGAAAATCATTTTCATAAAGACAATGATGATCAAAAAGAATTATTTGAAAATGTAAGTGATAGCCAGAAGAAAAATAGATTCGACCATAATGATCTAGTCCGAAGTCTTCAAACGATTCAATTAAGTCACAAAAACCAAGTTGTCCATTTCATCTCAAATACTTTGGTTAATGATAATATACATAAAGATAAAGTCTCCATCTTTGATACTATTTCAACAACCAATATCAAAATGTTATACAGAAATTCTCAAGATTTAATTGTTAATATTCATAATGTAAATAATTTGAGGCGGATTAATCATTATTTCATCAACAGCCATGACAAATTATCAACAGGAGGATTACTCGTAGGAAGTTTTATTCCACTTGAAAATTTTTATATCCATTTGAGGGGACAAATGCCTCATTTCCTCTACGCGATAATGTTGCCATTTCATTTTATTTTTCACCGTGTTTTTCCGAAACTAGCCATAACTAAACAAATATATTTTATTTTGACCGGAGGAAAAGATCGAACATTATCTAAAGCTGAAGTATTTGGTCGATTATCTTTCTGTGGGTTTAAAATGGTACAATATGAAGCCATCGGGAATCAGATTTATTTCACTTGTAAAAAATCAAAAACAATTTCCGAAGAACAATTTCCTTCTTATGGGCCTATTGTAAAATTAAAACGAGTCGGACATCATGGGCGAATGATCAATATTTACAAATTTAGAACTATGTACCCATTTAGTGAATTTATTCAAAAAGATGTTTTTGAAGAAAATAATCTAGATGCATCAGGGAAATTTCTTAATGATTTCAGAATTACAAGTTGGGGGAAAATTCTTCGAAAATACTTTATAGATGAAATACCGCAATTATATAATTGGCTACGTAGTGATATAAATCTTGTAGGCGTTAGGGCAATCAGTAAACATTACTACAATTTATATCCCAAAGAACTCCAAGAATTAAGAATTAACTTTAAACCCGGTTTAATTCCACCTTATTATGCAGATATGCCAACAACATTTGAAGAAATTGTAGAAAGCGAAATGCGTTATTTGCAGAGAAAGAAAGAAAAACCAATCATCACTAATATGGTGTACATTATAAAGGCTTTCAAAAATATCATTTTTTCAGGAGCTCGGAGTAAATAGAATATGAATATGTCCGACAAATTCTTTCATAATATCCTAATTTCATTCTTCCTAGTGGGTACCCTCTACGCCAATTCTGATTTTACAATATATCCTATTTTTTTCTCAACATACAATTCTTCGGGAGGGGAATGGCATTATGAGAATAAACCTATTAGCATAAATGGTTTTGGGCTTGGGACTAAAACAGTATGGGATAATTGGTCTATTGAAGCGAGATACATTCAAATCGGTTTATTTGGAAATATAAATGATGATATTATGAGCTTTTCATCCAATCAATCATTCCCATATATCGATGGATCAAAAGAAGCGGATGGATATTGGAATGAATATGCGACAACTAAAATATCCTATATCCAAAAAGCGATTAAATTTGATTTTGGAAAATTCGATAGGCAATGGGGGCCAGGATTAAGATCTATACATATATCTAATAAGTCTCCATCTTATCCGCAATTTGGTTTTGAGTGGCAAATAAAAGATAATTTAAAGCTAACCTACTTTCATGGGTTTTTAAAGAGCAATATACCAGACTCTAGTTTAGCCATTTATTATCAGAATCAATTTAGCAAAAGATCCTTGAATATAAATCGATCAATAGCCGCACATCGGCTAGAATGGAATCCCACCGACAAATTAACTGTTGGCATGAATGAATCAGTCATTTATGCAGTGAGAGGCTTTGACATCCATTATCTATTAGCAATAATCCCTTTATATCAAATCGAAAATTATTTAGGTGATACAGATAATGTTCAGTTAGGATGTGATATTTCTTATCGGCTTAACCCAAAATTAACTACCTATTTAGCTTTTTTTATGGACGAATTGACGCCAGAATGGATTTTCAAAAAGAATAACCATAATTGGTTTGCGTGGCAATTTGGGCTCAATTCAAATAACATTCTATTCAAATCTGACATATTAACGTTTGAATACAACTGGACAGATCATCGGATCTATAAGCATAAATTTTCCGTAAATGATTTTTATAGCCACGATCAACCTCTAGGATTTTGGGCTGGGCCCCACGCAGAAGAATTTATTATCTCATACGAAGCACAAATCAATAAATTAAAATTAACTTCGAAATTAACAAGAGCCAAAAGAGGGCAATTAACAGAACAAATGATTGAAGATAATTATAATTCTATTTTCTATGAACGCTATACGGGCATTGTTCCATTTGAATCAAGGATTGTTATCTCTAGTCACATAAGTCGAAATGTTTGGAAAGATAAGGGGGCTATCAATATAGGGTTTGAATGGATTGACTGGGAAAATGCAGGTTTTAATCCACTCCTTCCAAGTATAGAAGATGTAAGCCACATTTCAAAATCTTCGATTCAAATTGGATTCACAATTAACACACATGAATGGTTTCATTAATCTTATTCTATTTTGATAGGTTGAATTCACCTTATGTATTGTTATCAATTTCTATTACTCCTTTATAAATTCCATTCAGAAATAAGAACAAACCAAAAACACTTCGTAGACAAAAACTCCTATAAGAAATACAAATCTCAAACTTTGCTATTCTCTCTCATAAATAAGACTTAAAAAACTTTAAAAGGATTCAAAAAATGGAAATATCAAATAATGTATGCGTCATTGGTGCCGGATATTGGGGTAAAAACCATATTCGAACTCTCAATAGTTTAAATAAACTTGGTGCCATTGTTGAATCAAACATTGATGTCTTAGATCGGTTTTCTCAGGAGTATCCGAATGCAAAAATGTATCCATCTTTAGATGAAGCGTTACTCAATAAGAATTTAGAAGGATTCACTGTTGCTACCCCGGCTGAAACCCATTTTGAAATTGCCCGGAATATCATTAAAGCAAAAAAACATGTATTAGTTGAAAAACCACTCACATTGGATATTGCTCACGCTCAAGAATTAGTTAGATTAGCTGAAAAGAATCAAGTTAACCTAATGGTTGGACATGTTCTTTTATTTCACCCAGCAATTATAAAAATAAAAAAACTCATTAAAGAAGGTTTAATAGGTCGCCTCCAATACATATATAGTAACCGCTTAAACTTGGGCCAAGTAAGGACCGAAGAAAATGTGTTCTGGAGTTTGGCGCCTCATGACATTTCTATATTTCAATATTTAACAGATGACGCTTTCCCGACTTCTATAAAAGCTCAAGGAAGTACGTTTCTGCAAGAAGGGATTCATGATTCTACTTTAACAATGCTTGAATATCCTAATAATGTTAAAGGACATATTTTCGTAAGTTGGATTCATCCATTTAAAGAACATCGACTAGTAGTCATTGGCTCTGATGGCATGCTAACGTTTGAAGATTCAGCGGAAGGGAAACCACTGAAATTATATAAAAAGAAATATGAGATAATTGAAAAAATCCCTGAGAAAATTGATGGACCCGTTGATTTGATCGAATATGATAAATCCATGCCTCTCACCGAGGAATTGGATTATTTTACTCGCCATTTAAACGGGGATAAACTGGATATAGCTAATGGCAACCATGCAGTAGATGTAACTAAAATATTAGTCGAAGCGAGCAATCAACTAAGCAACCAGTGATTACCGGCTGTTATAATCTAATAAACTATTTTTGAAAAACGAGATTATCCATGAATAATAAAAAAATGTCTATCCCTTTTGTAGACCTTAAAGCACAATACAAATCCATTAAAAAAGAAATTGACTCTGCCATTGAAAATGTAATATCTGAAACAGCCTTTATTAAAGGCAAATATGTTCAACAATTCGAAAACGATTATAAGCAAGCGTATGGTGTAAACCATGTGATTAGTTGCGCTAATGGTACAGATGCTATTTATATTACCTTAAAAGCATTAGGTATTGGAGCTGGGGACGAAGTAATCACCGTTGCAAATACTTGGATTTCAACAGCTGAAACAATTAGTCAAGCAGGCGCTAAAGCTGTATTCATTGATATAGATCCTGACTATTATACCATTAATATAAAAAATATTGAAGAGAAAATATCACACAAAACCAAAGCCATCATTCCAGTTCATCTCTTTGGGCAACCGGTTGATATGGATGGTATTAAATCATTATGTGATAAATATGGATTATTTCTTGTGGAAGATTGCGCCCAAGCGCATTTTGCTGAATGGAATGGGAGAAAAGTAGGCACATTTGGAGATGCAGGAACATTCAGTTTCTTTCCGGGAAAAAATTTAGGTGCCTACGGTGATGCTGGTGCCATAATTACAAATGATGATTCATTAGCGGATAAAATGAGAATGTTCGCAAACCATGGCGCCTTAAAAAAACATTTTCATGAAATTGAAGGGATTAATAGTCGTCTAGATGGAATACAAGCGAGTATTTTATCTGTAAAGTTAAACCATATTTTGGATTGGTCATCCGCTAGACTGACATCAGCTTTAAGGTATAATAAGGCTTTAAATGCTATTGAGGACATTACAATACCTCAGATTCACCCAAATGTAAAACATGTATTTCATTTATATGTCATTCGTGCAAAAAATAGAGCCGATTTACAAGCATATTTAAAAGACAGAGGTATTTCCACAGGAATTCATTATCCAACACCCCTTCCATTTTTAAAAGCTTATAATTATTTAGGCTATTCAGAAATAGACTTTCCTATTTCTGCCAAATATCAACACGAAATATTATCTTTGCCCATGTTTCCTGAAATGACACAGGAACAGATTAATTATATTTCAAATACCATTGCTGATTTTTATAAAGTTTAAACAATATAGAGTATTATATTTTTCCTAATCGTTCTTGACTATATTTTTTCTCTTGGATATTTTTCCACCAAGATTTGTTCTTTAGATACCACTGAATAGATTTTTTTATACCTGATTCAAAATTTTCTTTTGGAGTCCAGCCACATTCTTTTTCAATCTTTGTTGCATCAATTGCATATCTAAAATCATGCCCAGGTCTATCAGAAACAAATGTAATTAACTCCTTATATGAATCCCCAGATTCAGATGGTATTTCTTGATCTAAAATAGTGCAAATGGTTTCAACTATTTCAATATTTGTAATTTCATTATTACCGCCAATATTATAGGTTTCACCTAACTGTCCATTTTCGATGACCGATTGAATGGCTTGACAGTGATCGCGGACAAATAACCAATCTCTTACATTTAAACCATCACCATAGACAGGAAGTGGTTTCCCGGCTAAAGCATTTATAATCATAAGTGGAATTAATTTTTCCGGAAATTGATAGGGTCCATAATTATTGGAACAATTGGTGATTAATACTGGAAACCCATATGTTCTGAACCAAGCTCTTGCCAAATGGTCGGAGCTAGCTTTTGATGCAGAATACGGTGAACTTGGATCATAGGGTGTCGATTCCAAAAATTTTCCTGTTTCACCTAAACTACCATAAACTTCATCTGTAGAAACATGAATAAATCTCAATCTATTTTTACCCATTTCCCCCATTCTATTCGCCCAAGTATAAGATTCATGAAGCATATTTAATGTACCAACAACGTTTGTTTGAATAAACTCTGCAGGACCATCAATAGAGCGATCTACGTGGCTTTCTGCCGCAAAATGAACAATAACATCAGGACTATGTTTTTCTAAAATAGAAATAATTGTTTCTTTGTGACATATATCCCCTTTCACAAAATGATACCTTGAGTCAAAATCGTATATATTTAAATTTTCTAAGTTGCCTGCATAAGTTATTTTATCCAAATTAATCACTTTATCAGCAATATTATTTTCCAATAAATGATGAATATAGTTCGACCCAATAAACCCACAACCACCGGTTATAAAATACACTTTCATTTATGATCCTTTTTTAGGTAAATAAGAATGATTCACATCTGATAAAGGCAATAATTGACTATCTTTTCCAGAAATAATTGGCTGAGAAATACCCCATTGAATGTCCAATTCTGGATCATTCCATTTTATGCCATACTCATCTTCCGGGTGATAATAATCTGTACATTTATATTGAATAATAGCTTCATCTGACAATACAGAATACCCATGAGCAAACCCTTCTGGTACATACATCATCTCTTTTTTATCTGATGTTAATCTATTACTCACATATTGACCAAATGTATCAGAGTTTTTTCGGATATCAACTGCCACATCTAAAATAATACCTTTAATGCATCGAATTAATTTTCCCTGTGGATGACTTAATTGATAGTGCAATCCTCTAACAACGTTTTTTCCTGAAAATGCTTCATTATCTTGAACAAATGTAGCATTTATCCCTCCGTCAGAATATTTTTCAAAGTGGTATGATTCTAAAAAATACCCCCTATTATCTTGATGTATATCAGGGGTAATAAGTAATACATCTGGAATGGATTGTGGCTCAAAGAGCATCTTTATTAATTCCTTTTCTACCAACATTATCATACTTGAAACCTAATCGATTTAATTCCTTAATGGGCAGAATATTCCGAGTATCCAAGAGTACAGGTTGATGCATTAATTCTTTAACTTTATTTAAATCCATTCCACGAAATTCTCTCCATTCAGTTAAAATGACAGTTGCATCCGCACCTTCCACGGCAGCTTCCCAATTAAGACAATAATTGACTTCAGGAAATTTAATGGACATATTCTTATTCGCAATTGGGTCATATGCCTTAACAACTGCATTCGATTTCAATAATGCTTTAATCATATCTAATGCTGCAGAATCTCTGATATCATCTGTTTCCTGTTTAAAAGCTAGACCTAAAATTGCGATTGTTTTTCCTGATACATCTCCGTTGCAAAGGTGCTTTACTTTATCTACCATTCTATCTTTTTGATATTGATTCGCTTTTATTGCACCTTCGACTGTTCGCAATGTTAATCCTTTTTGTCGAGCTAAAGAAGCAATGGCATTTGTATCTTTTGGAAAACAGGAACCACCATAACCTGGGCCTGGATGTAAAAATTTTGGACTAATTCGACCATCACTACCCATCGCCTTGGTTACTTCATGGATATCTGCATCAACTTCGTCACATAAATTAGCAATCTCATTTATATAACTAATTTTTAAAGCTAAGAATGCATTACTTGCATATTTAATCATTTCGGCAGTTTGAATAGAGGTTTTTACAATAGGTGTTTCATTAATGAATAAAGGGCGATACACATCCATCATCACTTCATACGCTTTTTCTGATGGTGTGCCTAATACAACCCTATCTGGCCATAAAAAATCTTTAACAGCTGAACCCTCTCTCAAAAATTCCGGGTTAGAAACATAATCGAACTCAATTTCATTCGATTTGTATTGATTAATTATTTGTAAGATTTGCGCACCCGTTCCAATTGGGACTGTGCTTTTAGTACAAACAACCTTATACCCATTTAAGTTGTTTCCAATAGTTTCAGCTACTTTATATACAGCTGAAAGGTCAGCGTTCCCATTTTCTCCTTGTGGCGTTCCAACAGCAATAAAGATAACATCCGCATCTTGAATAGCCTTATCTACAGCCGTTGTAAAAGTCAATCTCCCAGCTTTAACATTCCGTTCTACTAAATTGTTAAGCCCAGGCTCATAAATCGGAATTTCGCCATCTAATAATTGGTCAATTTTGTCTGATGCAATATCTGCGCAAATAACATTATGCCCAAAGTCACTCACTCCAGCGCCTGAAACTAGGCCTACATAACCTGTCCCTATAAAAGTAATTTTCTTCATTTATATATTTTCTCCATACTCAAATTAAAATATTGCGGTACCGATGGTTTTATAAAAAACCCAATTTTCGCCTTAAAATCCATTCAACCGCTAACAATACGATGATAAAACCTAGCAAGAAAATATTTTCATTTAATATATAATTATTAACTTTGTTAACCCGGTCCACTTTAGGTTTAATGAAATTATATATAAGATTTCTTTCATCCCAAGATACATATTCCCCTCCGGTATTTTCAGATATTGACCGTAATAATGGGCGGTTTAAAAAAACCCTATTTAATTCAATTTTACTTTCCTGGACGGTATAAGATCCTTGCCCAAGCAATTGATGATTTTCTTCATTTTCTAAGACGATATCATAGAGATAATCCCCTGGTGAAGTTGTCCAGTATTTTCCATTAAACTGGTTCGATTTAAAGTCATATTTAAGCGGTTTATCTTCAACCCATTCTCCATCTTTATATATCCTTATTATACCGTTGAATGAACTATATCTTTTTTGTCCGCCTACACCTGTCACTACGATTTGTTCTCCTTGCTGATAAGATTTCTTATCTAATCGGAAGAAATATTGCTGATCTCCACCCGTTTTCATTAGCCAAGAAAAAACGCCTTCCCACATTTTTGTAAATACATTTGACCTTTGTGTACCAATTAATTTATAATGTAAAGAGTATAAATCGAGCGTTGTCCAAATACCATGTCTAAAGCCACTGCTCTCCCCTAACAAAAGAATAGGAACAGTTAAGTCGGGTAATTGAAACTGAGCTAATACCATTTGACCTTCGCCATCAATCTCGATCCCGGATACTAATGGCGGCCAATCTACATCATTCATATCTGTAAATGTTTTGTAATCAAATGGGAAAATGGATTGGAGAGTATCTGTAAATAGCCAATTATTAACTCTTCCTTTCTCTAAATAATGCGTTAAAGGTTTTGAACTAAATAATGGTAAAATACTTTGAAATGATTCGTCGGTTGACTCTGGACCAGCAATAAATAAAATAGCTGATTTTTGGGCAATGATTTTTTTAGCAAGGATTTTAGATAAATTTTTCCATTCTAAATTATTTTGTGATATAGGATGATTATCAAGAATAATTAAATCATAAGGCTCTTTCCAAAAAGATCGCAATGACGGATTAAAACCATTATGCGCATTAATGTAATGGTCCAATTCGAATCTTGAGTTTTTTCGAAGTACATCCTTTAAAACACTCATATTATAATTAGGCGCACCGGTTAATAAGCCTATTTTATATTTGGATTTCAATACTTTTAAACTCATAGATTGTCGGTTATTTAATATATCTACCTCTTCTTCAAGTACAGATACTTTTGCTTGATAACTTAAGTTTCCAAGTTGAGATGGTTTTACCCTAAATATTACATCTTGTTTAGCACCCACCCCATCGACTGAAATCACCTTTGATCCGACTAATTTATTTCCTTGGAAAAGTGTTACATCTATGCGTTGGTTGATTTTGCCAAAACTACTTATACCAATTTTCATTTCAACTTCTTCACCAACGATGGCGATGGGAGGAAAATCAATAGATTCAATCGCTAAATCTACCATCGGAGATAAATCTCCGACTCCAATACAATAAATGGGTGTATTCAAATCTGAAATTAACTGATTTGGATGCATTCCTTGTGTCGATTGTCCATCTGTTATTATTAACGCACCTGCTAACCCTTTGGGTTCATTTTCTTGAATATGTTTTATAACAAGACCTAAATCGGTCGAACTTCGATTGCCATTAATATTTGGGCTAACTGTGCTCGAAAAATAATGGAAAATAATTTTTGAATTTAATTCAGACAGTTTGCTAATTAATTCACTCGTGGAAGATTCTAAAGATGATTTAGTGGGAGTGCCATGATAATCCATCGAAAGAGAATTATCAATATATACATGCCATGTTAAAGGACGAGTTTCTGTATATGAATGTTTTAATTTTGGATTTAAAATGAGAATTAATAATAACGCAAATACAATAAACCGAATCCAAAACAATGCTCTAGCTTCTTGATGAACAGATGTCAATTTATAAACCCAAGCTAATGTTAAAGTGACAAAGAAAACCATTCCCCAAAAAAACACTTCAGGTGTAATAATAGAAATAGACATTTAGGCTAATTTAAGATTAGGATAAATTGCGAATGATAAATCATTCTTGTAATTATTTTTGAATTTTATTTCACCCAGAAAGGCTATCATTGCTGCATTATCAGTGCAAAACTGTAAATCCGGAAATAATATTTTTGTATCCATCAATGTTTGTTTTAATAAAATTCGTAATGATTGATTTGCCGCAACCCCACCTGCAATAACACATGTTTTAACGCCTGATTGTCTAACGGCTCTTTTTACTTTCTCTACTAATGTTGAAACAATGGCTTTCTCATAACTGGCGGCTACATCTGGCTTTGATACATGTTCATTTTCTGTAAAAGAATCCATATAATAAAGGAGTGATGTTTTTAAACCGCTAAAACTAAACTCTAAAGATTCTTTTTCCATTAATGCTTTTGGGAATGGTACTTTATCAGAATTTCCATCTTTACTGAGTTTTTCAATTTCAGGGCCACCTGGATATCCTAGGCCAAGAATACGCGCTCCTTTATCAAAAGCTTCTCCCGCTGCATCATCTCTCGTTTCACCCATTAATATATAATTGCCCAATTCTTTAATGAGCCATATTTGAGTATGTCCGCCAGAAACAAGAAGACAAACAAACGGATATTCTAACGTTGGATCTGCCATAAAGTTCGCATAAATATGTGCTTCAAGGTGATTAATTGGAATAACGGGTATGCCTAGCCCCAATCCTAATCCTTTTGCAAAACTAACGCCTGTTAATAAAGCTCCAGCCAACCCTGGACCATGTGTAACTGCGATGCCATCAACATCTGCCTTGTTTATATTAGCTTTTACGAACGTTTCTGAAACAATTGCATTTAATAATCGTTCATGTTCTCTTGATGCCACTTCAGGGACTACGCCCCCATATAAATTATGAATAGATTGTGAACTTAAAACACTTGCTTTAATTATACCATCTTGGCATATAGCTGCCGCAGTTTCATCGCAAGATGTTTCGATGCCCAGAACAATCAATTGGCTTCCCTTGCAACACCCAATTCAAGACTTCGAGGCGATAAATCTCTCCATTCTAATACATCTTCTGGCAGAGATATAGTTGGTTCATAGAATTGTTTTCGTATCGACCAATGATTAAAATCAATGGTTACTTCTATATCTTCATTGGTTAAATCAGCAATTCGCTGAACTCCCCCAACAATTGTCAGAGAGACCGTTTGTGGGGATGGAAATACTCGAATCTTTTCTGGTTTATTAAGAACAACAACTGGGATATCCACAATGATTCTTTCACTTATTTGTTGAATATCGATAGAAAATGAAATATTATTTTGAGAATATTCGACTAGCCTCCCAATAGTTTTTAATCTTATTGATCCATTTTGGGGTAAACTTGCTTGAAATATTGAATCTAAAATAGTTTCCACATAATGAATATTCTCTATAATATCTTTTGGACCCGCAATTTCTAATTCCTGTGGGAATATAGATATTTTCCCCACTTGGATAAATCCTGGAGCTGGATCAATATATATGTCAGATTGAACAGGGACTGTTTTAACATTATAGTCATCTAAACTAATCTGAATACGGTTTGGGTAAACAACTTCTACAAATAAAAGATTATATGAATCTGGGATGACGACTTTTTGAGGATATTTATCAAAATAATCACTGAGAATAAATTCATATTCATTCGAAATACCTTCTAGATCCAAAACAAGTTTGAACTGAGTAAATCGTTTAAGAATAGATGCTTTAAAAAGATCAAGCCCTCGACCTTTTAATCTAACGGTTGCAATTTGTGGAACTTCTTCTCTGTGGGCTTTTTGTTTATTTAGGTTCCGTGCTTCAATTGGCATTTCAAACGACATGACATACACATTACCACTGACAACAAAAAGCCACAGTAAGATTGCTAAGCTTGTAGAGCCTAGCCCAAGAGCAAGTTTCTGACTCGGGATGGATCCAGTAGGTTTTTTCAGCTTCAATTTCGGCTCCTACAGGATCATAATTAAGCCTCTTCCGGCTTCTCTTCCTCTTTCTCGGCTGATTTTGCTTGCTCGATTAATTCTAGAGGTATTTCAAGTTTTTCACCTTCGGCTTCATCTTGATTTTTTAAGAACTCTTTGACAGCATTATTGGCTGTTTGTCTGTTACCACCTGCAAGCTCATCTTTAAATAGAATGACTTTTCTATCTTCAGGAGAAACTTGCATGACAATTCCTGACAAATTAGCACCAACTTCAAACTGGCTCGCTAAGGAACGACGATCTCGTTTAGACATTTTACCAAATGGAATAATTCCCTCAACATCCATATCTAGCTGAATGATAATTCCCTTATCCAATACACGAATTATTTCGCCACTAACTTCATTTCCACTTTCATAGAATTCAATGATTTTTGGCCATGGATCGTCCAATAATTGTTTGTAACCAAGTGATATACGTCTGTTCTCACGGGAAACTTCCAATACGCGAACTTCTACTTCTTGTCCTTTTTCTAATACTTCCTTAGGATGCTTTATTACTTTTGTCCATGACATGTCAGAAATATGGATTAAACCATCAATTCCATCTTCTAATTCAGCAAATGCTCCAAATTGAGTCAAGTTTTGAACCGTACTTTTATGTACAGAACCGACGATAAATTTTTCTTCAATCTTATCCCATGGGTCAGGTAGAAGCTGTTTTACGCCAAGACTTATTTTTCGATCATCTGTATCAATTGAGAGAACTTGCGCCTCAATTTCATCTCCCATCGTATAAATTTCAGATGGATTTTTGACATGTCTTGTCCAAGAAATTTCTGAGACGTGGATGAGCCCTTCAACGCCAGGTTCTAATTCGATGAAACAACCATAGTTAGTTAAACTAACAACTTTACCTTTAACAACTGTACCAAGGGCATATTTACTTTCAACACCATCCCACGGATGTGGAGATAATTGCTTCAACCCTAGAGAGACACGTTTCCGCTCTTCATCGTATTCTATGACTTTTACCGTCAAGGTTTCGTTTAGCTCTACCACTTCTGTTGGGTGATTTACACGTCCCCAGGATAAATCAGTAATATGGAGCAAACCGTCAATTCCACCAAGGTCAACAAAAACACCAAAGTCGGTCAGATTTTTAACACGACCTTCTAAAATACTTCCAACTTCCAATTCTTGGAATAAAGCATCTCGTTGTTCTGCTAAACTTGCTTCTAAAATCGCCTTGTGAGAGACGACTACATTTTTACGAGCTTCATTCAATTTGACAATTTTCAATTCTAATTCTTTATTTAAATATGAATCGAAATCCTGGATAGGTCTAACATCAATTTGGGAGCCGGGAAGGAATGCTTGAACTTTCCCTAAGTCGACAATCATTCCACCTCTGATTCGGCGAATGAGAGTTCCTTTAATGATTTCTTCATTATCAAAAGATTCCTTCAAATCTCTCCAGCGACGCATAAAGTCCGCTTTATCTTTTGACAATATTGTATTTCCACCTGCATCTTCAATATGTTCGACATACACTTCAACTTTTTCGCCTATGGCGGGAAGTTCATCGTCGGAAAATTCTGATCTGTCAATAATACCTTCTGACTTGAAACCAATATCAATCATGATTTCTTTTTCATTGGCACCGACAACACGACCCATAAGTAATTTATCTTCTACTATGTCAATAAGAGCACCTTCGTAAAGGGCTTCATTCGCATTTGGTTCGTTATCTTCAACTTCAGGTTGAGATATTTCTTCCAGCGTTACAATTTTTACTTCATTAAACAGGTCGGGTGATAGATAATTTTTTATCTCTTTTTCAATTACAGGTTCTGTAGTAGACGCTGTCATTTCAGCGCTGACTTCAACATCAGGTGTTTCCACTGTTGTTTCGGCCTCTTCAACTACCAGTTCTGGTGTTAGTTCTTCAAACATTCTTGTTAGTTTCCTTTATTGTTTTGTATGTTAGTTATGTGTTTTACTATTTGTTCTATTTGCTCATTAATTGTTAATAATCCAGTATTAATCTCGATAGCATCCTTCGCTTTAATTAAGGGAGAATGATCACGCGATGAATCTAACAAATCTCTTTTTTCAATTTCATTCATCAACTCATTCAATGATTTGGTTTCACCTATTTTTTCCAAATCCAATAATCTTCTTTCAGCTCTAACTTTAACATCAGCAACCAAAAAAAACTTAAAGTCTGCATTTGGAAAAACAACCGTTCCAATATCCCTGCCTTCAATGACACAGCCATTTTCTCTGCCAATTTTTCTCTGCAATCCTACCATTGATTCCCGTATTTCAGGAATGGCACTAACAGCACTCACATTTGAAGTCACATCAGATGATCGAATTAATGATGAAACATTTTTATTATTGATAAAGATGCAATTTTCATCCTTAATAATTTCAAAACGAATTTGAATACCATTCAGTAATGTTTTTAACTCCAATGGATCATCAATATTGAATTTCTTTGTTAATACAATATGAGTAATTGCCCGATACATTGCTCCTGTATCTAGATAAGGAATTCCCAGAATATGAGATACGCCTTTTGCCGTTGTACTTTTACCGGAAGCCGCTGGACCGTCAATAGCTATAATCATTATTTTCAACTCTCAATAAGCCGGCAAAATTAGCCCTTAGATGTGTATATCTCAAATGATTTGAATAAAATACAATTTCCAATTTTATATTATCTTTTTTTCATCAGCTTATCTAAATCAGATAATTCCTGTTCTGTTAATCCGCGAAATTCCCCAACTTTTAGGTTTTTCATAGTAATAGGACCAAATTTTATTCTTTTCAACTGATGTAGCTTTATACCTAAATGATAACACATTCTGCGAATTTCTCTTTTTTTCCCTTGATGAAGTTTTAAGATAACTGTAGATCGCTCTTTAATTTTTCTTTGACTTACTATTTCAGCGCGACCATATTCACCGTCTCCGATATATAATCCCTTTTTTAATTTCGCAACTTGAGGGGGTGTAATAATGCCATCAATCTCAGCAACATATTCTCTTGGAATTCGATTCTTTGGATGAGTTAAAAATTGAAGTAGTTTCCCATCATTGGTTAACATAATCAAACCTGTTGTATCTTTATCTAGGCGACCAACAGGAGCTAATCGAACGCCAGAGGGAACATATTCCATTACGGTTCGACGACTATGTGTATCCTTAACCGTTGTAATGACATTTTTGGGTTTATTTAAAATATAAATAACGCGGAGATTGACCGGTTTCACGACTTGCCCATCATATTTAATAACATCCGTATCAGAAACGGACATTGCAGGGTCAAGGATCATTTTCCCATTCACTTGTGTAGTGCCACGCTGAATTAGTTCATCTGCTCCACGTCTAGATGCGACACCACATTGAGCTAGGTATTTGTTTAACCTCATAATATTAGGACTGAGCTGGTTCAGATGGCTGTTCAAGTTCTTCAAATACAGCCATTTGTTCGCCAAGTGTTGGGTCCGCTTCAACAAGCTCAGATATTTCCTTTAATTTTGGTAAATCAGAAAGTCGGTTTAGCCCAAAATGTTCTAAAAACTTATCCGTTGTTTGGTAAAGTAATGGGCGACCTGGACCCGAGTCACGTCCTTTAATTCTCACTAAATTTCGATTCAACAATGTTTTTATCACACCCGATGAATCTACACCGCGAACTGCTTCAATTTCATATCGTCCTACGGGCTGTTTATAAGCAATAATAGCTAAAGTATCGAGGGCTGCTGGTGATAAAATCAATTTTCCTGATTTTGCAATAAGTCGACGAATCCACACTTCATATTCTTTTTTGGAAATAAGTTGATAACCTCCAGCCACAGATTCAATTTGAAATGCTCTTTCACTTTCGGCATATACTTTATTTAACTCTTCGACAATTTGGTTTAGGTTTGGAGCATCCGTATCAAAAACAAGATTGACCCGTTTTTGAGATAAAGGTTCAGGACTTGCGAAAAGCAGAGCTTCAATAATTTGTATCTGTTCTTTCAATTGCATCAGGCCATGGCTCCAATATGAATTAACTCTAAATCACCAAAAGTTTCATTTTGGCTTACAGTAATATCACCCAGCCTTACTAAATCTAAAATGGCTAAAAAAGTAACTACAATTTCCATTCGTGTAGAAAACCGTTTTATTAAAGTAGAAAATTTTAATTTCCCATCACCGTCAAAATGCCTAATAATCATTTCTTTTTGAGCTTCTAATTTTACTGGCTCGCGTTCCATTTCAAAAACAGACATAACAGGACGATTTTCCATTGCCTGCTTAAAAACGATGGCTAAATCATATAGCGTTACATCTTTTAGCATGGATCCTAAATCAAATGAATCATCTTCAGATGGAACGGACATTTCAAATCCTTTGGAAAAGTGTTGGGATCGATTTTCGGCTAATAATTCGAGCGAATCAGAAACATCTTTAAATCGTTTATATTCAATCAATTGTTCAATTAATTCTCGTCGTGGGTCAATAATTTCACCATCTTCATCTATTTCCTGCCTAGGAATTAACATTTTTGCTTTAACACGCATGAGCGTTGAAGCCATAACAATAAAATCGCCAGCAATACTCATATTTAATCTTTTCCACATTTCAATTGTTTCGATGAACTCTTTTGTAATGGATCCAATGGGAATATCATAAATATCCAATTCGTCTCGACGGATAAAATAAAGCAAAAGATCCATTGGGCCTTGAAAATTGTCTAAATGAACTTGATATGTGTTATAAATCATACCCAAGCCCTACAGCTTCTCTAAGAGTTGACATTGTTTCTTCAGCCACAATTTTAGCTTTATCAGCACCCATTTTTAACATATCAATCACATGATCTTTATGCGAAATAAGATAATCTCTTTTATCTCGAAATGGAGAAAAGTGCTCCATAACTTTATTGAATAATTCTAGTTTTACATCCCCATACCTTAAACCGGGGTTATCGTATCGGTAGGCTAAATCTTTCATTCCATCATCATCTAAAAATAATGAATAGAGTTGAAATAAGGGTGTATCTTTATCTTTTGGTTCTTCTATGGGAGTTGTATCCGTTTTAATCCGCATGATTGTTTTTCTGATTTTCTTTTCAGTATCAAAAATAGGAATAGTGTTTCCATACGATTTACTCATTTTTTGGCCATCAATTCCGGGAACTAATTGAGTTGTTTTTTCAATATCAGGTTCCGGAACAACTAAAACATTTCCAAATTGATTATTAATCCGAACAGCAATATCTCGAGTCATTTCTAAATGCTGTTTTTGATCTTTGCCGACAGGGACAATATCACTATTAAATAATAATATATCTGCTGCCATTAATACAGGATAAGAGAATAAACCCAAGTTAGCCGAAATTCCACGCGCAATTTTATCTTTGTAAGATGTGGCGCGATCCATTAATCCCATGGGTGCAACATTAGACAAAAGCCAGGTTAATTCTGTTACTTCAGGTACATCTGATTGAACCCAAAAAGTTGATTTTTCTGGATCAAGTCCTAATGCTAAAAAATCACAGGCGGCTTCAAATGTGTTCAATGATAGAAAATCTTTATCGGGTGTCGTTGTTAACGCATGGTAATTCGCAATAAAACAGAATAGGTCATTCTTTTCCTGATATTGGATCATGCGGGACATCATGCCAAAATAATTCCCTAGATGTAGTTGTCCAGATGGCTGAATGCCACTTAATACTCTTTGTTTTTTCATTAATTAAACGATTCCATAAATAAATAAGGTTTCCAATCAGATTGGAGTGTATTCACATACTGCTGATAGTAATGAATTCGAGATGGTTTTTTGGGTTGCTTTAATAGATGCATACCAATTTCATCCGGTGAACGGTCTCCCTTCTTTTGATTGCAGGGACGACAAGCTGTAATTAGATTATCCCAAGTATCTTTTCCACCTCTCACTTTTGGCATAATATGATCCACCGTAATGGGACCTTTTTTTGTTCCACAATATTGACAAATATGATTATCCCGGAGTAATATATTTTTTCGGCTGATTTCAACATTTAGACTATTATAGTGAATAAACTCTTTCACCTTGACAACACTAGGTAAAGGTAAAGAAATAGATGGAGAATGAACTTTAGAATCATAGTTCACTAATACATCAACTTTATTTAAAACAGACAAACAAATAGCACGTTTAGCTGTACAAATTGCTAAGGGAATATAATTCGCATTTAATACGAGTACAGCCCGATTGAGAATACTCCCATTTACTGCTTTTGGATTTGGTGAAATCATGGTCGAAAATTACGTCTAATCGAATAGGATGAAAGATATTTATCCACTAATGATTGATTGTAATTGGACTCATTATCATTGAAGGATTCTTCTTTAACCCAGCCTTGAGCATGAAGTATTTTTTTTCCATTTAATGAAAAACCAACATGGGTTACTTTATCCTTTTCTCCAAAAAAATGAATATCACCGGGCAAAGCATCTGATGCTTCAATTTGATACTCAGATAATGCTTCTTGTTGCTGCCATGCGTCTCTAGGCAATTGAATCCCACACGCCCGACACACAGTTTGAATTAAGCCAGAACAATCAAAGCCAAAAGATGTTTTACCTCCCCAACGATATGGAACGCCCAACAATGTCTTTGCTAATGGAATCACGTTTTCGATTACATGATTTTGCTTCAAAGGAACAATAGAGTTGCCCCAAGAATGATCGTTAAATATAGGATTATTTTGATCTATTCGTGCACCAAATGGAATAAATTGTTTTTGGCCATCCCAATCGAAACTAATTGTTTGACCAATATACAAATGCGATGTTGAAATAAATTTATCAGAAACATAACCAAAAAAAGAATTAACCCAACCTTTATAACCATCATCTTGCACCACTTGAAACCAATTTTTTTCGGTTCCAATAATTTCACAGGATTCTCCAAGAATTATTTCCGTGATTTTTCCACTAGAAAATTCTGGCTTGTTATACACAGGTACCACTGCTGTATTAGGATTGAAATATTTATTAACCATAAAATTGGCGTGAATTTATTTTAAGTCTATCGTAGATACCATGAATTCTCTATAGGAATCATTTATTATTTTGAACTAAACTCGATCGTTATTTCACATGTTTTTGCAATAGGGAAGTTCGTGAAAGTCGAACACAGTCCCCGCTACTGTAATTGCCAAGTGGCTTTTTCAATCCATTAGTAAAAACCTTACTGAGAAGGGAAAAAGTTTTAAAGCATAAGTCAGGAAACCTGGGTAAAAAGATGTCATTTAAAATCTGCTTTCGGGAGAAAAGTTATGGATAATCATATCGGCTTAGCCACCATAAACTTAAATGATCCCTCTCATATTGAGGGATTTTTTGTACGTTAAATATTTCATAAAAGTTTGCCTAATCGTTTTATGCGGACTATTTGGACAACAAATCCGTGTTACTACAGAATCAGGGAAACCGCTTCCCTATACATTTATTACTCATAATAACTCTTACCAATGGTTTCAATCGAATGAAAATGGGTATGTAAATATACATTTTTCAATTTCGCCAGGGGATTCCATACAATTCTATCGGTTCGGTTATCATACAGAATTACGGCAGTGGCCACTGAATAATAATCAAATAGTTTTAATTCCAAACCCCGTCCAAATGAAAACTATTTTTTCAATAGGAGGAAACGTTCAATCAAAAATAGTTTCATTCAACCATCAATCCGTAAAGTCTGTCCCTCTATCCGGCGTAGTTAATCATGGGAAAATACTAGAAACACTTCCCGGACTATCCATCAGAACATTCGGTGGTCCTGGCAGTATAAGTTCCATCAGTATCAATGGAGGTCCCACATCTCAAACCCGAGTTAAAGTTGGAGAATTTGATTTAACAAACATTCAAACTGGAATGGCTGATTTATCCCAACTTCCATACCCTTTCATTGAATCAGCAACATTAATATCATCGGGAGAAAACTTAGAAGGATCTGGAAGTCAAAATGGAACACTTTCTTTGTCCCCTTGGAGTCATAATAATTCATTCGTTGTTTCATCTGGTTCTTTTGGACATTCATCCTTTCATACTACACTTTCTTTTTCCGGCGTAAAACATCAAGCATCATTTTTATTTGGTAATCGTCATGAATTAGGAAATTTCCCAGTTCAGTGGAAAGATGAATCTTTTTTAAGAACAAATAATCATTTCAACCAATCGTTTGGGGCATTCCAAAGCAAAGGAATGATTAACAAACATATGTATCTACAGACTATTGGGCTTTTTTCTTCTCAGGACCGGGGTGTACCTGGATTAGTTTGGTCTCCATCTCTAGCCGCTCATCAAGACGAATTAAAATTGCTTGGAATAACAATGGGCTGGATGAATCCCTTTGGCGATGGAAAAATTCGAGCTATGATACGCCATTCTAATGAAACTTATTCAGATCCAACTTACAATATTCAGACTAATCATAAAGTGTCATCCAATTTATTATCAATCAATCAAAAGGTTCATTTGACACAACAAGTAACATCTCTGTTGGCTGGTGAATTTAATTCTCAATCATTATTATCTTCGGTTTATTCACACAGCAGAAAAAGTTTCGTTGGGAAAATTGGATTAGATTGGAACTTGGCTCAATCGTTACAAATAAAGCCGTCCATTCGACATGATTATTCCGAAAATCTTTATAATGAATCCACACAAAGATTTTCTGTTCATTATTCTCGAAAAAGGAGTCTATTTAAATCTATCCGCATTCTTAGTTCGACTCATTTCCGCTTCCCAACCTTTAATGATTTATACTGGGAACCTGGTGGGAATCATGATTTACAGCCCGAAAATGGGAATCAACAATCTATAGATTTACATTTCTCTCAATCGAAATTAGGTCAATTGCAATTTCATTATTTTAAATCTGAAACAAATAATCTTATTCAATGGGTTCCACTGTTAACCTATTGGCAGCCAAAAAATATTTCTCACGCCAATCGTAGCGGTTGGACGACTAAATGGAATTGGGCATATAAAACAATTAAAACGCATTTTTCATACAGTTCTATTCATTCCAATAATGAAGAAAATGATAAACCATTACGATATGCTCCATCTCAGCTTTGGACTTTCACGACTGAATGGACGCCTAAGGAATGGCATTTCCATGGACAAATCCATGGAGCAAGTTCTATGGTTTCTACTTATAGCTGGCCAGAAGATATTATTATTCCATCTCATCAAATTTTATCGGGATCCATTGGAAAATCATTTCATACTCAATGGTTTCAATACATAACCACATTATTCGTAGATAATGTAACAAATATTCAATATGAATCATCGAAAGGATATCCTGAAGCTGGGAGATCTTTCCGATTCACACTTACACTCAAACAAAAAAAGAAAGGAAATCAATCATGAAAAAAATGTCACTAATACTCTTTATTTCTTCATCAATGCTCTTTGCCACAACGCGTATTTTCACATTATGTGAAGGAAATTTTGGTACTCCCAATGCAAGTTTGTGGTCAATGAATGAATCAAGCTCGCAATCTGAAGGACCTAT
Source organism: Fidelibacterota bacterium (assembly GCA_016784605.1). Classification (GTDB taxonomy): domain Bacteria; phylum Fidelibacterota; class Marinisomatia; order Marinisomatales; family UBA1611; genus JABHGY01. The sequence continues at coordinate 4,103 of JADHUI010000016.1, read as the reverse complement.
TTATTGGGATGAGAATTCAAACCCTTTGGGAGATGTGGGGCAATCAATGACTATTGTTAATCATGAAAAACTTTACATGATAATGAATAATTCTCACTCCATCGAAATTTTAAATTTAATGGGTTCTAATCAGACATTTTCAGGGTCTATTCCTTTACCTTCTGCGGCCCCAAGATATATGGTTGCAAATGAAAGCGGATCAACAGCTTATGTGTCTTGCTGGAATTTGAGTGGGATCATTGTTATCGATTTATTGACTGATACTATCACCGATACAATTTCTGTTGGCGGTATGCCAGAAATGATGGTGATGCATGATGGGAACATTTATACATCCATTGCCATGAATAGTGATTGGAGTTCATCTGATCGTGTTATTCGTGTAGATGTAACTACAAAAACAGTCGTTGATTCATTTACCGTCATTCCCGGACCTGCAGCCCTTCTCTTAAAAGATGATTTCCTTTTTGTGGCGAGCACCTATTATGATGCCAATTGGAATACGTTTGCTGGAAACAGCAAAATTGATTTATCCACGGGAAATGTTTTAACATACGATGCAGGAATGACATTCGATTATGGATCTGATTTAGTTCAAGTGAATGATGATATTTATCGTATTTACACGAATGGTATTGCACCACTGAATGATGATTTATCCATAAATATTGATTCAAAAATAGGTGATTTCCCCGGACTTTATTCTGTAAGCACACAAGATGATAAAATCTATTTTGGGTCAACAGATTATACGGCACCCGATCATGTATATGTTACCGATGCAGATGGAATAATTATTTCAGAATATACAGTAGGAGCTTTACCCGGTTCTTTCGCATTTTACCAATACAATATTGAAAGTGTGAATCAGGATGCTTCACCAACAACATTTACTTTAATGGCAAATTACCCAAATCCATTTAATCCTTCGACCCATATTCAATTTTCAATCGAAACACAAACAAATGTTTCATTAATGGTATTTGATATTCATGGCGTTCTCATTGAATCACTCATTGATAATAGAATATTTAACACGGGTTTACATACAATAAATTGGAATGCACATCACTTTCCATCAGGTATTTATTTTGCTGTTTTAAATATTGAAGGTCAATCTCAAATTCAGAAAATGAGTTTAGTTAAGTAGAGTTTTGTAATAATGGGTAGAGATATAAAATAAAATTATTTTATGTCTCTACTTTTAACAACTAAAATTCAAGTATAAATCCGCCTACAGGCATTGTAGTATATTGCCAATTCATTTCTTTTGATCCATCTTCTAGATAGACATATTCATGTTGGTTTTTTCGATTTGCGACGTTCATAATATTCCAAAATGCCACAAGATTTACTTTTTCAAAATTAAATCTCTGTTGAATCATTAAATCAAACCGACTGTAATTCTCATATCGTTCCGTATTCCATTCATCTGTTGAATTGGAATACCATTCTCGAATGGTAGGATCATAACGCTTTGGCGTATAAGGTCTTCCACCCATATAGCGATATTTTACACTAATTTCAAATTCATCACTCGGCATGAAAGGAAGCCAAGAAAATGCTTTTGCAATCCATGACTTCTTATAAGACCCATACCATGAATATTGTGAATATCTAATTTTATATCCACCAACAACATTTACCACATTTCTATAATCATAATCCCAAGGATAATCTTTATTCGTTCTGGGATCTACTCCTTCAGAAAAAGAATGAGACCAGGAAAAAGACCCATACCAATCATGAGAGTATTTTTTCTGAATAAAGACTTCAATACCATTAGATTGCCCTTTTCCACCATTAACTAATTTTGCCCAGTTTAGACTATCTTTTCCATCGGAACCTTCGAGCATTTCAAATGTAACCATATCATCATATTTTTTCTCGTAATATTCTAATGTAATTCGTGTATCAGATTTTGGGAAATATTCTAACCCACCCACAGCTTGGTCCGCAAAATAATTCCTTAGATTATCCGGAGTTCCTCTGGTTGAATTCAGCTGAACATTGAATGGATTTTGAAAATATCGACCCGCGGAAAAGTTTAATTTAAATAAAGAGTTTAAATGGTATTTAAATCCAATTCTTGGTGAAAAAGAAGTTGCTCCTGTAAAATTCAAATAATCAACCCGACCTCCAATGGCTGCTTCGAGTTGTTCAATGGGCACCCAATTCATATGGACAAAGCCACCAACCTTTTCATAGTCCAGCAAAGATTCTGTCTTGTACAAATCTGTTATTCCAATACGGGTCAATTCAGTTATAACCGTAGCTGGGTTATTGTAATAAGTGGAATAATAGGTGTCTTCATCTATAATCTGTGGAACATCTGTTGAATCTAGAGAATATCCATAAATGTTTTTTGGACGATCTTCATACCAATTATCATAATCCAAATTGACCTTTTTAGCGGTTATGCCGCCATTTAAATCCAACCCTTTTTTCACATGATAAACAACCTCGCTTCGGAAGGATAAATCTTTCTCTAAATCTAATTGGTGATAATATATGTCTCTTTCCAAATTTTGATCCAATTTGTAAACATCCGTATTCAAATTCACCCATGAATTTCCTAGAGATGTAATAAAATATCCTTTTTTTGAAAATAAATTTTTATAGGTTACCCCAAAGGTTGATTGCCACGAAGAATAAGCAACATTTTCTGCGCCTCTTAAATGTGCACCTTCTTCTCCTTCAATATTTATTTCATCAATGCCTCCTATAAAATTAAAATATAATTTTTTAGTTGACGAAATATGATACGTAACCTTTCCTTGGCTTGTCCAATATTTTGGAATCGCTTGCATACCCGAAGATGAAATAACAAAGTCTAAAAAGGATCTTTTAAGAGAATATATATAAGATGATTTATGATGAATCGGACCCTCCGCTGTGAGGCCAAAACCAGCCATATTCATATCAATTTGTTGATGATGCTTTTTACGTGACCCTTCCCTAAGTGATATATCCATCACCGAAGACAGCTTTTCCCCATATCGCGATGGAAATGCGCCTGCAAAAAAATCAATCCTTTCAATGAATTCAGTATCCACCATCGTAATGGGGCCACCCCCTTTTCCCTGTTCTGGATAATGATTTGGATAGGGAATCTCTAAAAAATCCATTACAAATAAATTTTCACCATGCGATCCTCCTCGAACAATGATTTCATTTGTTTGATCAGAACCAGAAACCACAGAAGGTAACGCTTGCATCATAGCCATAATATCGTATGCGCCCACTGGATCTGACCTAATTTCTTCAATATCCACCGACCGACTGCTAGTGATGGCATCTTTGGCTTTTTCAAAATAGGTCGCTGTTACTTCAACACTTTCTCCTTCTAATACTTCGGACTGTAATGAAAAATTAACATGTGTATTTCTTTTAGTTACAATATGAACATTTGCTCGATTAACCGATCTATACCCAATCATGGATACATATATTGTATAACTTCCCACTGGAATATTTTCGACTAAAAATAAGCCTTCATTATTTGTGGCAGCGCCTAAATCTGTTCCACGAATTATGACATTAACCCCCACTAACGGCTGATGTGTAATTTCGTCTCTAACCATTCCATTCATTGAACCCGTTGCTCCAAATAAACCGGATATGAATAGAATTAAGCCTATTTTTTTCATTTTATTTCATTCTTGGTAAAAGTTGTTTTTTAACCCAATTATTATTTGGATCCACATCTAATGCTTTGTGATAATATTTTTTTGCTTCTTCAGGATGTCCCATTTTTAATTCTAATTGACCCAACCATGCATATATATCACTTTTTCCATAATGTGGCATAAGGGGCGGCGGATTATCTGTTTTAAATAATTCAGCGGCTTTTAAATACAATTCTTTTGCTTCTTCTTTACTTCCACCCCATTTTTCGGGAGTAAACATGGCAGATGTACCTTGAATCATATATAGTCTCGGATTATTGGGTTCAAGTTGGATAGCTTTCCTAATAAGGGTGCTTGATCTCGACCCATACATGATTCCCGTCCAAGGTTGTATTCCCATTTTTTCGCCATACATAGATGATAATAAACCATATCCATCGGCAAAATCTTTATTGAGTTTAATCACTTCATTTA
>JADHUI010000015.1 GCA_016784605.1 Fidelibacterota bacterium | reverse complement strand
AGACAATACTTGGATATGTCATTGCTTGAAAAGAAAAAAGAAACCAAAATCATAAATCAGCCTGCTATAAAAATAAAAGTCGCGGGCGGAGAAGCTGTGACCTTTTGAATAATTTTACAGAACATTTTGGACTTGACCTTAAAGTACGCCCATTTTAGTATATGTTCATCAAATTATCTATATTTATTTTAACCTATTTCAATTAAAGAATTAAATAGAAATAGGTACACATAGTATAGTTACTCATAAGAATTCATATTTAACTTTCATATCCAAATTATTGAAGGAATTTAATTTTTTATGAAAATAGCATTTTTAACTGCTGGGGGAATTGCTCCATGTTTGTCATCATCTATCGGTGCGTTGATAGAGAAATACAATGATATTGCTCCAGATGCAGAATTGATGGGGTATTTAAATGGATATCAAGGATTACTTCTTGGAAGATCTATTCCTTTTCCAGCATCTGTAAAAAAAGATTATTCAATTTTTTATGATTTTGGCGGAAGTATGATCGGGAATAGCCGTGTCAAATTGACCAATGTGGAAGATTGTATAAAACGGGGATATGTTCAAGACGGGGAAGACCCTTTAAAAGTTGCTGCTGAGCAACTTAAAAAAGATCAAATTGATATTTTACATACCATTGGTGGTGATGATACAAATACGATGGCTGCACAACTTTCTTTTTATCTTAAAAATAATGGATACGATTTAACTGTTGTAGGATTACCTAAAACAGTTGATAACGATGTTTTCCCAATAACGCAAACATTGGGAGCTTGGACGGCTGCTGAACAAGGTGCTGTCTTTTTTGAAAATATAGTAAATGAAAATACAACAAGTACGCGTCAACTCATTATTCATGAAGTCATGGGACGCAACTGTGGTTGGTTAACAGCTAAAACGGCGTATGATTATCGTAAACGCATGAAGGATCGATCCTTTTTCCCTGAAATGTTAATTTCGCAAGAAAAGTGGGATATTGATGCTGTTTATATTCCTGAAATGGATTTTGATTTCCAGTCTGAAGTAAAACGTCTCAAAAAACGCATGGATGAAAAAGATGGAATAAATATTTTCCTAAGTGAAGGTGCAGGACTTGAAACGATTGTGAGAGAAATGGAATTACAGGGGGAAGAAGTTCCTCGAGATGCATTTGGGCATGTGCGATTGGATGAAATAAATCCAGGGCAGTGGTTTGCGAATAAATTTGCTAAAGGATTAAATGCTGAAAAAGTATTAGTACAAAAAAGTGGATATTTTGCACGATCAGCGAAACCAAATCAACAAGATTTGGATTTAATTAAACAATCCGCCTTTTTTGGGGCAGAGAAAGCATTAAAAGGACAGAGTGGTGTCGCAGGTTTAGATGATGATGCAGACCAGACACTTTCCTTAATTGCATTTGAAAGAATCAAAGGGGGAAAACCTTTTGATTATAACGTAAGTTGGTATCATCAATTATTGACTGAAATCGGTCAAAAATAAGAAAGAGGAATCCTATGAGTTATTCATTAAAACCGGGTGTAGTCACAGGCGAAGATTACAAAACATTATTAAAAGCCGCCAAAGAAGGTGGATATGCTATCCCTGCTGTTAATACAGTTGGAACAAATTCTGTTAATGCTGTCATGGAAGCAGCTGCGAAAAATAAATCAGATGTTATTGTTCAATTTTCTAATAGTGCGGGACAATTTTATGCAGGGAATAGTTTGAAAGATGCATTTGAAGCAAAAGTGCTGGGTTCTGTATCTGCCGCGCAGCATGTGCATTTATTAGCAGAAAAATATGGCATTTGTGTTGTGTTGCATACGGATCACGCCAATAAAGGTTTAATTCCGTGGGTCGAAGCTTTGGTTGATCACAGTGAAGTACATTACAAAAAATTTGGTAAACCACTATACAGTTCACATATGTTAGATTTGTCGGCTGAAGACATTGATTTTAATTTATCAGAAAGTAAACGTCTTCTAGAGCGCATGGCTCCGATTGGTATGAGCCTCGAAATTGAATTGGGCGTAACAGGTGGAGAAGAAGATGGTGTTGGTTCCGATGATGATATTGGCGCAGATAATCCATTATTATACACTCAACCGGAAGATTGTTTGCGTGCTTGGGAATTATTGTCTCCTATTGGACATTTCAGTTTAGCAGCTTCTTTTGGCAATGTGCATGGTGTATATAAACCAGGGAATGTCAAACTTCGTCCCGAAATTTTGAATGCTTCTCAGGAATTAGTTGAAAAAACATGTAATACGGATCCTAAACCGCTAGATTTAGTATTTCATGGCGGATCAGGATCAGAAAAAGCCAAAATTACTGAAGCGATTTCCTATGGTGTTTTTAAAATGAATATTGATACAGATACACAATTTGCTTTTGCAAAAGCTGCAGGTAATTATTTTGATGCGAACGCAAAAGCATTTAAATATCAAATTGATCCAGAAGATGGAACACCGTATAAAAAGCAATATGATCCACGGAAACTTCTGAGAGCAGGTGAAGAAGGAATGGTGGAACGCCTTGATGAAGCTTTTGCTGATTTGGGCTCCATTGGCAAATCTCTCGCTCAATAAATCTAGCGATTTACATCACGATTAAGGGCATTCATTTTGAATGCCCTTTTTTATTTTATAATAAAATATCCCATTATAAATGATGATATCATTCCAGGATAAAAGGGTTCAATATTCAAAAAAGATTGCCCTGTAGTTAGACTTAATCCCATCCAAGTCGTAGAAACAATAACTGGAATCAATATCCATAAAGTACTTTGCGTTGATGGGAAGCTCAATTTTGGTCTCCATATATTTAATAGGAAAGGGAATATCAATCCAGGAATAACGATTGAGCCAATGGTATAAAACAGTTTAACAACAGAAGGAACGACAAGAGCCAAACCCCAAGCCAAGAGTGTAGAAACAATGAGCCCCATTTTTACTGATTGGATTGACATTTTCCTTCCCTTGATTCGACCTATAATATCATGTCCAAATGTAATCGAATTCACAAACCCCAAAGAATCAATGGTGGACATTATTGTTGAAAAAATTCCAGCTAAAAATAAACCATATACGAATGGAGGTAATATATTCTTCCCAAGAAGTGGGAATGAAAATAGTGGATTTTCAGGAGAAATAAGTTGAACAGCGTATAACCCTGTCATTAGAGTTAATGCATCAAAAACACCCCAGAAAATAATAGATATCAATATTCCCTTTTGAGCGATTTTAGGCGTTTTTGCAGCTGCACATCTTTGATAAAATCCTGGATCAATGAAGGTCCAGGATGCAATAAAAAACCACACTATCACATATTGAATCGTATTCCCGCCTAATGGAGAAACATGTTTTTCTGGGAGAGATGATAATAATGAAATGGGTGAACCCGCTTCAATCCAGCAAAATATAAAAAGAAGTCCAAAACCTAAGAACATAAGAATAAATTGAAAAATATCCGTCCGAATTACAGCTTTGAATCCGCCATTCCAAATATAAACTAAACTAAATGAACTGGCTAAAACCATTGCCAACCAAAAGGGAATATGAAACATGAATTGAATTAAGATTCCCATACTTAATATATACGGGGCAGGACTGGATAATATAAATATATAAAATGCACTTAATAATCCAGCTGTCTTACCAAAACTTTCATTAAAATGATCTGGGATTGAAAAATGGTTTGCCATACGAATTTTTGGAGCAATCCAATATGCATACAAAGTAGCAAAAATATAATAGGGGAGTCCAAAAATAAACCATGTTTGAATTCCATATAGAAATGTATTTTCTCCAATACCTAAAATACCCCCATACCAAGTTGTGACCAATGTGGCTGTAAATGCTGATAAACTCAATGATCGACCGGCTAATATATATTCTTCAGTATTATTGTTAGATAGCTTGGATCGAAACATTCCAATTGTAATAAGAAACCCAACATAAAGGGCTAGGACTAAAGTATCAATCCAATGCATTTAATTAATCTATTGGATGACTTTTGAAAACAAGAATAGGATCAGATGAATCAATCGAAAAAGTCGTACCGATAGATTGATTGGAAATGGCTCGAGCAGATGGATCTAATATAAATTGATCCAGTGGGTAATGAAGTGCTGTAGAAGACACAACTGTTCCTGACCTTTGAGCAAAAAGCGATACTGTTTCTCCTGGAGATGAATTAAACGATTTGTGCCCACGGTGGCATGTAATGGTAAAATGGTCCGTAACCATTTTTAAATTAATTTTGTCAAAATAGTCGAATAGAATATAATGATTCGCTAAAGTCATATCATCCCTTAATCCTGTAGCGCCAAGAAGAACCACTTCGGATATTTCATTCACTAAACACCAATCTAACGTTTTCTCTAAATCTGTTTTATTTTGATTAGGTAATTCAATCCATTCACCTTTGAATTCATCTTTTTGAATTTGGATTGAATCCATGTCTCCAAAAATATAGTCAGGTTGAATGCCATACTTGGTAGCTTGATTATACCCACCATCAATACATAAAATTATTTTTGTATCTTTAAGAAGTGTTAATGGGACCAAGTGGGTCGGGAAAAGCCCATTAGCCAAAATGACTACGGATGACTGGAATGTAATTTCCTGTTTCATTTACATATAATTTACTACAGGATTTGTTTATTGAATCGATTCCATTAAGTGGACATATTTCGCTAAATTTGCCAACTTTTTATGCCATTAAAATCATTATATAAAAAATTATTTAATTTTGATGCTCATTTCCCGCGGTCATTAATTGCAGGAACGGTATTTATTACCCTATTGTTTTTATGGGGAATTCCACGATTAGAATTAGACCCGGGTGTGAAGTCTATGATTCCTCGTCAACATCCTATGGCGAATACCATGGATATGGCTGATAGTCTTTTTGCTGGGACAGGCATGATTATTATTGCCGTAGAATCGGATAGTTTATTTTCTCCATCCGTCTTAGAAAAATATAAATCTTTTCACGATTCATTAGAAAGTTTACATCTCATAAGTCGAGTTTATTCTCTTTATTCTCATTATGCTATCGAGCCTAAATTAGAAGAATTTGTTATTAATAAAACAATTGAATCTTTCCCTGATGATGATTCTTTAAGACATAAATTTATTAAAGAGTTAGAGCAAACAGATATTATTGAAAGTCTCATTTCAAGTGATTTGAAAAAAATGAGCTTTCTATGCCAAATGGGCTCTGCATATGATTTTGAAGAAACAGTTTTTAGAGACAGAATTGTTTCCATAATAAAGCAGTATGAAGGTCCGGAAAAAATATATTATTCTGGATTCCCAATAACGAGGGCGGATGTTATTGATAGTATGAGAAAAGACCTTGGCACATTTACACCTTTTGCTTTGGGTCTTATGATGATTCTGCTTATTCTCAGTTTTCGAAGTTGGGCTGGCGTTTTTTTACCGTTCTTTGTGGTAGGTATTTCCGTCATTTGGACTTTTGGGCTTATGGGATGGTTGGATATGAGTGTTCCATTTATTGGAGGCCTTATTCCAGTGATGCTCATAGCTATTGCAAATGATTATGGAATCCATATTATTTCTCATTTCTTCGAATATTCAAGAATGGACAAAGATGCATCACGTGGGGCCATTATAAGAAAAACTATTCGGAAATTAGGGATGCCCATTTTTATTGCAGCCATGACGACTATTGTAAGTTTTTTAGGCCTTGCAACACACGTATTACCTAGAGTTCGGGAGATGGGATTACTTATCTCATTTGGTATCTTTGTTGCATTTTTATTAAGTGTTTTCATTATTCCATCTGTTTTAGTCTTATTATCTCGTCCCACATTTTTATCCAAGAAGTCTGATCATGAACGCATCAATAATGCATTGGTAGCCCTTGGGGACTTCTTTGTTAGATTTAGAGTTTCATTACTTATTGGATTAAGTATAATAGCTCTCGTTTTAGGCGCTGGAATAAAAGATATAAAAGTAGACACAAATCCGGACCATTATTTCCCCAAGAATGGACGATTGCGTGTTCATAATTCAGCTATTTCGGATGCTTTTGGTGGTGCCACGCAATTAACCGTAATGGTTGAAGGGGACATATATGATCCTGAAACATTAAAAAATATTGAAACATTGACGAATCATATTTCTGATGGTTCATCTTTAGTTACAAAAACCCATTCAATTACAGATGTAATTAAAAATCTTCATTTTGGATTTAATGGTGGAGATTCAGCCTATTATACGATTCCAGATGATAGAGAATTGATCACTCAATATATGTTTTTATTTTCTTTGACAGGAAATACAGATGAATTTGAATTTATTTTAGATGATTGGGAAGAGCCATCCTACACTCAGATATTTGTAAGATTAAGGCAAGTTCAAACAATCCGAATAGCTGAAATTGTCGAGGATACCGAACAATTTATTCAGGCTAATTTTTATGATCAAAGTCCCATGCAGTTGACTGGACCGGCGGCTTTTTTAGGCGTATTGACACGTTTAGTGGTTAGAGGACAAATATGGAGTTTATTCGTATCAGCCATTATTATATTTATGATAATGTCATTTGTATTTAGGTCGATTGTGGGTGGATTATTAGCCGTCCTTCCAATGGCAACTTCTGTGATATTAGTTTTCGGAGTTATGGGGCACTTAGGCATTGTATTAAATATGACCACATCATTATTAACCAGTATTTTAGTGGGGGTAGGGGTCGATTATACGGTGCATTTTTTATGGCATCTTCGAGATCATATTCGTTCGGGTGAACAATTAGATGACGCAATTAGATCAACATTTAGAATATCAGGGAAAGGGATTCTATTTAATGCAGCCTCTGTTGTTGTTGGGTTTACAGCACTTTTATTTTCGGAGTTTCTTCCAGTCATTATTTTTGGAATTTTGGTCATGGCGTCCATTACTTTTTGTCTCTTTGGCGCATTGGCTGTTTTACCTGCCTTGGTCAGCCTTGTTAACCCTAAATTTTTATACAAGTAATGAGTGAAAAATTAGATAAAATAATAAGTTCTATTTTTATAATGGGTTCATTGACACTTGTTGCTTGGTGGGTTTATAGTGCCTTTGTTGGAGGCGTTTTTTCTGCATGGATGTTGCAATCCAGTTCATCGAGCCAAACATGGGTAGAAACATTAAAATCAAATTGGGGAATGATCATTCCCATATATTTGTTTATATGTTTTCAAGCAGCGGGTATTTCTGAAATTCGTAAAGGGCAAGACTATTTACATGCAGTGATAATAAGTATATTTTTTACACCTTTGAGTTTATTCTTTATGAGCGGAGAAGATGATGAATAAACTTTTTGTTTTTATATCACTTTTATTTTTACCTCACTTCATTTTGGGCGAAATGACTGGTTTAGATATAATGAATAAGGTTAAAAATAATCCTATCCCAGCATCCTCCATTACCCATTTTGAATTAACTATAATTAAAATTAAGAGAGGTCGTGAAAAGAAAAAAGTTCGAGAGTTTACACGGTATCAAAAAAATTATACAGCGGGTAAATATAGCAGAAAAACACTTGTTCGATTTATAAAGCCAGCCCTTGTTAAAGGAACCGGATTATTGAATTGGACTTATAGAAATGGCAAACAAGAACAATGGTTTTTTCTACCAAAACTCAAAACAGCCAAAAAAATTAATTCAAAAGATCGGACCAAATCATTTATGGGGACTAATTTTACTTATGAAGATTTGGAGTCCAATCAGTCTAAAAATGAAGAATATAAATCTTTGGGTATTGAAACAGTATTTGGTATTCCTTGTTATGTAATTGAAGCAATTCCAAATTCACCCAGCGCATATAAATGGCGTAAATATTGGATTGATATGACGACTTGGCAAATAAAAAAAATAGAATATTATGAAAAGGAAACACACCCTAGTAAAACACTTACAATCCCCAATCATAAGGTCCTAGGTGGATATTATATTCCGGAAACTATGGTGATGAAATCGGCTAATGGAAATCAATCAACAATGGTGATTAATAAAGCGGTCATGGATGCGGGAATTCAAGAAGATATTTTTACCCAAAAGTTCCTGATTCGTATAAAATAAGAATTATTATATTTGACAATTATTTATAAATCGGTAATATCGGAAACGATATATACGAAAAACGTTTCCATTGACTAACTCCCAATCACAGCAAGAAGAATATATTCTCGAACAAAGTTTTGAAGCTTTGACGCGAGACGGTGTCCGTTCATTTACGGTGGACTCTCTATCTCAAAATTTGGGAATGAGTAAAAAAACAATATATAAATTTTTTCCTACGAAAGAAGATTTGGTCGATAAAAGTGTAGGTTTTTTTCTTGGATTGATTGAAAAGAGATTCAAACGACTTATTGAAACGGAACCGAATCCTGCCATCCAATTTGTAAAAGTGATGCAATTTATAATGGGACACATTTCCAATATATCTATAGAAAAATTGGCTGACTTAAAGTGCCGATTCCCACGTGTTTGGCAAAAAATGGAATCATTTCGTCTAGCGCGTAGAGATGATTTTTATAATATACTATTCAATGCCCAAAAACAAGGATACGTGAGAAAAGATGTTGATATAAATGTTATAGCCACATTATACATGAATATTATTAATTCTACATTTCAACCAGAATTTTTTCTCAAAAATAATTTAGCACCATCAGATGCTATTCATAATTTTTTAAAAATGATTTCAGGTGGCCTTTTTACTCCATCTGGTAATAAATATGTTATTGAACTTTTTAATAAGGAAGAAAAATAAATGGGACATCCAATCAGAGAATGGGTTATAGAAAAAACATTAAAACATCCTAAAAGGACCATTGTTGTTAGTTTGTTTCTAACAATCATGATGGCTTCAGGCGCACAATACTTTGTCATTGATGATGATATGATGAAAATGTTACCCAAAAATATGCCATCTAGAGTTGCATGGGATAACGTCATGGAAGAGTTTGGAAACACGGATATGGTATATGTCACATTTGGCATTAGAGATGAAAAGGGGATTAATCCCAAAATGTTATCTTCCTTGTGGGACTTTACTCGCGCATTAGAAGATATGCCAGAAGTAGAAAAAGTGACATCCATTACAACAACGGAACGATTAGATAGTGAAGATGGATTTATGGAAGTAAGTGATCTACAATACACGCGTGACTTGTATCCAGAAGAAGTAGAAGATATTCAAAACTACCTTGATAATAATGAAAATATTAAAAAGCAACTTCTGAGCCGAAATGAAGATTATTTAAATGTGGTTATCCAACCTGTAAAAAAGGCTCCGTTTGATGTATTAAGTCATAATGTTAAAAATTTAGGAAATGAATTATTATCAGATTATGAAACACAATATGGCGGTGCGGCTTATATCACTGGTATGGTTCCGGGGTTAATTCGAGATGATGTAGCAATGTTAATGCGAGCAGGAATGTTGATTATGGTATTGATTCTACTCGTGAATTTGAGAAGTGTAGCGGGTGTTGGAATGGTGCTGATGACTATTGTATTGTCTCTCGTTTTTATGCTCGGATTTATGGGATGGGTTTATCGATTAACCGGGTCTGAGAAATTTTTATTCACTATGATGAATACATCAATGCCGATAATTCTACTAACAATTGCCAACTCTGATGGCGTTCATATGATTGCCAAATTTTTTAAAGAATTACGGAAAAGAAGGAATACGCAAGAAGCTGTTCGCGTAGCGATGGATTCATTATTGATTCCAATATTCTTAACAAGTATTACAACTTCTGCTGCATTTTTGGCTATGGTATTTGCTCCCATTGAGCAAATGATTGGATATGGCATTTCTATATCAGCAGGTATTTTATGGGCTTGGATATTATCATCCACCATGTTGCCTGCACTGATTTCTCTTAAAAAGTGGAAAATGGATTCAAAAGCTGTAACACATGCGAGCATCTTTGAAAAGGGAATTGATATTCTTGCAAAACAAGTGGCCAAACATCCGAAATATATTTTAACGGCAGGACTATTTCTTGTTTCTATTGGTGGCTTTGGGGTTACCATGGTTGAAGTAGATGTAAACTTTAGTTCCTTTTTCAAAAAGGGAACAGAACTCAGAGATGGCATGGATTTCATGGAAGAAGAAATGTCCGGAACCATGGATGTCCGTGTTCGAGTTGAAGGGGATATTAAAGATCCAGAAAATTTACAATCTTTGATTGAACTTCAAAATTATATGGAAGAAGAACCAAAAGTTGGTATGAGTTTTTCTATCGCAAATATGGTTCAGCAAATGCATAAAACAATTATGGATGATGACCCAAAATACGAAACAATCCCAGATACACGAGGAAAAGTAAATAACCTATTTACGATGTATTCATTTTCAGGAGACCCAGATGCGTTTGAATCATTAGTTGATTATGATTATGAAGTTGGCTTGGTAACAGCAATGAGCAAAACATTACACACAAATGAAATATTAACATTTGTAAAAGGGATTGAATCATACGTAATTGAATCATTTCCTGAAGGTTTATCAGCGATGGTTACCGGAATGGCGGTTGTTTTTAGGGATTTAGTTTTTCTCATTGTAAAATCGTCTTTAATAAGCATTATTGTTTCTATCTTTGTTATTGGAGGAATAGCAAGTTTATTTTTCAGGAAACTACATTGGGGATTTTTAGCTGTTGTACCGTTAACAGCCGCAGTGATTTTAAATTTCGGCTTTATGGGTATTTTTGATGTAAAGCTAAGCCACATTACGGCCATTCTTGCATCCATTATTATTGGTGTGGGTGTAGATTTTGCCATTCATTATATTGCTCAATTCAGACGGTATTCACGCGATAGAAGTAAATATGATAATTTGAGTCGGAAAGTCATTGACGATGTTGGTTACCCCATTGTATTAGATGCTGCATCAAATATGGGATTTGGGGCATTACTATTTTCTGCTTTTGTTCCTATTCAATATATTGGTGGTTTAATGGTATTTGCTATGGTTTCGACATCCTTGGGTACATTAACCGTTTTAGCCGCAATGACTGAATTATTAAAGAAAAAAATTATAGAACAATAGGAGGATTATATGAAAAAAATCATTTTATTCATCAGTTTTTTGACATTTGGAATGAGTCAATCGGGAGTTGAAATTGCGCAAATGGTAGATGATCGAGCGACACCGAAAGATATGACATCTTCTACTACAATGGTGTTAACGAATAAAAAAGGGAAAACGAGGACAGCCAAGATATTTTCAAAAAGTATTAATAACAATAAAAAGCAAATTATGTGGTTTCTATCTCCAAAGGATGATAAAGGTGTTGCCTTCTTAAAAATTGAACATGACGATAAAGATGATGAAATGCGTATGTGGCTTCCAGCATTTAAAAAGATTCGTCGTATTTCATCAAAGAAAAAAGGCGATTCCTTTATGGGGTCCGATTTGAGTTATGAAGATATGTCAAGCAGAGAAATCAATGAAAATACATTTACACGATTGGATGATGAATTGGTAGATGGTGTTGATTGTTATGTTATAGAAGCCGTGCCAAATCGAGATTTAAGATCATCTTATTCAAAACATAAAACATGGATTGATAAAAATTTGATAATGGCTGTAAAAGAAGAATCATATGATAGATTGGGAAACTTGAAAAAAATAAAATCTTTCAAAAATGAACTTGTTGGTAAATACAGAGTTATGGCTGGCATTTTTGTAAAAGATGTACAAAACAATCATACAACAAATATTACTTTTGATGATTTGAAATTGGATACAGGAATTAAAGCAAATTTATTTCATGAGAAAAATTTAAAGCGGTTACCGCGGAATTAAGATGGTGGGTATTGGTAAATAATGAGTTTTAGAATATCAATAAAAACTTTAATTGTGCTTTTGATATCTTTCTCGATGGGCCAAAATGAATCGAGTCGAATCAGTGGGTTTCTCACAGATATGGATACGGGTGAACCGATTATGTATGCAAATATTGTATTGCTTGATTCACCAATAGGAACAGCATCGGATAATAAAGGATATTATGTTTTGACGAATATCCCGCCTAAATCCTATATATTAAAAGTCATGATGATGGGATATGAATCCATTGAGAATACAATCACTTTAAAATCTAATGACGACATTCGATTTGACTTTGAACTAAACACGAATGTCCTTCAAGGTGATGAAGTTCTAGTATCAGCAGAAAGACAACGTTTTGAAAATAAAGTAGAAGTTAGTCGGATTAATCTTTCCATCAGAGATATTAAATCTGCTCCAGCTTTTGCTGAAACGGATGTGTTTAGAACGCTTCAACTTTTGCCGGGAGTAAGTTCTTCGAGCGATTTTTCATCTTCATTAGTCGTGCGTGGCGGTAGTCCAGATGAAAACTTAATTTATTTGGATGGCATTGAAGTTTATAATCCATATCATTTGGGTGGTGTTTTTTCAACTTTTAATGCAGAAGCTATTTCTGATGCAGAGTTTCTTATTGGTGGATTCCCCGCACAATATGGAAACCGTATTTCATCCGTTTTAAATATTACATCAAAAGAAGGAAATTCAAAAAAAGGACTTTTTTTTAATAAAAAAGGGATTGGGGAATATTGGGACGTTAGCAATGTTCAAGGAGATGTGAGTATTTTAAGTTCAAAAATTCTTGCTGAAGGACCCATAAAAAATGGGTCTTGGATGTGGTCTATTAGAAGAACATACTTAGACCAAATAGCCAAATTGTATTATTCGGTAAAAGATGAAGCGATGAATTGGAAATATTTTTTCTGGGACTCTCAAGGAAAACTAATATATGATTTATCACCCAAAAATCGTCTAACATTTTCATCTTTTTATGGGAGAGATGCTATTGGATTTCAAATTGGCGAATCAACCGAAATTGATTTCAATTGGGATTGGGGGAATATGACAAATAGTTTACAATGGCGTTATGTTCCTAATTCTAAATTTTTATCTACTTTTTCTATATCAAATACAAATTATGAATTTGATTTAGATATTATGGCTACAGTTCAGGATTCATTAGATGAATCATTTCAAGTTAATAATATTGTATTTAACGAAATTAACGATTGGACACTTAAAGAAAAATTAGATTGGTTTGTATCTTCAAAACATACAGTTAGTGCGGGTATTGAATTGAAGAATCTCAAAATGGAATTTAAACAACAAATCAATGATTTAGTTCTTTTGCATCAAGAGCAGTCACCAAACATATTTAGTGCTTTTATACAAGATAAGTGGCAACCTACATCTCGGTTAATGATTCAACCCGGTTTTCGAATATCAAAATATTCTCTTCATGATGAAATGTATTATGAACCGCGGGTTGGTTTTAAGTATTTAATCAATGAAGATTTGGCATTAAAAGGGGCATACGGATCCTATAAACAATTTCTATTCACTGTAAATGATGAAGATGAAATTTTAAATATTGTTGATTTTTGGCAGCCAATTCTTGAAAATTATTCCGCTAAATCTCTTCAACAATATATCCTTGGCTTTGAGAAGTGGGTTGGGAGAAACTGGTTTGTGAGTTTGGAAGGATTTTATAAACCATATGATAATACGCTAACATTGAACCCAAATAACAATCCATCTAAAGACAATGATGATTATATCGAAGGGGAAGGGACAGCGTATGGTTTTGAAATTTTATTGAAGAAAAGTAGTGGATTATTAACGGGGTGGCTGGGGTACTCCTACCTTAATATGGAGCAACGGTATGATTTTAATGATGATGGAATTATTAAAGAATCGAGTGGGGAAATATATTCTCCAAAATACGATCAGCCGCATGGAATAAATATTGTTCTCAATTATGCCTTAGGGGAAAAGAATTCATTTGGATTTACTTTAAGTAACAGCAGCGGAAAACCTTTTACACCGACAGTAGGCTATACTTATACAGAAAATTCTCCAGGTGATATCATGATTTCAACTGATAATCCGTATTCGAATTTAGTCGAATTAAAGGGGTTAAAAAATTCCGCAAGATACCCTAGCTATTTTCGAATTGATGTAAGTTGGATTAAAAATATTCACCCATTTGGACTAGACGGAAAATTTAAATTTCAAGTAATTAATATAACAAATCACTTTAATACTTTTTTATATAACTGGGATCTTGAAAACGATAAAGTGACGGCCGTAGGTATGTTCCCAATTCTTCCAACCATTGGTTTTGAATTCGATTTGTAAAGGTAAAACTATGATTAAATTAATAATCCCATTTTTCATTATCTTATTTTCAAGTTGCACAAAAGAATTAAATATTTCTGATTTTTCAGCTGATTTTGAAAGTTATAAGCCAGAATTAAGAATAGAAGCAATTCTGAACACGAGCGAATTTTCAGAATCAATAATCCGAGTTGATAGGACCATTCTTGTAACGGATACATCCTTATTTAATGGTAAAGATGACAATGGAGATTGGGAGTCGTATACGGATGAAAATGACAATGGGCAATGGGATGAAGGAGAACCATTAAATGACGACATTGGTGTTGCTGTCCCCGGTCCTATGAATACATTTATAGGAAGAGGAAATGGGATTCCAGATTTAGGTGAACCACGTGTTGATGATTATAGTGAAATATTGCCCCAAATCCATGATTCAACTCTATCTATCATCCTTATGGATGGTGAGTCAAATATTGTTGCTGAATTTGAATGGTTGACAGTAGCGGGGGAATTCGATGAAAGTTTTGGTGGAAGAAAAGGTCCCATGAGCGATGTTTCATATTTGTATCATTATACATTTGGTGGATATAAGCCAAAAAATCAATATAAAGATTTGAATGTTGATATTGGAAGTAAGTATCAATTTAAATTAACAACAGAAGATGGAAGTACAATACACGGCTCTACAACTCCTGTTCAAAAGGCCAATCAATTTAATGCTCAATTTTCTGAAATGATAAATGATACTCTCCTTATCAATCAATATTCGATTGATGGTATTTCATGGCACACTACGAGTGAAAGTTATATTTCATCAGCTAGAGTAGAAAAAATAATTTCTCCTGATTCACTTGTTTATGAATTTAGTGGGTTCCTTTCTTCTGAGGAAATAGCTACGAATGGTGAATCGATTTACAATATGAACCTATTCTTTTTATCTCAAGGATTATATCAATTAACTGTAATTGTATTTGATGATTATTATGGCAATTATCTTATATCTGAGCTACCATTAAGAGATGAATCACTATCAAATCTTAGAGATGAGAATGATCATGTTGTTCTTGGAATTGCAGGTTCTATAACTGAGAGTAAACTCATATTTCAGATTAGATATTAAATATTTTGATATATGGATTTTATATTAACCATCACATAATAAAGAAATCAAATGACACAAATCTTCAATAAAAAAACTATCAATCTTCAACCCTATATATTCTTTTTTGTGATTGTGAGTTCCAACCTATTTTCACAAATTACCTATTCAGGAAATGTACATCCATTAAAAATGATTCGAACATCAGATCAGTCTGAAATAAATCTTCCATTTCGACTAGCTACTATCAATGCAAACTATACATTAGGTGCATTTGATTTAGTAACAAATTCTGCCATAGAATATAGATGGGATGGAGATTTAAGTACGGATTTAAGAGAAGTTTATGTGGCTTATTTCCCTGATTGGGGAGAAGTAAAAGTTGGAAAACAAATTCATGCTTGGGGAATGGTGGATGGGAATAACCCCACGGACAATTTGAATGCATATGATTATTATTTTATGTTTTTGCCTGGCGCTGACCGGAAAATTGGCTCTAGATCTGCTTCTGTAAACCTGATATTTGGGAATTACCAAATTGAGACTGTCATTATCCCGGAACATACACCGAATAGACTTACGTTTGGGGAGGATGATTTCCCGATTCAACCGCCTATGGATGAACCAGAATCATATGTAACAATAGAAAAGCCATTAGAGGTTGGTTTAAGATTGCGCGGTTCATTCACATTGGCAGATGTGGGTTTATCCTATTTTAAAGGACATGATCGCTCATTTAGTCTTGTTGGTTATACTATTCCAAATAGTATTGGCTTTGGCTATATTGATTTAAAGTTTGGGTTTCGAGAAACAGAAGTTTATGGTGCTAATTTTGTAACTTTTTTAGGTGATTTTACGATTCGTGGCGAGGGTGCTTACTTTATAACGGATAACTCTAATAATGGGGAATGGCTTAAAATTGAAACAAAGGCAGAATATCTTCAGTATGTGCTTCAAGGAGAAATGACAGGACCCTATGATGTGGCATTAAATGCACAATATATTGGAAGTAGAATACTAGAAGTTGAGGGCCAAACATTTACCAGGAATCCAGACAAACCGTTTATGGATTTAACAGAAGATACTTTTACTCCAGGAATGGGAACACCTTTTGCTATGTTTGCAGAAAATGGATTAAGTATCTCTGCAACCGGTTGGATGTTTGACGACCGGTTAGAATTAAGCGTAAACTCTTTTATGAATTTGGATGAAAATGGCTATATGCTTGGTGGTCGGGCATTTTATTCTCCAGTGGAAAGTTGGGGAATTGTAGCACAATTAAGTCAATTTATTGGGGATGAAGAAAACCCTGAAAATCCCTTTACGCAACTAGAAGACTTCTCTCACATACAAATTGGATTAAAATATAGTTTTTAACCCTTCGGCAAAGAGTAGTCCCCCTATTTTGAATGCATATAGTTAACCCGTTGTGCATATTAAATGAAAAATAGCTTATTTACGCGAATCTTTTCTTTTTTTTGGAGTCCATCGACTATGTCGATGTTGAATCGAAGTATGAGATTCAATAGATATACTGGTTATGGACAGATTTCAGAACGCTTCATGCTTCAGCGTAAAATTGACTTAGTCCATTAAATCCAAAATGGTGTCATTTTATCCATAATTTCTCAAATTAATTAAAATTATGACTATTTTCCAATTATTTTAGGCGGATGTGTTGCAGCCATTATAGCCGCTCCAATAAGACAAGCAATTCCTGCAATAATAAATGGGGTCATCCAAATACCCGGGCTTCCAGAACCGTGAGCTGAATCTTTAAAAAAGCCCGCTAATTGTGGACCGGCAATTCCTGCAATTCCATAAGCCGTAAACATCCAACCATAATTGGTCCCTAAATTTTTATTCCCAAAGAAATCTGCTGTTGCAGCGGGAAATAGTGCAAAGTTTCCACCAAAGTTGAATCCAATAATGGATGCACCAATAATAAATCCAATTGCCATTCCAAATGTAATGAAAATATGATACATCATAAGCATAATGAATCCTTGGATAACCGTCATATAAATGATGGCTGTTTTTCGTCCTAATTTATCAGAAATAATTCCCCAGGCAATGCGACCAAACCCATTAAAAATGGCATACCAAGCCATAGCGGTTCCTGTAATAATACCCGCATTCTTTATTCCATGATAACTTAAGGCATCAACTCCAAATAATTTGATACAATAAATAACCATTAAACCGGATAATGCAGAAAAAATAAAGACACCCCAAAGCATATAAAATTGTGGCATTTTTAACATTTGACGAGATGAAAATTCAGATGAAGATTGTTTAATTGTTTCCTGAGAAGGTTCCCATCCTTCAGGTTGATACCCTTTTGGGGGATTTACCATAACAAAGCTGCCCATTAATACTAATAGTGCAAATATAATTCCATAAATAACAAATACACTTTGAACGCCAGGCAAACCAAATACATTTGTTGTATTAAGCAGGCCGCCAAACCAAGATCCTGCGAGTTTCACCCAAATGGTTGCCCCAAATCCAAATCCAGCTACGGCTAAGCCAGTAATCATCCCTTTTTTATCTGGAAACCATTTTACACCTACTGCAATGGGAACGACATAAGCAAGCCCAATACCTGCACCGCCAATAATTCCGATAAAGAAAAATTGCGCCAAAAATGATTGTCCAAAAAAGCCGCCTAAAATATAACCGATTCCCAATAAGACTCCCCCTGCTCGAGCAACAATAGTTGGACCTGATTTAGCTTGCCATTTTCCCGCAAGAACCATGACAATTGCAAATGTGGCTAATCCCGCAGAAAAGACCCAAGCCGTCTGTGTTGCTGTAAATTGATAAAGGCCGGATGGATCCGTTAAAATTTTGGTAAATACAGACCAAGCGTATATGGCGCCTAAGGCAAGTTGAATCATGATAGCTCCAATGACTACAAACCATCGATTTGAAATTGTGTGTGTAGATTTCATTATTATCTCCTGAAAATTAGATTTAGTATGTGCGTGTGAAATATAAGCGGATAACTGTATCCTAATTTACGAACAAATCAATAAAATATGATGAATTATAACACATAATAGTCACTTCCTATCCTTCCAATATTTGTTTTAAAATTGGTTCAGTTATGTTAGAATCGAAGGCTTAAAAACTTATCTATTGATTAGATAAGTCCTAATTACAATAAACAAACAAGGAACTAGAACATGAATACTCGTAAAAGATCATTTGGATTATTATTATCCATTGCCCTTTTTAGTGTCTCTCTTCTCATGGGTCAAGGTGTGACCACCGCAGGTTTAAGCGGTTCTGTTACAGATATGGACGGGAATGCTTTAGCTGGTGCAAATGTGGTTGCTGTGTATACTCCAACTGGTGCTCAATATGGTGCAGCAACACGTGCAAGTGGTGCATATACTATATTGAATATGAAAGTCGGTGGACCCTACACGATCAAAGTGGACTATATTGGTTACAAGAGTCAATCTGTTGACAATGTATCTCTAAACTTAGGTGCAACTGAAAGAATGAGCTTTCAGTTATCTCAAGAAGCTATTTCCATGGCTGGTGTTGAAGTAACAGCAGATATGGATGATGTTATGAATGGTGACCGGACTGGTGCTGCTACATTTATTAGCTCTGAACAAGTTGTCCAAATGCCTTCAATTAAACGAAGCACAAGAGATTTAACACGTATGGACCCAAGAAGTGATGGTAACTTCAGTTTCGGTGGACGTAACTGGCTTTACAATAACATTTCTCTCGATGGCTCCTATTTCAATAACCCTTTTGGATTAGATGATCCAGCTCCAGGTGGACAAACAAACGCTGAGCCTGTATCCTTTGATGCAGTTGAACAGGTGCAAGTATCTGTTGCTCCTTTTGATGTTCGCGAAGGTGGTTTCACTGGTGCCGGTATCAATACTGTTACAAAAAGCGGTACAAACACATTAACTGCTTCTGTTTATACTTACACAAGAAATGAATCTTTTGTGGGTAACTCGGTAGCAGGGAGTGATGTTGCTGCAAATCCAGAATTATCCTTTAATCAAAGTGGTGTTTCAGTGGGTGGTCCATTAGTTAAAGATAAAGTCTTTTTCTTTGCAAATTATGAAATGGAACGTCGTTCAGACCCAGCTTCTAACTTTGTCGCTGATAGAGATGGAAATGTTGAATTTGGTGAATCAAGAGTAACAGCTGAAGATATGGAAGCTATTTCTGCTCGTATGAAAGATGTATATGATTATGATACAGGTGCATATGAAGGATACAACCACGAAACAAATAACGACAAAATGTTATTAAAACTTGACGTAAACATAAACGCAAATCATAATGCAAGTTTTCGTTATAGCCGTTTAGATGCGAATCGTGATTTGCCTCCCCATTTTGTAGCATTAAGCTATAATAATACAGGTCGTGGTCCAAATACCACTAGTCTTCCATTTGAAAATAGTGGATATAAAATCAACAATGTACTTGATTCTTATGCAGGTGAATTAAATAGTACATTTGGTGGAAATATTGCAAATAGGTTTTTCTTTAGCATGAATAAATTTCGTGATTGGAGAACACCAAAAAGTGAAGATTTCCCAACAATCCAAATTGGTGAAGAAGGTGTCGCTTATGCAACACTTGGACATGAACCTTTTTCAATCCATAATATTCTTGATCAGGATGTATTGCAAGTAACAAACAATCTCTCATTCTTTAGCGGAGATCATGTATTTACTGCAGGTGTGAATTATGAAAATTTCAAATTTTTTAATTCATTTAACATTTTCAGGAATTTCTTTTTTGGACTAGGATTTACAACGGGTTTAACAACTTTTGATTCAGTTGACGACTTTATGGCTGCAACAGATCCAACGGTCGTTGATTCTCTAGGAAACCCAACTAATGTAGATTTTCGTGCATTTAATGGATCAGGCGATTTCAAAGGTGAATTAATTGATGTATCTCAAATGGCTTTTTATGGGCAAGATGAATGGGCAGTGAATGATAATTTTAATCTTATTTATGGATTAAGAGTGGATATTCCTGTTTATAATACACAACCTGTAGAAAACCCATATTCAACCGGATTATCCTTATTGGATGAGAACGGTGAAGCTGAAGTAGTTGATCAAGCAAAATTACCTGATTCTAAACCACTTTATTCTCCACGTTTTGGTTTTAACTGGGATGTAAAAGGTGATCGCTCCATGCAAGTTCGTGGTGGTAGTGGTATCTTTACAGGACGTTTACCTTTCGTATGGATTGGTAACGTTATTTCTAATCCAGGTTCAAATCCAAATCTTCCTGGCGATGATCCAACCGTTACTGATGACGGTGTTGGTCGACCTGAAGGTGAAGGTACTCAATCCACATTACAGCCATCATTCGATTTAAATGCAATGGTGGATGATTTTGAATGGCCACAAATCTGGACAACTAACTTTGCTTTAGATATGGCTCTTCCAAATAATATGGTTGGAACATTTGAAATGGTGTATGGGAAAGATTTAAACGCAATCTACATGCGTAATGCTGATTTGATTGCTCCCATTAGTACATTAAGTGATGGTCGTCCATACTATGGCGGTTGGGGTAACAATGAATTAAATGCTATGTGGCCTGGTGAAGGTGCTGGTGCATATGTCATTGACAATACCGAAGATCAAAATGGTTATAACTTAACTTTGACTGCTCAATTGCGTAAAAGCTTTAGTAATGGATTTGATGTGAGTGCAGCTTATACGTATTTAGATGCACAAAATAATCTTAAATCGACTGAAATTGCTTCATTATTATGGCAAGGTCAACCTGTTCAAGGAGATCCGAATAATCCAACATTGGCTCCATCTGAATTTGGGAACCGTCATCGTATCATTGCGACAGCGAATTACCGTCAGAACTGGAATGATAATATGTCTACAAACTTTGGACTTTTCTTTGAAATGGCTGAAGGAAACAGATATACTTATTCTGGTGGAAACCGTTACTCACATGTTTATTCAAATGATTTAAACGGTGATGGTTATTCAAACGATTTGATTTACATCCCAACAGATGCAAATGATATCGTATTAGCTGACCCAACAGAATGGGATGCATTAAATGCTTTTATTGAGCAAGATCCTTACTTAAGTCAAAATCGTGGACAAATTGCTGAACGAAACGGTTTAGTAAACCCATGGTTTAGTAATGTTGATTTAAAAATCTTGAACGAATTCAATACAAGTGCTGGAAAATTCCAGTTGAGTTTTGATGTGTTAAACTTTGGTAATCTCATTAATGATGGATGGGGTGTTAGACAAGTGGCTGATCAATCAGCCTTAGCACCTTTATCTGTAACTGAAATTAGTGAAGATGGTGTACCAACTTTTGACTTCAATGGTGCAGAATCAACCTTTATTAATGACGCGAGTGTTTTCTCACGTTGGCAATTACAGATTGGATTAAGATACATTTTTTAATCTGAAATCTAAATCTGATTAATCTAGAAAAAGGGAAGGTCGATGATTCGATCTTCCCTTTTTTATTATAAGGAGTACATATGAAAAACAGTATCATTGCTCAACCTCAATTAGCGGCAGAAGGGAAAAGAAAGATTGAATGGGTTCGGCAACATATGCCCATCCTAAATCAAATTGAATCTGAATTTCAAAAGGATAAACCTTTTGAAGGATTAAATGTTTTGGTTTGTATCCATCTTGAAGCGAAAACAGCCTATTTAGCAAAAGTATTTTCTGCAGGTGGAGCGACTGTATCTGTGACTGGGAGTAATGCTTTATCAACAAAAGATGATGTTGCCGCCGCATTAGTGGAAGAGGGTCTTCATGTGTATGCTAAACAGGGTGTTTCTGAAAAAGAATTAATCGATAATATGAATCATGCATTGGATATAAAGCCAAATATCATTATTGATGATGGTGGCGATGTTGTTGAAATTGTACATAATGAGCGACCAGAATTATTATCAGATTTATATGGTGCATGTGAAGAAACAACTTCTGGAGTAGAAAGAGCCATCCAACGTGCGAATGCAGGAACATTAAAATGTCCTGTTATGTTAATCAATAATGCTCAATGTAAAACCATTTTTGATAATTATCATGGTACAGGGCAGTCTGTATGGGATGGAATCATGCGAACCACCAATCTTGTTATTGCTGGTAAAACAGTAGTCATAATCGGTTTTGGTTGGTGTGGAAAAGGCGTTGCAGATCGTGCAAAAGGACTCGGTGCGCATGTTATTATATGTGAAATAGATCCTATTAAAGCAGTGGACGCAACCATGCATGGATATCAAGTGATGCCACTGCTAGATGCTTCTGAAGTAGGTGATATATTCCTTACGATTACAGGGAAAAATAAAGTGTTACGACCAGAGCATGTTTCAAAAATGAAAAAGGGTGCCATGATTGCTAATGCAGGACACTTTAATACTGAAATAGATTTAAATGGAATAAAATCCTTAGCCATACAAACTAATTCTAATAGAGAAAATATTGATGGGTATCAATTAGAGAATGGACATTGGGTTTATGTATTGGGTGATGGGAATCTTGTAAATATTGCTTGTGCGGATGGACATCCAGCAGAAATCATGGATACAAGTTTTGCATTACAAGCTTTATCAGCATTACACGTCGTCCAAAATCATTTAATGCTAGAATCCACGGTTCATTCCGTACCTGTCGACATAGATCGAAAGGTTGCTTCTGTACGATTAGCTGGAATGGGAATTAGGATTGACTAAAGTAATAATCCTGCAACAGTAGCAGTAAGCCAAGAAGCTAACGCGCCCCCAAACATTGCTTTTAAACTCAATTTTGCTAAATCTTTTCTTCTTTCTGGCGCAATACCACCGATACCACCTAATTGAATTCCTACGGATGCAAAATTTGCAAATCCACATAATGCATAACTGGCAATTATGGAAGATCGATGAGAGAGTTCACCTGCAGATGTCATAGCACTTAAATCTGTAAAGGCAATTAATTCAGTTAAAACAATTTTCTTACCCATTAACATTCCCACGGTACCTGATTCTTCCCATGGGATTCCCATAGACCAAGCTAAAGGTTTAAATATAAAGGCTAATATTCCTTCCATAGATAACCCAAGCAAACCGAAGATATAATTAGCCATTGCAATAAGAGCCACAAAAGCAATCAGCATGGCACCGACATTTGCAGCGAGTTTTAATCCATCAGTGGCACCGCGCGCAGTGGCCTCCATGGCGTTATCGTCGAGTTTTTCTACATGTATATTTGTGGTACCTTGCGTTTCAGATTTTTCTGTCTCAGGGTACATTATTTTGGCCACAACAAGTGCGGCTGGAGCACTCATAATGGAAGCCGCCATAAGATGACCTGCAATATTGGGGACATGGGATAACATTTGAACATAAATAGCCATAACTCCGCCTGCAACTGTGGCAAAACCACCTACCATAACAGCCATCAATTCGGATTGTGTCATTTTAGAAATAAATGGGCGAATCATGAGTGGCGCTTCCGTTTGCCCAACAAAAATATTAGCCGAAACACTCAATGTTTCACTTCCACTTGTTTTTAAAGTTTTTTGCATTGCTTTTGATATCCATTTTACAATGAATTGCATTATGCCAATATGGTATGCGACGGCCATGAGTGAAGAGAAAAATATGATGGTAGGCAAAATTCGGAAGGCAATATTAATCATTGGAATTTCCATTTGACCCGTTACAAAAGATTGGAATAAAAATTCACCACCAATATCTGCGAAAGAAATCAATTTTTTAACTACTTTATCTACGAGCGAAAAGAATGGTTGCCCAATGGGTGTTTTAAGTATAAAAAGACCGAAGAAAAGTTGAAGCCCTAAACCCCAAGCAATAATTGATTTATCAATGGCTTTTCGGTTATTTGACATAGCGTAGGCGATTCCCAAAAGAGCGATGATGCCAATTATTCCAAAATATTGAGTCATATGTAATACATCCGTTTTTGATTAATGTTTTTAAAGATGGGAATACTACACATGATTATGATGTGAAAAAAAACATTAAATTCAGTCATGAATTAAATAGAAAATGGATAGCAGAATTATTCATTTAATATTGAATTATTTTAAAACTATGACTGTTCCTTCATTGGACGGAAGGGACAAAATCTCCAAAAGGATGGGTGTGTGCTACTAGGAACAATTATTTTTTTTAGTCTTTTAGGCAGCTTGGGAGCTATTGCTCTTTCAGGATTATTTCTGCTATTTCCAAATAGAATTCAAAATACGCTCATTCCGGGATTAATCAGTTATGCAACAGGAACATTATTGGGTACCGCTTTCCTAGGGATGATTCCCCATGCATTAGAGCATTTACCTGTTCCCCAATTAGCATTAACATTATTATTGGGTATTCTTCTCTTTTTTATTTTGGAAAAGTTTGTTGTGTGGCGTCATTGCCATAGTCATTCATGTGAAGTGCATGAGGCCTCCGGCCCTTTGATTCTTATTGGAGATGCCGTTCATAATTTTGTGGATGGAATATTAATTGCGGGAGCATTTTTATCATCTTTTCAATTAGGTATTGTAACAGCTGTTTCAGTCATTTTCCATGAAATTCCGCAGGAAGTGGGTGATTTTGCGATTCTGTTGAAAAATAAATATTCAAAAAAGAAAGCTTTCGGATTAAATATAATTTCAGGAATGAGCTCTGTTGTCGGAGCTATTTTGGCATATACATTAATGGATCAAATGGAATTTTTAACTCCTTATGTCATGGGGATTGCTGCCTCAAGTTTTATATATATTGCATTGGCAGATTTAATCCCAGATTTGCATAATCATACAAGCATTAAGGAGAGTTTGATTCAAGTTATTCTTTTGTCCGGGGGTATTTTTACCATTTATTGGTTAGGGCATGTTGGATAGATTGATTGTGAGAATATTTTCACTATTATTAAAGATACCTATCAAGTTATATCAATGGTTTATTTCACCGATTTTCCCGAAAACGTGCCGTTATGCGCCTACATGTTCTCATTATGCAGTAGAAGCTTTAGATGAATGGGGCCCAATGAAAGGTTTATGGTTAGCATTAAAAAGATTAAGTCGATGTCACCCGTGGGGAGATAGTGGCTATGATCCAGTTCCAAAGAAAGAAAAATAAAATGAAACAAATAATTTTAGATTGTGATCCAGGCCAAGATGATGCAGTTGCATTAGCATTAGCCATGGCGGCAACAGATGAAATTGAGCTATTAGGTGTTACAACGGTTGCAGGGAATGTACCCTTGAATTTGACTCAGCGAAATGCACGAATCATGTGTGAAATGTGTAACCGGCCTGATATAAAAGTATATGCTGGCGCAGAAAAACCCATGATTCATGATTTAGTTACGGCTGAACATGTTCATGGGAAAAGTGGATTGGATGGGATTGATATTTATGAGCCCAATCATCCGCTAGAAGAAAAACATGCTGTCGATTACATTATAGAAACATGTTTAGCTTCTGAAAATGATAATATTATCCTTGTGCCGACAGGTCCATTAACCAATATTGGTTTAGCTATTGAGCGTGAACCCGCCATTCTTCTGAAAATAAAGGAAATTGTTCTTATGGGTGGCGCATTAAGGGAAGGGGGCAATATTACACCATCCGCAGAATTCAATATTTATGTGGATCCTGAAGCAGCTCAAATTGTACTTAAATGTGGACGACCTATTGTGGCTATGAGTTTAGATGTTACGCACCAAGTATTAACAACGCGTAAAAGGGTGGATACTATTCGAAATTTAAATTCATCCGTTGGAGAGCATATTGCATCTTTAATTGAATTTTATGAAAGGTATGACGAAGAGAAATATCATTTTGATGGAGCGCCACTTCATGATCCTTGTACTGTTGCCTATTTATTGAAGCCTGAATTGTTTTCTCTAAAAGATGTAAATATGGAAGTGGAAACTGGTGGTGAATTTACCCGAGGTGCCACAGTGGTAGATTTTTGGGATGTAACAGACCGATTGCCAAATGTTAAATGGGCTTATGAAGTAGATGATGTTGGTTTTTTCGAATTATTAAATGAATATTTAGAAAAGCTTTAAAGTTTATTTTACAAAAAAAGCCCCAAAATACTGGGGCTTTTTTTTTGATCTCAAAACAAGGAGGGTTTCGAATCAATTGCGTAAAGGTTTCCCTTTTTTCAGCATAAACCGGATTCGGTCTTGAGACAATTTTTCACCTGCGAGAGAAATAAAAGCTTCCCGCTCAATATCTAAGAGATATTGTTCATCAACAGATTTTGTTAATCCAGCTTTATCTCCACCTGTAATGACGTAGGCTAGTTTTTTTCCAATATATTCATCATGGTTTGATATTTTACCGGAGGCTTTAAATCCTTTAAGTGCCATAGTCATAGCTGTTCGGCCTCCAGCTCCTGGAAGTTTAAGGTCATCTCTATAGATTGGTGGCTCATATCCTTCAGCTAATTCAAGTGCTTTTTGTTTCGCAACCCAAATACGTTGATCATCATTTAAAACCACTGTATCAGACTTTAACAGATAGCCTAAGAATTTGGCTTCATCAGCACTGGTTGCTACTTTAGCAAATCCGATTGTTTCAAATGCTTTTTGGGCAATTTGAAATGCATTACGAATTCCGCCTTTGCCTGCATTTTCAAATAAATTCAGTAACATACGCAAATTCCCACCTGCCCCCGGGATGAGCCCAACACCCACTTCGACCGCACCAATATAAAGTTCTGCCGAAGCAACACGATGAGCAGCCGGTCCAATAAATTCAAATCCGCCACCAAGTGTTAATTGGAATGGAGCCGCCACAACGGGTGCTTTAGAAAAACGAATTCTCTGCATCAAATCTTGAAATTGTTTTGAAATTAATTCTAGTTTATCCCAATCTTGATCATCACACATTTGAATAATGCCGGCTAAATTAGCCCCAGCGCAAAAATTCGGTCCTTGATGGCCTAACACCATTCCCTTATACTTTCCTTCATCCAATAGGTCTAAACCCGTTTGCACCATTTCAATGATAGATCCATCAATGGGATTGAGTGTCGGCTGTAATACGGAATGAAATTCTACATTCAATATTCCATCTCCCAAATCAATGAGACTAGCACTCCAATGTTTTTTAATAACGTTACCAGCAGATTTATGAAGATTTAGGTTCAGTATTTTATTCCCTAATTCTATTTCTTGGTTGGTATTTTCGTTCGGATCATAAAAAGTAGACACACCATTATTCAATTCATAAAATGAATCTCGGCCTGAATCCAACATTGTTTGAACCCAAGATGGAATGGTTTTTCCTTCATTTTTCATTCGCGAAACAGATTCGGATACTCCAATGGCATCCCAGGTTTCAAATGGGCCTAATTCCCATCCAAATCCCCATTTCATTGCATTGTCTACGTTGACAATATCATCACTGATTTCTGGTACACGATTTGCTGAATACAATAAAGTACGTGCTAATATTTCCCAAAAGAATTTTCCAGCTTTATCATCGCTATAGGCCATTGCTTTGATTTTTCCACTTGCTGTTTGGCGATCTTTAGCTAAACGAAAACCATCAAACCGAACTGCTTTTTGGGGTGTATAGTCACCAGTAGCTAAATCGACAGAAAGAATTCCTTCTTTTGTTTTTTGATAAAAACCGGCTTTTGATTTTTGTCCAAGTCGCCCGTCGTCAATCAATGTTTTTAATATAGGCGGAATCGTAAAGACTTCTCTTTCTTCATCATTTTCGCCGCGATCAAAACTAGTTTGAGCTACATGAGCTAATGTATCCAACCCAACTACATCTGCAGTTCGAAAAGTTGCACTCTTGGGTCGTCCTGTAATTGTTCCCGTTAATTTATCTACTTCTTCAACCGTTAGGCCCATTTCTTCGGCAACTTTTAATGTAACCATCATGCCAAAAACACCTACCCGATTTCCAATAAAATTAGGAGTATCTTTTGCATGAACAATTCCTTTTCCCAATACATCGGCACCAAAAGTAGCAATTGTATCATAAACATCTTGGCTCGTTTGTTCACCTTTGACTAATTCAAGTAATCGCATATATCGAGGGGGGTTAAAAAAGTGCGTAATCATAAAACGACTTTTTAATTCATCAGGTAAAACAGATATTAAATCATTCAATGGAATACCAGAAGTATTTGATGTCATAATAACAGATGATTTTAGGTGAGGCGTTATTTTCTCATATACAGCATGTTTAATATCAAGGCGTTCTGCCACCGCTTCAATGACCCAGTCCACATCTTCCAATTTATCTAAATGTTCATCATAATTACACGCTTCTACTAAGGTAGCATTTTTTGGTTTGTAGAGCGGGGCTGGCTTCAACTTGGTTAATGATTCAACTCCTTTTTCGGCCAATTCTTGGCTGATGTCAAATAAGACGGATGGAATTCCAGCATTGGCAAGATGTCCTGCAATTTGCGCTCCCATGACACCTGCGCCTAAGACAGCTACTTTTTCAAAATTAGTTTTCATAATGTCCTCTATGTTTTAATGATATTTTCAAAAATAGTAATATAACGATACATGACCCAGAAATGACTCGCACTGCCAGCCAAAACTAACACATGCCAAATTTCATGATACCCAAATCCTTTTCGAGGTGATTCTTTTCGATCCAATGCATAAAAAGCAACGCCGATGGAATAAAATAATCCACCCACAAATAGCCAGGCAATTGCTCCTAATGGTATGGCAATAATTAAAGGCCAAATGGCAATCAGAGACAACCAACCCATAAAGACATAATATACGGTTGAAAACCATTCCGGAAAATCGAATTGGAGTAATTTCCATAAAATGCCAAAAAGGGCTAGTCCCCAAATGAATCCAAACAAACTTATTCCCCATGGGCCTCTTAATGGAATGAGACATATGGGAGTATAGGTGGCTGCAATCAAAACGTATATCATCATATGATCTAATCGACGTAGAATGGATTCAGCACGACCGCTTACATTTATCCAATGATACAATGTGCTAGCCGTGTAAAGTAAAAATAATCCACCTCCAAAAATGGAGAAAGAAACAACTTTCCAAGGATCAAGTGGTTGCCCGGATTTGTGGATTAATGCAATGGTTGCTACCACAGATAAAATGGCTCCAATCACATGTGTCAAACCACTCATTGGATCTTTTAATTTCATTCAGGTTTTATCGTTTAATGATTGTGGCAATTCCTTGTCCACTCCCGATACACATGGTGGCTAAGCCTGTATGCGTATCTTGTTGTTCCATCACATTAATGAGCGTGGTAAGAATGCGTGCGCCTGAGCATCCCAATGGATGACCTAACGCAATAGCTCCGCCATTAAGATTAATTTTTTCTTTATCCCATCCACCTTCTTGAATCACATATAACGATTGAGCTCCAAATGCTTCATTCAACTCGATCGTTTCAATGTCGTCCATATTAAGCCCTGCTTTTGTTAATGCTTTTTCTGTAGCAGGAAGGGGTCCCGCACCCATATGTGTCCAATCTAATCCTGCAACAGCTCGACTTACAATTTCGGCGCGAACGGATAATCCATTAGCTTCAGCAAATGCTTTACTCGTGATTAAAATAGCAGAGGCTCCAATCGAAATTGGGCTACTCGTGGCCGCAGTAACAGACCCACCTTCAATAAAGGCGGGATTCAGGCTTTTTATTTTTTCCACATTTGGTTCACGTGGACCTTCGTCTCTGCTTACAGTTACTTCTCCATATACATCAATGGAAATAAGTTCATTATCAAATTTTCCATCAACATAAGCGGCCAAAGCTTTTTTATGAGATTCTATGGAAAAATCATCTTGATCTTCACGAGAAATATTTCCATCATTCGCAAGATTTTCAGCAGTTTCTCCCATGCCAATATAGAATTCTTGCTGTGCTAATTCAGGATGAAAGTCTGGAGCAAATCCTCCCATAGGTACACTAAACATATCTTCTACACCAACAGCTATTCCAACATCAATATCTCCAGCTTCAATCGCTGTACTGAGTTGATGAACCGCATCCATGGATGAACCGCAAAAACGATTAACTACTTTTCCGCCTGCTTCTTTTGGGATTCCAGCTAAAATAGCGACAGAACGTCCCATTATCATTCCTTGTGGACCTTCCGGGAAAGCACACCCAAGTACAACATCTTCAACAGCGGAAGGGGAGACGGATTCATTTCTGGCTAATAGACCCTTTACAACTTGTGCGGCTAAATCATCTGAACGAATACCAACCAGTTGCCCATTTTTTAATCCGATCGGTGAACGGACAGCATCAATTATGACAGATTTACTCATTTTGAACTCCAATCTTTTTGATTTCGATTTTCTCGATTTAATAAATATTGATCAATGTTTAAATCAATCAAATGTATGTTTTTAATATGAGAAGATTTTCTTTTTTTCTTCCATCTATATTTTTTAATTAGTTTCATTATTTCCTCCTAAAATGGATATGATTTTTGTGAATAAACATAATTAGCAATTTTTCTTTTTAATCCAATAATGTCCGTTGGAAGGAGCATTCTGGCTTCAAACTTCTTAAGATAATCCACCATAGTTTCTGATAAATGTCCCCGAGTAATACCATTCATGCCCGTGAGTGCCATATTCAGTAGAGTGAGAGACACTTCTGCTGTATGTGCTCTAGCAATATCTAATACTATTGAATCCGCCTGACCAGCTTCAATACTAAACTCTGCTCGACTTATCGTACTTCCGGCAGTATAAAGCTCAATAAACATATTAGCCAAAATTTCGGTAAGTTGTTGTTCGTGTTTTAAATCTTGCCCGAATTCACTCAGAGCTTTATGGAATAAATATAGAGCCATTTGTTTACCTGTATCTATAGCATGTTTCTCTTTCCTCAAAGCATCGGACTCATTATAGTGAGACTCTTCGCTTAAGAATTGATCTATCTTTCCGACCGTTTCCCGAATGGGTAACTCTTCCAAAAGAGCTCTTTTCATCATATAACCGGTAATGATTTGTCGATTAATTTCATTGCTGCCTTCCCAGATCCGGTTAATTCGATCTGAGCGATAGGTTGTAGCCAGTGGATATTCTTCCACAAAACCATAACCACCCATAGTTTGAATTCCTTCATCTAACACATATGCCATGGATTCACTGCCGTAGATTTTGGTCATGGAAGATTCAATTGCAAATTTTTCCATTGCAGCTCCCATATCTAAATAATAGGATTCAGAAGATTTATCCAGTTTATCAATCTCGCCTTGAATGAGCCCAATCGTACGATAAATCATGCTATCTGCTGAATAAGTCTTAATGACCATTTGAGCTAATTTACCTTTTATAACATCAAAATTAGATATGGATTGCCCAAATTGTTTTCGTTCAGATGCATAATTAGTTACATAAGAAATGGTTTCTTTCATGCCACCTAATTCTGCAGCACCAAGCTTAAATCTTCCAATATTGAGTGAATTAAAAGCGATGGTAGCTCCTTTTCCTACTTTATAAAGGAGATTTTCAACTGGAACTTTTGCGTCAGTAAAAGTTAAAGGTGTTGTTGAAGATCCTTTAATGCCCATTTTCTTTTCTTCAGGCCCAACTTCAAATCCAGGCGTATCACGATCTACAATAAAAGCACTAAATTTATTTCCATCCACTTGAGCAAAAACGGTATAAACATCTGCCCAGGAACCATTGGTAATAAAGATTTTTTCTCCATTTAAGATGTAATGTTTTCCATCATCGGATAGGACTGCCTTTGTTTTTCCTGATAAAGCATCGGACCCAGCAGATGGTTCTGTTAAGCCGTAGGCGCCAATCCATTCTCCTGTGACTAACTTCGGTAAATATTTTTCTTTTTGTTCTTTAGTGCCAAACCATGCAATAGGTAACATACCAATGGCTGTTTGGACAGAGAATGTGGTTAAGAATGAAGAAGAATAACCTGACGCAATCGATTCAATAACGATAGCCGTGGTAATTTTATCCAAATCCATGCCACCATATTCTTCAGGAATACCTACTCCCAATAATCCTAACTCACCCGTTTCTCGAATTAGAGATAAACTAAGATCTTTATCAAATTTTTCAATTTTTTCCTTATTTGGGTAAATGCGTTCTTTCCCAAATTCCTTAACCATTTGTTCAATGTCACGATGTTCTTCTGTAAATTTTTCACGGCAATAAATAGGGTCAGCTCCTACAGGTTGGACCAAAAATTTTCCACCGATTTGATTAATGTTATCGCTCATAATATATTTTCCTTTATGATGATTTTTTAATAATGCCTGCTAAAATAAATTCTTTTATGGTTTCAATATATTCACGTGCTGTAACGCCATGAGCATCAAATAGGGTAAACCATATAATGGATTCAATATTAACCATGATAGAGAGGGCCGTTATTTTTATATCCACTTTTTTAAAATCCCCACCCGTCACTCCATTTGCAATAATGGTTTCAACCAATTGTTGGAAATTGGAATAAACGGTTTGCAGCTTTTCTTTAAATTGTTCATCTTTGCCAACCATAGACCAAAATTCTGCTAAAACTTTAAAAGGTTCTGGGTTGCTTTCAAATTGATCAATAAAATATTGAAATAAATCTTGGAGTTGTTGAGCCGGCGGGGCCTTTTCCTCAACTATATGGTTCAATACAGCACTATACCGTAAAACCCAAAAGTTGACCAAATCTAAATAAATTTCTTTTTTAGACTTATAATACCAGTAAATGGCTCCTTTACTTAACCCGGCTTTTTCAACAATATCATCTACTCGGCTGGACTCATACCCTTTTTCAACTAGCACTAATAATGCAGCATTTAATATTTGTTCTTTGCGTTCGTCTTTGCGTGATTGTTCCATAAAATATACCGACTGGTCAGTCTAATTTACAAAGATTCAATTATGATTAAAATCTTTTTTATGAAAAATTATAAATAAAAGTAAAGAAAAAGGAGTGGGAGAATAATACCCGCCAATGTCAACCAAGCACCGCGACCTTTAATCCCTTTTTTCCCTTTAAGGACAAATAATCCAGTAATAGCAAGAAGGGCTAATGTAATAGCATATAAATCTGCCATATAGGTCCATATTTTCTTAGGGTGATTCAAATGAAGAAAATTCATTTCATATAAAATAGGGCGTTCTTTTACTTCTTCTATATCAACCATTTGGGATGAGAGATTGATTGTTAATGTTTGTTCATTCAAAAATAGTTTAAGCGTATTTCGGTCTGGCATAAAGCTAGATTTAATAGGTCCGACTAAATTGACTTGAGATATAATGTCTAACATGATGGTTTCATCGATCGGGTTATTTTCCCAAATATTTTCAATATGTTCCGAACGATTTTCAACTTGATAGTTTGGATTCCAATCGGCCACATGATTTACAGCCACACCAGAAATAGCATAAATCAATGTAAGGCCAAACGCAAGATATCCTAAATCTCGATGTACAATATTATTCCATTTACGCCATTTTATTTTCATGTTAAATCTTAAAAAGAATGTTTAAGTATTAAGTTATTTATCTAGAGTTGAAGAATATATAAAGTTAATCTTTGAAGATGTTAATCCTGAATTTCTGCCCCAAGCCCTTTCAGGCGATAAATAATACGATCTTCATCTGTGATTTTATCTTTTTCCGGATCAAAAGATTTCCCTGCTTCTTCCATGAGCATTTCTTTTCGTTTTAGCGCTTGTTCATCGGAAAGGGTTAATTTTTCAAATATGCCTTCTACATTTGCCTGGTGTCCTTTTGCTGTTAAAGGAAATACAATTTCACCATCATTTACTTTAACAATTATACTTTGGAATGGTTGATCTCCGGACATTTCTATCCAGCATCCGCGATGAGCGCAAACATCCACAATCGTTCCGGAAATTTGAACACGCTCATCGATAAATGAATCAGGACTTTCTAGTAGGGTGGATACATTTGTGGCTTTTTCTAATTTAAGCGCTTCACCTAATTTTTGGTTGCCCTCGGCAAATACAAAAGTAAAAAGTAAAATAAGTGTAACAATAAGACGATGTTTCATTTTTTATCTCCGATAAGGTTGTCCGAATTTAAGGAGATTATTGCTAAAATAATTAGCCGGAATTAAAAAATATCTATTGTTCTATTTTACCCAGTTGGCGATACTTTTCTTTATATTTTTCATATAAAGATTTATGACGATCGCCTAAATCTACTTCACGCCCCTGGATAAAGGCTTTTACGACAGTAGATGTTATGTCTAATGGGTTTCCGTCGCTGAGAAAAAAGGTAGCATCTTTTCCATTATCTAAGGAGCCCACTTTTTCTTCTACACCTAAAATTTCTGCCGCAGATAATGTAATGGCTCGTAACCCATCTTCCATATCCAAACCATGGCGAACAGCCATGGCTGCTTCATAAGGTAAATTGCGAATATTTCCATTATGGGGATACCCTGTTTTAGGAGCAATACAAAATCTTACACCATTTTCTGCCAATAATTTGGGTGTTTCATACGGACGATGGATGGGTTCAAATCGTCTCATAGGCGTGGTTAATACACTTTGAAGAATAACGGGAATATTATAATGAACCAACATATCTGTCATCCGCCATGAATCGCGCCCGCCAACAATAACAATATCTAATTGATGCTTATTTCCCCATCGAATAGCCGCTTCCATCTGCCGAACTTCATTCGCATGAATAAAAAATGGTTTTGTGCCTCGAATGTAAGGTTTCATAGATGCAAGTCGAATATCAACAATTTGTTTTTCTTCCGCATTTATTAATTTAACACTTGTTCGCTTATCGTAAGCTTTTGCCTCACGAATAAAGTCATCCAATGCTTGAACTTCTTTTTGAATTTTCTCTCGTTGCTTCTTTTCTGTATCTTTAGGCGTTTTTCCTTTTCTGATACGCATATTTGGCCAATTTAAATGAAGGGCAGTAGGGTGCATTAATGTGGCATCTTCCCAAGTCCAGCCATCGAGCATCATAAGTGAAGATTGCCCTGAAATTCGCCCGGAGGCAGGATTCACATTTGCCATCAAAATGCCATTGGATCGGGTAACGGGAATAATTTCTGAATCAGGATTATAACTTACATTCGCCCGGACATTTGGATTTATGTCGCCAATTTCAGCAAAATCGCGGGATTGTTTTACTTGTCCAATTTCCACAAGCCCTAATTGACTAACAGGTGCAATAAATCCTGGAGAAACATGCAAATCGTAAATATCAAATACTTCTGTTTCCGGAGATGGGAGAATTTCTTTTTCTACTCTTACAATTTTCCCATTGGCAAATAAAAGATCATATCCTTTTAAAACATCTCCAGAAACCGTGTGTAGAATTCCACCTTTTAATAAGATGGGGCGTCGTTGAATGGTTCCAGGAATTTGGTCATTCCCAAAAAGATTAGAAACAATGAATATAAGGGTTAGAAAACGTTTCATTGTGCTATCTCCAAAAACCTGTATTCATCAGAAATATCACATCCAACATGATCGCGATGGTGTTCCGCATTTGGGAATATGGATTTCCCCGATGAAGTGGAAGGGGTGGATAATATTTTTTGTATTAAATCTGTCCGAAGCGTTTGATCTCGTTCTTCCATTTTTTTCGCTAATGCTTGTGAATAATACAATGTTCCATCAACCCATGTTTCAAGGCAGGTTGAAAAAACGGATAAAGGGGGTCCATCCCAAACAACAAAGTCTGCATCTTTTCCTTCTTCCAGCGACCCAACCCATTCATCAATCTGTAATTGTTGCGCGGGATTAATGGTCACCAATTTTAATGCTTCTACTTCAGATAGATTTCCATATTTCACTGCTTTTGTTGCTTCCAAATTCATGCGGCGAGCCAATTCATCGCTGTCAGAATTGAATGAAACATTCACACCATTTTTAGTCATAAGTGCTCCATTATATGGAATGGCATCATACACTTCAAATTTATACGCCCACCAATCCGTAAATGTGGATGCACCAGCGCCATGTGCTTTAATTTTTTCAGCAACTTTATAGCCTTCTAATACATGTTGGAATGTAGCAATCGTAAAACCAAAATCTTCCGCCACTTCAATGAGCATCATTATTTCATCTTGGCGATAAGAATGACAATGGACTAATCGATCACCATCGAGTATTTCCACCAATGCTTCTAATTCTAAATCGTATCGTGGGGGAATCTTTATTCTTTGGAGACGAGAATTTTTATCATAATTCGCTTTTCGTACTTTATACGATTTTGCGGATAAGAATGCGTCTCTCATTACTTGTTCGACACCCATGCGCGTTTGCGGGTAACGGGAACCAGGCCAATTCGCCTGTTTAACATTTTCACCTAATGCAAATTTGATCCCTTGGGGTGCTTGTTTAAACAATAATCCATCGGGTGCTTTTCCCCAACGAAGTTTTATGACAGCATTTTGTCCGCCGATAGGATTCGCTGATCCGTGCAAAATATTCGCTGTCGTGAGTCCGCCGGCTAATTCTCTAAAAATTGAAATATCATCTCCATCTAATACATCTTGAATCCGAACCTCAGCCGTTACATTTTGGGCACCTTCATTTATCGATGAAGCAGCAGAATGGCTATGGGCATCAATGAGTCCTGGTGTTACGTGGCGACCCAATCCATCAATGAGGGTAGCACTTCCTTTTGGGACGCGAATATCGGGCGCAATTTTTTTTACTTTTCCATCTTCAAATAAAATATCCCATTCTTCTAAAATACCTTTAGGTCCACTGGTCCAAATAGTAGCATCATTAATAAGAATGGCATTTGGTTGATGGGGTTTAGACGTAAATCCGTAAGCCCCTTCTGGATAGGCTAAGGCTAGAACACTGGCTTTTTTCTTTGTTCGTGGTTTAGGCGGTTTCATTTCAATTCGAATTCCATTCCAATCAAAATCTTTCCCGGAAGCGTCGATAAGTGATCCTGTAATATGATCTTTTTCCAAAGACCCTTTAAATGTTAAAAAGCCGTCAAAACCGAAAGGGCTTCCATTAATACTAAAGGAAATTTCAGATTCAAATATGTCTATTTGTGTCAATTTTTCAGACAGATTCTCGAGAGAAAGAGTTCCACCCAATTTCCCAGCGCTAGGTTTTGAACCTTTCTTTCCGCCCGGTTTTGGCTTTTTCAATTCAAGTGTATATACTTTATTGCCAATAGATACATTCCATTTTCCTTTAAAATTAGGAAGAAAACGTGGAGCAATTTTATGTTCATCTCCACCAATCCAAAGGGAAAAGACTCGCGATTTAGGATCAAAATAATCTCCATCCACAATAACAAGATTTCCCATCATTCCTTGCGCAATTCGACCAATAGATTTTTCTAATCCCATTTTTTCAGCTGGAATGGTGGTAAGTGAAGCCAAAGCTATATCTTCATGGAGTCCGCGGTCCATAATATTCTGCAAATTCTTCCTAAAGTCCTGTTTCTTCTTTAACCCGTGAGATGAAAAAGCCACATGAATGCCTTCTTCAACCAATGCAAATATATTATCAGGTGCCATGTCCCAATGCTTCAATTGTTCAGTGGAATATTGCAAAGCACGGTTCGGGTCCAAGACCTTTGGTTTCTCAGGAAAGTTTAAGGGATGAATAATGAAAGGTTTTACAGAACTAATTTCTTTCAAACGTCGATATTCAAATCCGTTTCCTAATAACCAGGGCTTTAGATTGAATTCTTTTAAAATTTTCAAACCACGAAGACTATAATGCTCATCACGTGTCATAAAGGTAAATGGATCTGTTTGGCCCATAGATTGCGCTAATACTTCCAAGGCAGCATTTAGTTTAATTGGTTCATTCTCTTCGGGGTATTTGGCCAATTTCCCTATAGCTTCTTGATACCATCGCGCATCGTAAAATGTTTGGCGCATGAGTGCAATCACGCCCAAAAGAGAATGGGGATATTCTTTTGATTCCCAACCGGCATATTCAAAATTCATGATTTGAGAAACGGAAGGATTTAAACTTACAGGGTTTTGCGTAAGATTAACGACGGCCGACTGACCGCGGAAAATGCCTGCATCCGGAACGATGTGTGCTGTGGTAAAACCAAGAGAATGAAGATTATTTAATATTTTCTCATCTGGTTTAAAATCATCCACAACTTGATATTCACTGCGAATTTTAGAACTCCAATGATTTCGAGACTTTTCATGAGAACTACTTTTTTTAACTTCGAACCAACTTTCAATAAACCCTGGATATACATGAGCTTCTTCCAGATCTATTTCATAAGCATCCATAGGAATTTTGATATATCGTCCAACAGAAGCTATTTTGCCATCCCGAATAATGATGGTGGCATTTTTTAAGAATTTCCCCGGTTCTGTATGAACCATACCATGGGTTAATGCCCAAACACGAGGTGGATTTGAATGTAAATCCTTGATAGGTTCAATTTGCGGATAAATGATTCCACAAATAAAAATGAATGTAACAATGATTCGTTGAATCAAAAATTGGGTCCTTTTAATTGATGTTCCATAATGAATGATGTGACATAGTCAAAAGCATCGTCAACAGTATTACAGAATTTAAACAAATTCAAATCATCAGGAGAAATAGTTCCCACTTTAACTAAATAATCCCAATTCACTACATTCATCCAAAATTCTTCATCAAATAATACAATCGGAATCCGTTTTTTAACTTTATCCGTTTGGATTAATGTAAGGAGTTCCATGACTTCATCTAATGTGCCAAAACCACCCGGCATAACAACTAATCCTTTTGCAAGATATAAAAACCAATATTTCCGCATAAAGAAATAATGAAACGTGAGATTCAAATCATCAGAAATCCATTCATTTCCAGATTGTTCATGAGGAAGAGAAATGGTTAAACCTAAAGATAATCCACCTGCTTCAGTGGCACCACGATTGGCTGCTTCCATAATTCCGGGTCCGCCACCTGAAGTTACAATATAGCGATGATGGGAATTTTTCAACTCCATACTCCATTTTGTGAGTTTATAGGCCAATTCACGGGTTAATTCATAATAGCGGCTCATATGTACATTTTGATTAAGTTTCGCCAAATCTTGCTCTGAAATATCGGCGGATGCTTGGCTTAATGCGTGTTCCGTCTTCTCCTTAGACTGGATTCGTGCGGATCCGAAAAATACAATGGTGTCTTCAATCTTATTTCGTTGTATCCGTTGAAGGGGACCATAATACTCAGAAAGGATTCTTGCTGAACGACCATCTGGACTATTCAGGAATTCTGGGTTTAAATAAAAACGATCTTTACTAAATTTATCTGACATTTTATTCTTTCAATTTTAATTAAAAAGGCACCAAAGTTAAGTATAATCGATATGGAAACAATTGAAATACTTATTGTTATTTAAATTTAAGTGACCAACCAGAAAGTTATGTCCATAAGTTTCTGTACTTTTAAAAAAGGGGTCACAGTTTTCTCTTAAATTTGTTTTGAACAGAAGCAAATAAAAGGAGAAGAACCATGACCCAAAGAAAAGAAACCAAAATCATAAATCAGCCTGCTATAAAAATAAAAGTCGCGGGCGGAGAAACTGTGACCTTTTGAATAATTTTACAGATCATTTTGGACTTGACCGAATAAAAGGAATATATTACATGCGTTATCAAAGAAAGGAATTACTAGTTATGAAAATGTATTTAAACTTTATAATTATTCTTTGTGTGTGTGTACCCTTAAAGTCTGAATTAATTATAATAAATGATAATGACATGATTTCTGAAGGAATTTTCTATAAAGATGATATAACTCATGAAATCTTTTCTAACAAAATTGTATTAAAATTTAATTCTCCAGTCATAGATATTTCAGACGGTGAAAGGTATACAGATGTTGATGGAATATCAAATCAATTTCCAATCATCAAAAATTATTTTAAATCTTTAAATAGCACACACGGAATAGTTTCTATAAAAAAGAACATTCTAGGTGCTTCCGCTGATAATTTATATAAAAACCATATCAGAACTGGAC
Source organism: Fidelibacterota bacterium (assembly GCA_016784605.1). Lineage (GTDB taxonomy): Bacteria > Fidelibacterota > Marinisomatia > Marinisomatales > UBA1611 > JABHGY01. The sequence goes on along the minus strand of JADHUI010000015.1, from coordinate 20,764 downwards.
AACCTATACCTATTCCCGATTTATCACAACTTTTTACGATTGAGTTTAATACCCCTGTAAATCTTACTCAAATTATAAATGAAATAAAAATATTTGAAGAAGTCAATTACGCCCATGAAACGCCTTCATATATTTTTTTAGATTCACCGAATGATGAACATTATCAAAATGAAACCAATGACTATGCCGCATCTCATTTATTTATGATTGATTCATTAGTCACAAATTCAAAAGTAATTATTAATGAAAATAATGATATATATACAGTTTATAAAAAAAAGTTTTTGAACCAAGGATTTTCACGAGGATATGCTCAAAAATATACTGTGCAAGGTGATTCATATTGGGAACAACCAGTTGGAATATTTGAAAATGAATTTTTTGATTTTGATTTCGAAGTCATAAATGAAAATATGTATGTCTTATGGAATGATTTGATAACTACATTTATGTCTAGCCACATTTATACAACACATATTTCAAGTAATGGCAATATTTTAATAGAATCACTTGTTGAGCAAGATGGGGATTATGCAGAAATAGATCTATTAGGTATGGATACCATACTAACATTATGGGCAAATAATCATAGCTTGGGGCCAAGTGATGCCCAATTTATAAGTCAAATATTTGACTTAGACTTTCAGCCCTTGGAAGAGCCAAATAATATTACACCTAATTCTATAGACCCAAATATGGAAAATTATTATGGTATTGGATTGTGTGTGAATCAAAGTAATGCCACCTATATGGTGTGTTGGAAAGATACGCGGAATGGTGGCTATGATTTATATGGACACATATTTAATTTAAATGGAGAATCATTATCTGGAAGTTTTAAAATAAATGAATATGAATTAGGGTCTATTTCGGATTCACAATGGCACTTTACAATAAAAGAATATGGTGATGGGTATATTATTCCATTTGTGATGGATCGCGAAAATGATGAATTAGATGGCATCTATTTAAATGAGATTATTTTTGAAAACGATTCAGTAAACATTTTACCCCATTTTAAAAAGCATTTGGATTTAATCTACCCTGCAAGTGGTGAAATAACCATGGATATTGGCAGTAATGGCTATAGTTATGTTATATGGCATCAATATATTCCTAATGAAACGACCCAATTGAATGGAATAATTATAGACCCAAATTTAAATGTGATTGGAAATAATTGGGAAATTTCATCTATTGATGCTGGGTATATTTTTTACCCAAGTATTTCGACCAATGATGACTATTTAGTCTGTTCTTGGGAAGAATATGTTAGCCAAACGGAATTTATAGCTAATATTGCTGTATATTCTTTGGACAGTTTGTTTGCAAATGTAGGTGTGGAAAATAATTTTCTACCAATATCATTTTTACTTAATGCATACCCAAACCCATTTAATTCAAATATTTCCATTGACTTGGATATTGGAAAGGCTGGGTTAGTAAAAGTGATGATTTATAATATAATGGGAGAGCAGGTGACTCAAATAACAAATACGTCATTAAATCCGGGGAAATATCACTTTATTTGGAATGGGAAAAATGGTAATGGCATCTCATTACCATCGGGTATCTATTTTATTTATTCAAATATACAAGATCAAACAGAAATACAAAAAATAACCTTATTGAAATAATCCATTTTTTCTACTTCATAAAATAAGTCTATCAGGACTTCTTGTTTATGGTTGGTTGAATGAAGTATTTTTATAGATGAGAATCGTGTTCTTAATGGTCTTTTTTTATGCATGTTCATCAGCGCCGAAACCGCTTCCTGTTACTCCTGCTCCTTTAACGAAAAAAACAAGTTTAGAGCCCCAGGAAGAAACATTGTATTCGGCGGGACTCATAACCGATTATGAAATTTGGGAATTCTTGCGGGAAAAGCCACGGGAAAATGACGTGTTAGAAACATTAGGACTCCCCGATTCTGTCTGGGTAGATGATAATACAGATTTTCGTGTTTTATATTATTTTGTTCCCGATATTCAAGATTACAATTCAGTGGAAGTGGACCAAAGAACAGGTCGGGTATTGGGATTTGAATGGGATTGAACTTCACCACTAAACGATGAATAAAGACATAGGTCGTAAATGAAAATAGCTATTTTAGGTTGTGGGAATATTGGCACATCTATTGCCCATGGATTTGCAGATTGTGATAAAGTAAATCTAAAAGAATTAACACTCACAAGAAGACAATTAGAGCCATTGGGCATTTTTAAGCAATGGGGAATAAAGATTCATTCTGATAATAAAAAAGCAGTCAAAGAATCGGAATGTATATTATTAACAGTTGGCCCCCAACAAATGGTTGAATTATTAGAAGACATTTCGAATGTCTTAGACCCCAAAAAACATATATTAGTGTCTGTTGTAACGGGCGTTCGAATCGAACAAATACGCAAATATATTAATGCAAAAGTGCAAATTGTTCGTGCCATGCCTAATACAGCTGCAACCATTATGGAATCCATGACCACTTTATCTGTTGCAACAGATAAAGATGAAAGTGGGTTAAAAAAGGTTCAATCTTTATTTAATTATATTGGGAAAACATTGGTTATTTCGGAAGAATTGATGATTCCAGCAACAGCGTTGGGAGCATCTGGATTAGCTTTTTTCCTTAGAGCCATAAGAGCAGCATCTCAAGGGGGAACAGAAATTGGGTTCCATGCGGATGATGCGATTCTTATTGCGGCCCAAACAGCGAAAGGAGCTGCTTCCTTATTACTCGATTCGGACCATCATCCAGAATCTGAAGTGGATAAAGTGACCACACCACGCGGAATTACCATTTCTGGGTTAAATCAAATGGAGCATGGAGGTTTTAGCTCTGCCATGATTAAAGGAATTGTAACATCTGCAGAAAAAGCCGAGCAACTTTTCAAAGATAAGGAATAAATATTGAACATTCGACTGGATGGAAAAACAGCTCTTGTATGTGGTGGATCCCAAGGCATTGGGAAAGCAAGCGCGATTGAACTTTCTCGAGCAGGTGCTTCAGTCATTTTAGTGGCCAGATATGAAGAATCGTTAAAAATCGCATTGGCGGAACTGGAGACTTCACATCATCAAACGCATACCTACATTTGTGCAGATTTTGACTACCCAAAAGATGTTATAAAAAAAATAAATGCTCTTTTAGAAAAGACAAATCCCATTCATATTTTAATCAATAATTCTGGTGGACCGCCACCGGGACCCATTATAAATGAAGATGCAGACTCATTTCGGATTGCCTTTAATCGACATGTCATTAATAATCAAAATATGACAAAAGCAGTATTGCCGGGTATGAAAGATGCTGGATTTGGGCGAATCATTAATATTATTTCCACAACTGTAAAAGAGCCTTTAGATGGATTAGGCGTTTCTAACACCATTCGTGGCGCTGTAGCGAGTTGGGCAAAAACAATGGCTGGAGAATGTGCGCCTTTTGACATTACGGTGAATAATATTCTACCGGGATTTACAAATACAGGGCGACTTCAATCATTAATAAACAGTATTGCTGAAAAAGAAAATGTTTCTCCAGATGTTATTACCGAACGATTCGAACAATCGGTTCCTGCTAAGCGATTTGCAAATCCAAAAGAAACAGCTTCTGCGGTGATTTTTTTGGCTTCAGAACAAGCGAGTTATATTAATGGGATTAATTTACCCGTGGATGGAGGAAGGACAAAATCCTTATAAAAATGAAAAGAATTCTAATTTTTTTACATAGGTTGTCATTGAAGTTTGAAAATTTAGCAACTAACGAAGTAGAACCATCTTACCTTTTTTATTTATGACTAATCCTTTAGAAATATGTTGAATTGTATATAAATATACACCGGACCCAACATCTGAATTAAAAATATTTTTCCCATCCCATTTTAGGAAATGTTCACCAGGCGAAAGCGCTATATTTTTATTATAAATTCTTAATCCATTTATATCATAAATTGAAAAAGATACGTTTGAATAATTTTTTATATGTAAAGCAATTTTAGTATTAGAATTAAATGGGTTTGGATAATTTCCAATAATAAATAATGATTCAGGTATATTTTCATTTGGATCATTGATCTCCGCTGACACTTCTTCGATTACTACTTCTAAGGCTATGTCAAAATCAACCGAATACCATCCACTTTGACCATGTAGGAAACTATGTCCTGATGGATCATTATAACCATCATGAACTCCATCTGTTAATAATATACTGCGAGTAATCCAAAAATCACCAATTATGTTTTGTAATTCAGGAATGGTGTCTAATCTTAATGAAAACCAATTTGGGAAAAGATATGTAGAATCTATTATTGTAAAAGTATATGATTTGATTAGTTCTCCTGGTGTTGTATCGTTTAAACTCTGTTTTATATAAAAAGTAAAATCGTATGGCCAATTTCTATGGAAATTTGATTGAATTGAAAATTTTATATTTTGTATGTTAAAATTTAAACTAGAATCAACTGTAAATAAAGTACCCCCATCGTCAATATCTGCAGTAAAACCTAAATAAGTATCTAACAGATTATCTCGGTTATAATAAAAAAGTGTATCATAATTAATGAGAGTTGAACTTTCTTTCCAAAGGCCTTCTCCAGAGAATGAATAAGGATGAGTAAATGCGGAGTTTAAATTAGCAACATCAACTGATCTTAATTCATATTTAATGATTACTTGACTATATTTATCTATAATTATTGTTGCATCTGTGAATTGAGTTTCGGATGCTTGCAGTATAAATGTATGGTTACCTCCGGGTTGCCCAATTGTTGTTCTTTTTAATTCTAAATATTCTATATCAGCTTCACTTATATTATCCCAATATAATGTTGGATTATTGCCATGTGTTCCTGTTCCATAAAAATTTCCTGGAGTATCTGGTGGTCCATTTGCTAACGATAATGCTTTATAGGCATTTACTCTACCATTCCCGAGTAAATATTCCCACGAAAGTCCTTGGTTTTCGGATGAAATATTATTTGCTGTTGAATTAAGAATATTCCTTACTTCTATATTTGTATAATTTTGATTACCATTATCCAATAACTCTGATATTATTAATCCTCCTACACCCGCAACGATTGGGGATGAATGAGATGTACCGCTACCAAAAAATGCAGCTTGACCGTTATTCCATAATATTGTTAAAGGTTCATATGCTGCACATAATTCAACTTCAGTTCCATAATTTGATGACGGATGTTTTTCGTCAAATGAATTTAAACCTGCAACTGTAATTACATTTTCATCAGCAGCTGGAAACGGAATAAAATTGTCTCCTTGGTTACCAGCCGCAGATATAAGTAAAACATTTTTTTCATTATATGCAAAATCTAATGCTGTTTCTGAATGACTCCCGCTCCAACTCATATTATGTATACGAGCATTATTCCTAGCACAATAATAAATGGCTTCACTTTGTCTAACAAGACCATTATGATTATCTCCTATTTTTGTAGTCATTATTTTGCCATTCCACATAACACCAGTATTAAATAAGTTATTGTTTCCTATAGAAATCATATCACCGGACACTGAAGTACCGTGGCCGATCAAATCTTCAGGAATTGGATCTAAATTTTTAAAATCCCAGCCTATAACATCATCCACATATCCATTCTCATCATCGTCAAATTTTGCCCCATCATAATCATCAATATATACATTGTCAAATTCATCAGTCCTTATTAACCCCCGTGCTTTTATAATATGTGCATTTGGTGGTACTTGTAAACCATTACATTCATTGATTTCAGGATCACATGGGCGTGGTTCACCAATATCCCACCAACCATCATTATCAAAGTCATAGAACCACCATTGTAATTCTTGTGATGCTTGATTTCTGAATTCAGGAAAACGAGCAGTTACGTCTGCATCATCATCTAAACCGATTATACCTGGGGAGTCATTAAATTGATATCCATTTCCATCTTCCCATGAGCCATCATTATCATCATCTAGCATATTTGTATATATTTCAATTACACCAATATCTTGAAAATCAGATAATCCGTCATTATCATCATCGACATTACAATCTCCTGGACATCCATCATTATTAACATCGCCAAAATCTCCACCAGCATTTAAAGGTGAAGGGTCAAAATTGTTATTTCCATTACCATCCTCTAAAGCATTTATCCATATTTGTCCAGCTAAATCAGGATGATCCCACATAATTCCAGAATCAGAAATCGATAAAAGGACATCATCCCGTCCTGTTTGTAAAACCCATGCTTCCGGAGCGTGTATGTCAGCTCTAAATAATCCGTCAAGTATTCCATCATCATTCATATCACCATCATTATATAGATGCCATTGTTCTTGCATTCCGTTTCCACCATTTAATGAAAAATTATATAAAGGATCATTTGGGTGATTTTGCTGAAGTAATTGACCTTGTATTTCAGTTTTAGCAAATTCAATACACTCGATATTATTGAATATTTCAACAACATTTTCTATTTCAGAATTAGGATTCTTCAACCAAGCGCGATAATAACATCCCAATTCACCAATTTCTTCAACATACATTTTTTCAATTTTCAATATGTCATTATTGTTGAATGCTGCATCAAATTTATGATTTGAAAAAAAATACCCGTCTTTATTTGTATAATGTAAATCAGGGATTTCTTCAAGTTGAAATTTTATAATAAAATTGTCTGTTTGTAAATTTTGAGGAAAAAGTATAGAAAAAAAAAGTAAAATTTTGAGAATTCTGATTACCATTCAAATATCCCGTATTATTTGTAGTAACATAAACTTATAAACCTTATTGAAATTATCCTAATAAAAACACTCATATAGCATATAGCGAAGCAATGCTATAATATGTAATATTACATTCTATTATGGTTCGTAATCGCGGAGTTATATGGTAGGTCGACAATGAAATTGAACATTAAAAAACACATATTGCTTTTTTGGAGAATAAAGGATTTCTCTGTATTCCCCCCTTCAAATAACCATAAAATAATCGAAAGTTGGACAAAAGCTATGGCGGTGTGCGCTATTTAGTATTTAGGTGAACAATATTCTACCGGGATTTACAAATACAGGGCGACTTCAATCATTAATAAACAGTATTGCTGAAAAAGAAAATGTTTCTCCAGATGTTATTACCGAACGATTCGAGCAATCGGTTCCCGCGAAGCGATTTGCAAATCCAAAAGAAACAGCATCTGCGGTGACTTTTTTGGCTTCAGAACAAGCGAGTTATATTAATGGGATTAATTTACCTGTGGATGGAGGAAGGACAAAATCTCTTTAATATGAAAAATTTTATATTCACCTCAATGTTTATTTTATTGGCGTGTGATCAAAAGCAAACGAATTTCCATGAAGCATCCTTTGTAGCAGATACGCATAATGATGTGCTGTTGCGATCCATGACTGGCAGAGATATTTTAACTGATTTGCCTGAAAGTCATTCTGATTTAGTCAAATTCAAAAAAGGTGGCATGGATTTACAAGTTTTTTCCATTTGGGTATCCCCGTATGAATTTGGTGACGGAGAATATTTTAGTCGTGCCAATGCCATGATAAGTCAACTTGAGTCTTTATGTAAACAAGTGCCAAAACAGTGGGCGATTCCATTGAATTACCAAGATGTGGTATACAATGAACAACATAATATTTTATCCTGTGCAATTGGTGTTGAAGGTGGACATTCAATAGAAAATAGTTTAGATAAATTAGAGTCACTTCAAAAACGTGGTATGCGATATTTAGGGTTGACTTGGAATAATTCAACTGATTGGGCGACATCGGCAAAAGATGAAACAATAAATAAAGATAAACTATCTTTTACAGGACTGACAGGTTTTGGCAAAGATGTTGTTATGCGATGCAATCAATTAGGCGTCATTGTGGATGTATCTCACGCGGGAGAACAAACTTTTTGGGATGTGTTAGAAATAACCAATAAACCCATTATTGCCTCTCATTCTTCGGTAGATGCACTTTGTCCCCATTATAGAAATTTAACAGATGAACAATTATTGGGGATAAAAAATAATGGTGGAGTTGTGTTTGTCAATTTTTATCCCGGTTATATTGATTCTACCTATGAGAAAAAAGCAGCTACTGTGAAAGCAACTTTCAAAGAAATGTCAGATTCATTAGCCCAATTATATAATCCTGATGGAGATGAATTTTGGTATAAAGAAAGTGAAATGATGAATTCAGCTTTACAGAAGGTTGTGCCAAATGTGGATGCAGTGATTGATCATATTGATTATATTGCAACATTAATTGGGGCGGATCACGTGGGCATAGGCGCTGATTGGGATGGTGTAGGCATATTACCAAATGGAATTGAAAATATAACCAAAATGCCGGTAATTACAGAAAAATTGTTAGAGCGCGGTTATTCAGAAAAAGATGTGGCAAAAATACTGGGAGGAAATTTTAAACGCATTTTTAAAGATGTGGTTGGCTAATCTAATGATAACGAATTGAATGCTTAAAAAAAATACTACAATAGATACAATCCCATTTTGGGTTACACCATTTTATTATCCCCTTTCATTTGTTTTAGGCGGTATCCTCTATTTATATTGGTTGCTGATTAAGAAAACGTGCAAATTTGAAATAGATGGACAGCACCATATAAATAATAATCCAAGCCACATTATTGCCGTATGGCATCGAAATGGAACCTGTTATTGGTTAACACGAATAACGGGGAAAGGATATGTCGAATTAGCTCATCCAGCATGGAATATGCTTTATCCAATTTTAGTTATGAGATGGTCAGGAGCAAATGTTGTCCTTGGTTCTACTGGACATGGTGGAAGAGATGCAGCCAATAAAATTGTTGAAAAATTAAAAAATGGAAGATCGACTGCCATTGCTGTAGATGGACCGTACGGACCCATATTTAAGGTAAAAAAAGGGGTTTTGCATATAAGTGAACAATCTAATAGACCCATAATTCCGATAGTCATTACAGGGAATCATTTCTTTCAATTAAAAAATAATTGGGATAATAAAAGAGTGCCACTCCCATATTCCACTATTCAAATAACGTTTAAATCACCCATTCAAGTAACAGAAAATAATTTTGATGAATCTCTCATTCGCTTGGACCAAGCATTAGGACCAAAAACATAGTAAAATAATGATTGAATTGGGAATTTAAAACCTTTAGCATTAAGGGAAATATGCTATGGATATAATCAGAAATAAGAAGAGAGTTCTCATTATTGGAGGTGGTGAAGGAGGAATAAATCTTTTAGGGTTATTCCATAATGAACCAAACTATGATGTAATTGGCGTTGTAGATAAAAATATGAATGCTGCTATTCGAGAAAATGCAAGCAAATTAGAAATACCATTTTCAACTGATTACAATACATTAATTTTGAATTTTAACCCATCCATTATTATTAATGTTACTGGAGACCAGCGATTACAAGTAGAATTAGAGTCAAATGTTTCCAAAATGGTTGATGTTATCGGGGGGGGATTCAGCAAGGTTAGTTTGGGACTTGATTTCTGCAAAACGCCAAAATGAAATTCTTCAATCTCAACTTGAAATTGGCGATAAAAGTGCAGATGAATTTATTGTAGGGTCTAACTCATCCATGATAGAAATATCGCAATTAATTAAGAAAGTGGCTCCAACGCCCACATCTGTATTAATTCGAGGTGAAACGGGTACTGGGAAAGAAGTTGTTGCCAGAGCAATCCATCGCAATAGCAGGTTAATTAATAAACCATTTGTCATAATCAATTGTACAGCTTTAACTCCATCCTTGGTAGAGAGCGAATTATTTGGACATAAGAAAGGTGCTTTTACGGGCGCTGGTTCTGATAAAATCGGGTTATTAGAAAAAGCAGATGATGGAACCGTATTTTTGGATGAAATAGGAGATATGGAACTTGAAGTACAAGCGAAATTGCTTCGGTTTTTACAGACAGGAGAAATCAGAAGAGTGGGTGCTGTAAAATCAAAAATTGTAAATGTAAGAGTTATTGCAGCTACAAATCGAGATATAGAATCAGCTATTCAAAAAGGGGAATTCCGCGGTGATCTTTTTTATCGATTTAATACTTTTACAATAACAATTCCGCCATTAAAACAACGAGTTGAGGATATAGAATTATTTGCTAATTATTTTCTGAAAGAGGCTGTCGCAAAAGTAAATATTCAAGTGGATAGTATTAGCTCGGATGCAATTACCGTTTTGCAAACTTATTCATGGCCAGGAAATTTAAGAGAACTAAAAAATGTAATTGAACGCTCAGTTGTTCTATCTTCGGGTTCAGAAATATCTGCAGAAGCACTGCCGCTTCAAGTAACAACCAACCCTCAAATTTCTTCAGGTTCAAAATCCTTGATTGAAAACCGTAATGCAATTTCTGATGAATATGAAAAGAAATTACTCATTTATTACTTAAAAAATAATAATGGAAATGTTGTTGCATCTGCTAAAGATGCAAAAATTTCAAGACGAACTTTTCATCGATTACTGGAGAAGTATTCAATTGTACCCAAAAATATGCGCCAATAGTGACACATAATATGAGTCAATAGTGGCGCAATACCCATTTCCGTCTTAATACATCATTTAATAATATATAAATGCGCCAACTGTGGCGCACTATAAGGAAATATTCAAAAAGATTAATTAGGTCAATATGATTTATAACATATTGATAATACATGACTAAGCGGAGATTTATTTATCATTTATCTAGAATGGAATAGACTTTGTATAAAGTTGATAAATATATAGGATGCTAAAATGGATCAATCAAATAGATATACAAATTTAAACCTGAATGAAAAAGAACTAATCGATGATGGCAATCATATTCTCGTTGCCTATATCATGAAACCAAAAGATGGATACGGTTATTTAGAAACAGCAGCTCATTTTTCAGCCGAATCATCAACAGGTACTAATGTGGAAATATGCACAACAGACGATTTTACACTAGGGGTGGATGCGTTGGTCTATGAAGTTGATGAAGAAAAAGAATTAATGAAAATTGCTTATCCGAATGAATTATTTGACAGAAATATAACAGACCAAAAAACAATGGTAGCATCTTTCCTCACATTAACAATTGGAAATAATCAAGGAATGGGTGATGTAGAATATGCCAAAATGATTGATTTTTATATTCCCCCAAGTATGTTATCTCTTTATGATGGACCTTCGATGGGTATAGCTGATTTATGGAAAATATTAGGTCGCCCCTCTGAAAATGGTGGATTTATTGCTGGGACTATTATTAAGCCAAAATTGGGTTTACGGCCTGAACCATTCGCCAAAGCAGCTTATGAATTTTGGCTAGGAGGTGATTTTATTAAAAATGATGAGCCTCAGGGGAATCAAATATTCTCGCCTTTAAAGGAAGTGATCCCATTGGTGGCAGATGCATTGAAACGTGCGCAAGATGATACTGGTGACGCCAAATTGTTTTCAGCCAATATTACAGCAGACGACCCATTTGAAATGATAGCCCGGGGTGAATTTATATTAAACGCTTTTGGGGAATATTCATCCCATGTTGCATTTCTGGTTGATGGATATGTAGCAGGTCCCACCGCCGTTACCACGGCTAGGCGTCAATTTCCTAACCAATATTTGCATTATCATCGCGCTGGGCATGGGGCAGTTACTTCACCTCAAACACAAAGAGGATATACATCATTTGTTTTAGCAAAATTATCACGACTAATGGGAGCATCAGGGATTCATGTAGGGACTATGAGTTATGGAAAGATGGAAGGGGAAAGTGGAGATAAAAATGCAGCTTTTATGATAGAACAGGATAGAGCAGAAGGACCAATCTATTATCAAGAGTGGAATGGGATGAAACCAACGACACCCATTATTTCTGGAGGGATGAATGCGTTGCGGTTACCTGGTTTTTTTGAAAACCTTGGGCATGGCAATATTATTTTAACCGCTGGGGGAGGTTCTTATGGACATGTAGATGGACCTGCTGCTGGCGCTCGTTCTTTACGACAAGCCTATGAGTGTTGGGTTAGCGGGAGTAATCCTATTACTTTTGCCAAAGATCATTATGAGTTTTTACGAGCTTTTGAGTCTTTTCCGCATGACGCAGATGATTTATTCCCTGGTTGGAAACAGCATTTAGGTATAACAGAGGGCATCAAATGAGACCCATTATGTTAGGCATTGTTGGGGATAGCGCTGCGGGTAAAACAACTATTTCTAAAGGGATTGCCCAAATTGTAGGTGAAGAACGAGTTACAGTTATTTGCACAGATAATTATCATCGATATGATCGTCAACAACGAAAAGAAAAAAATATTTCAGCCCTTCATCCTGACTGTAATTATATCAATATTATGGAGCAGCATATAAACCAATTAAAAAGGGGTAATTCTATATTATCGCCTATTTATAATCATTCCACAGGCACCTTTGATGCTCCAGTTTATATTGAACCAACAGATTTTATTATTATTGAAGGTCTCCTTGGCTTCCACTCGCATTATTTGCGAGACCAGTTTGACGTGAAGGTTTTTCTGGACCCACCAGAAGACCTTCGCGTCACCTGGAAAGTTAACCGAGATACAACTAAACGTGGTTATACAAGAGATGAAGTAATTGCCTCGTTAAATAAGCGAGAAAAAGTAAGCAATGATTTTATTCGGGTTCAAAAAAAATGGTCTGATATTATTGTTCAATTTTATCCTAAAGATAATCCGGATAGCCAATCACAATTAAATGTGAAATTATTGTTACGTTCAACATTAGCTCATCCGGACCTTAATGAGGTTGTACGAAGAAATGGTAATGACAAACCATCAATCCGAATTGATGTTGGGCGATATCACAATCGATTAACAGAATTTTTAGACGTTGCAAATTATGTTGAAACCGAACAAGTGAAATTAATAAAGGATATTTTAACACAGTATATTCCTGAACTAGAGGCTTTGTCGTCTGAAGAAATTGGTATGTATTCTAAAGGATCAACTAGGGCTCATAGCGATACTTTGGCTATTGCACAAATGTTGATCGTTTATCAATTACTCGAAACTCAAAAAATATTACAAACTCGTTTAAAAGAACGATTATAATAATAACTAAAGGAGAATAATAATGAAAGCTGCAGATATCATGACCACACGCGTAACAGCCACAACTGAAAATGCGACTTGTATTGATTTAGCACGAAAAATATTATCAGGTTTTTTTAGTGGCCTTCCAGTTGTTAATCATGAAGGACATGTTGTTGGTATTGTAAGTGAAATAGATTTACTGGAATTAATTCATCGAGATAGGAATGCTCTATATACAACAACGACCAAGGATGTTATGCATTCCCCAGCAACATGTGTTAATGCTGATGAAGATATAGATAATGTAATTGCTGTATTGATGGAAAATAAATTTGTTCGAGTACCTGTGATTCAAGACGGTGTATTGGTAGGAATTATTTCGAGATCTGATATTTTACGAAGCTATGTTCGCGATGATTTCATCGTTTTTGATAGTGGTTTAAAAAGAGACGAATAAGTAGAAACTTGGGAAAAACATGAATAAAATGAATGGTAAAAATGTATTGGTATATGGAATGGGCACTATTGGTGAACCTTTGATTGGATTATTGACAGATTTTTCCGACGATTTAGGATTAAGTGATGTCTTATTTCATAAACGAACTCCGAGAACGGATGACATTCCGAGAATATTAGATTTGCAGTCAAGAGGCGCAAAGTTGGTTGCTGATCATGATAAAATAGATTCATTTAAATCGATGGGATTAACACCGAGTTATATGACTGAAGATGCGTTAATTCAATCAGATGTAGTGTTGGAATCCACTCCGACGGGAATCGGCTTAAAAAATAAAGAAAATATATATAGATATCATGAAGAAGACACTTTAGGATTTGTCGCTCAAGGTAGCGAGTTCGGATTTGGGAAAATGTATGCTTTTGGGATTAATGAATCTGCATTAAATCCCGGTGATGAAAAATATATTCAAGTGGTTAGTTGCAATACGCACAATATTTCTGTTCTCATAAAAACATTGGCTTTTGAAGGGGATGAGGATAGGCTCGAAAAAGGAGATTTTGTTTGCATTCGAAGGGCCAATGATGTGAGGAATGATTATGACTATATTTCTTCACCTCAAGTTGAAGGCCATAAAAACCCAAGATTTGGAAGCCATCATGCGGAAGATGCTCATCATTTATTTGAAACAATGGGGTATGATTTAAATATTTTTTCATCCGCGATGAAATTAAATACTCAATACATGCATACGATGCGATTTACATTAACGGTAAAAAATAAAATAACGCTTAATGAAGTTTTAAAAAAATTAGAAGAAAACCCACTGATAACATTGACGGAAAAAACATTAGCAAACCAAGTTTTTTCATTTGGTCGAGATCATGGGTATTATGGCCGAATTTTAAATCAAACTGTGGTGTCTCTACCAACACTTCATGTTTTAAATGAAAATACAATTGTTGGTTTTTGTTTTACGCCACAAGATGGCAATGCTTTACTTTCAAATGTGGCCATTATGCAATGGTTTATGCATCCAGAAACATATAAGGAAAGATTGGATGTATTAATGTCTAATAAGTTCCTTTTCGCTCGAGTATAATAGTTTCAATACAGAGTTGGGACGGACAATGGAAAATGAATTAAAAGATATAACAGTTATTGGGGGAGGTCCAACAGGATTAGCAGCTTTATTTCGTTCAGGCATGCACGAAAAATCAGCTCGTCTTTTTGAAAGTATGCCAATGTTAGGCGGGCAAGTTTCAGCACTTTATCCAGAAAAATATATTTATGATATTTTTGGTATTCCAGAAATAAATGCGCAGCAGTTGGTCCAAAACCTAAAACATCAAATTAAAGATTTCAGTCATGAAATACATTTAGATGAAGCAGTCCATTCGATTCATTGCAATACAAATGCACCGCAATTTTCTATTGAAACAAAAAATGGAGTTTTTCCTACAAAATCAATTGTTATTGCAGGAGGGATAGGCACCATAACGCCACGTCCACTTAAAATAAGAGGTGCGGATAAGATTAAATCAGGCATAAAATATGTGGTTGGGAAGAAGGAAGATTATGAAAATAAAAAAGTCGTTATTTTAGGCGGTGGTGATTCAGCCGTTGATTGGGCATTAGAATTACAACCCATTGCGGACGCTGTTTCCATCGTTCACCGAAGAGATGAATTTCGAGCTCATGCATCCAATGTAAGGCGAATGCAATATTTAGACCATCGTAGAAAATTAAATATATATACACCCTTTTCTCCTGTGGAATTAAATGGTACCGACACTGTGGAATCTGTATCGATTAAAAGTGTTTCGGGTAAATTAAAAACAATCCCTTGCGATGTTATTTTGGTCATGTTCGGTTTTGTCTCTAATTTAGGTCCTATGGAAAGTTGGAATCTTGATGTGGATAAAAAGAAAATTAAAGTGAACCAGAAAATGGAAACCAATATACCCGGTATTTTTGCCGCAGGTGATGTGGTATCTTATGACGGTAAAATAAAATTAATTTCTACTGGATTTGCAGAAGCTGCTATAGCGGTAAAAAGTGCCATTGAATTTATTCATCCGGAAAAATCTGTAAAAACAAAATATAGTTCAATGATTGGCAAACCTAAAGGTATCGCATGAAACTAGCACCATCCATATTATCAGCAGATTTTTCTGATTTAAAAACAGCCATTAAACAATGTGAAGATGGGGGAGCTCATTGGATTCATGTGGATGTAATGGATAATCAATTTGTTCCTAATTTGACGATTGGGCCCCCCGTAGTAAAATCAATTAGACCAATAACAGATAAAGTTTTGGATGTGCATATGATGGTTGTAGAGCCAGAGAAATTAGTAGAATCTTTTGCAAGGGCTGGAGCTGATATAATCACTTTTCATATAGAAGCAACAGATACGCCAACTGAGATTATTCAACTGATTAAATCATGTGGATGCAAAGCAGGTATTTCTCTCAAACCCAGTACTCCATTAGACGCAATTTATCCATATGTGGATGAAGTAGATCTTGTATTGGTCATGACTGTAGAACCTGGATTTGGAGGGCAAGGATACTTACCAGGGTCGGATGAAAAAATTTCCAAATTAAAAACATATTTGAAAGACCAATGCCTAGAGCGAATCCTCATTGAAGTGGATGGAGGCGTTAAACTCCATAATAGTAAACAAATTTTAGAAAATGGAGCGGATGTTCTTGTTGCAGGATCCGCTGTATTTAAAACAGAAAACCCAATCAAAACAATTCAAGAATTTTACCATTTAGGAGCATCATGAGAACATATAATGAATTAAATACATTTTTAGAATGGACAGCTGAAGAAAAGGACCATTTTAGTGTTAATGTGATTAAAGGATTAATCATGGATGGCGTTAGGAAAGCAAATTCAGGCCATCCGGGTGGAGCCATGTCTTCAGCAGATTTTGCCTATCTTCTTTTTTCAAAATATTTAGAGCTAGATCCTGATAACCCAGATTGGGTAAATAGAGATCGATTTGTACTTTCTGCGGGTCATGAATCCATGTTGCTCTATTCATTATTATTTATGAATGGCTGGATGCAAATGGATGATATTAAATCGTTTCGCCAGTTCAATAGCAATACACCAGGCCATCCTGAGGTTGAACTTCCCGGTGTAGAATGCACAACAGGACCTTTAGGTCAAGGTGTAGGCATGGGAGTTGGAATGGCAGTTGCAGAAGCAATTTTAAACCATTCATTTGATGCTTTAACCACTTCAAATCCAGTAAATCATTATACCTATATTTTAGCAGGAGATGGTGATTTGCAAGAGCCGATTGTTTTTGGTGCTGCTGCATTAGCCGGCCATTGGAAATTGAGTAAAATTATTATGTATTATGATTCTAATGATGCTCAAATATCAGGAAAAATAGGACGGTCAGACTCTACCGATTATGCGAGTGTATTTGAAGCTATTGGATGGAACGTGCATACCATTGATGGGCATGATCATGATGCCATTAAATCGGCTATTGAAACAGCCAAAGTAATTGATATTCCCAGCTTAATTATTGGGAAATCTATAATGGCGAAGGGGACTGCCACACGTGAACGAGATCATGAAACACATGGCGCCCCATTACCTCAAGAGGAAATTGATGCAACGAAAGAATTGATGGGCCTTCCCCAAGAACCATTTTATGCTCCAAAAGAAGTCATTCGCTATTTTCAATCTCGATTTGATTTATTAAGAACGCATGTTTCTGATTGGAATAACGACCTTAATACTTCGTTTGAAAATGGTGATTTCAAAAATCTATGGGATCAAACAATTGGTGAAAAATTACCATCATTTAGTTTACCAGAATTCAATGCAGGCGAATCAATTGCGACTCGAAAAGCATTTGGAACATCCTTAGATCATTTTGCGACTCAATTGCCAAACCTTGTTGGTGGTTCGGCAGATTTAGAGCCATCGAATTACACGGGTAATTTTGCCAATATGTATGGTGATTTTAATATGACCAACCATGGCGGACGTAATTTCGCTTTTGGAGTTAGAGAATTTCCCATGGCTGTATTAATGAATGGCATGGCTTTACATGGAGGTGTTATTCCATTTGGAGGCACATTTTTAGTCTTTTCTGATTATGAACGACCTGCACTTAGAATGGCTGCCCTACAAGGCATTCGAGTTATACATGAATTTACACATGATTCTTTTTATGTAGGTGAAGATGGACCAACTCACCAACCTATTGAACATGCAATGGCGTTACGAACAATTCCAAATTATAATGTATTTCGCCCAGGTGATGCAAAAGAAACAGCTGCTTGTTTTGCATTAGCCCTTGAATCAAAAGAAACGCCAAGTGCATTACTCTTAACGCGACAAGGATTACCTGTTTCTCAGTTAGATCAAACTGACATTACAAATGGAGTTAGTAAAGGAGCTTATATTTTTGAAGACTGTGAAGGACATCCAGATTTAATCTTTTTAGCAACAGGATCAGAACTATCATTAGCCGTAGAAACAGCACAGCGAATGGAAGATAAAAGTATAAGAATCATTAGTATGCCATGTTTAGAATTATTCGAAGAGCAATCAACTGAGTATAAACAATCTATCATTCCACCCCGTGGAGCAATGAAAATATCATTCGAAGCTGGTATTACCTTTGGGTGGGAAAAATACATCGGACCAAATGGTTTATCGATTGGGATCAATCATTATGGAGCATCAGCACCCGCGAATGAATTAGCTGATTCATTTGGGTTTACACCCAAAAAAGCTGAGAAGAAAATTCGGAATCATTTATCAACCTTATTATAAAGAAAATGCAATGATAATACATGTAGCAACTGATCATGCAGGACTTGAATTAAAAGATAATATTAAAATGTATTTGTCTGAAAAAGGCTTTGACATTGTTGATCATGGGGCTTATGAATATGATGCATTGGACGATTATCCTGATTTTATTTTTCCTTGTGCAAAGGCCGTTGCTAATGACTCTGAAAGTAGAGGCATAATATTAGGGGGATCTGGACAAGGGGAAGCGATGGCTGCAAATAGAATTAAAGGAGCACGGGCAGCCGTTTATTATGGATCGGAAAGAGAAATCGCTCGATTATCTCGAGAACATAATAATGCGAATATTTTATCCTTGGGAGCTCGATTTATTTCAGAAGATGAAATGTTTGATATTATTGATATGTGGCTTGTAGAACCATTCGCTGGGGATAGACATACCAGGCGAATTGAAAAACTTGATCAACTATAGTTGTTTTAATATATAAGATTGGATGAATTGATAATCATCCAAAGTATTCATATTTGTAAAATGAATATTATTACCAAAATGGATATGTTGTCGTTTCGTTTTCTCTAATAATTTGTAAATACTATAACTATTATTTTGAATTTCATCTTCTAGAATGGGCAAGATTCGTTTATTATATAATCCACATGTAGTTTGTGTTTTTTTATTAGCTATAGGTATTATTACATCACTTTCATCTTTTTTTGAGTCCCAAATTGATTTTAAAATATGTGACGTCATTAAGGGTAAATCACAAGAAAGCAAATATATCCAATCTGTTTTAGAATGATTTAATGCAGAATACAAACCATTAATGGGTGCATTGATTGATAATTCATCTCGAATAAATGGTTTATTTAATTGGGATGGGTTTTCTTTACCAACCACGTAACGATTTTCGAATATGTTACACGCATTCCAAATAATGTTTAAAACAGATTTCTTTTGAATCTCTGCTTGCCATTTGGGCGAACCAAAGCGGAGGCTCTTTCCGCCTATTAATATATACGCTGATGCGGGGATGGTCGTTGACATAATCTAATTATTAATGGTTAAATATAGTTCTTTGATTCTAAGATAAATATGGATAATATCAAACAAGATAATAATATCCTAAAGCCATGTATTATTCGAAGTCAGCCAAATACGCAATTCAAGCTATGATTTACTTAGCTGAAAGCAATCAGGAAGATTTAATTATGGTAAGCGAGATTGCCGAAGCCTATAAAATACCAAAATCTTTTCTTTCAAAAATTACTCGAACATTGGGTAAGCATAATTTATTAAAAACGACTCGGGGAAGGAATGGTGGCATTCAATTATCTAAATCGGCAGATGACATTAAATTAATACATATTGTAGAAGCAATTGATGGACCTGAAGCTGGATGTGAGCGTTGTGGCTTTGGATTCGATGCCTGTTCAGACGATGAGCCATGCCCCTTCCATCATAAGTGGGGTCATATTATTAAAGATGCACATTCATTTATAAAAACAGAATCATTAGCTGAACTTCTGGCTGAATCTTTGCAAGAATAATAATCCTTATTCATTTTACTCCCCAAAAATAGCAACATTATTGTGTTGCTATTTTTTTTATAAAAAATCTTGCTTATAATATAGTAAAACTGCTATATATTGGTATTGCTATATAGCAATAGTGGATAAATAGATGTACAATAGAGCTATAAAATGAAAACACAGATTTCAATTGAATTTATACAAACTGCGTCACGCGTGTTAAAAACATTAGGCCATCCTGATAGGCTAAAAATTGTAGAATATTTAGATGAAGGTGAAAAAACAGTGGGGCAAATCCAAAGGCATTTGGATATGCTTCAACCTGTTGTAAGCCAGCATTTAAAAAAAATGCATGATAGAGATATTGTCATTTTTAGAAGAGAAGGGACTCGTTATTTTTATTCATTAGCCAATGAATTTATATTTAAAATCCTGAACTGTATGGCAGATGTCCAGGATAAAATTTCCAGTGGCGAATGGTCCATGGAATTTCAATCAGAATAGTAAGAGAGGAAGTACAATGAACGATACAGCATTTGATCAAGAGTTAGATTGTAAGGGGATGAATTGTCCTTTGCCGATTTTAAAAACAAAGAAGCAAGTAGACTCAATGGAGTCAGGTCAGGTTTTAAAAATGGAAGCGACAGATCCAGGATCTATTAATGATATGAACGCCTGGTCTAGGAGAACTGGCCATGAATTATTATCTCATTCTTTAGATGATGGGATTTATACATTTTTTATTAAAAAATCTTAATTCCACCAAAACCATTCAATCAAAAATAAAAATAATCTCGAGAGGAGTTTATAATGAGTGATCAAAAGAAAATGGCCCTAATTGCGTCCCAAGGAACGTTGGATTGGGCTTATCCACCTTTTATTTTGGCATCTACCGCTGCAGCATTGGACATGGAAGTGCAAATATTTTTCAC
>JADHUI010000014.1 GCA_016784605.1 Fidelibacterota bacterium | reverse complement strand
CAATCAATTGGACACCATCCACCCGATCAGCATTAATTAAAGAAATGCATTCCATCAACCAAAATTATCAGGAATTGGTGTCAAACCTGTCTCAAGGTGCTTGGAATAAAGTAATAGAAAACGCTCACAATATTCATTCTGCCTTTATTTTAAAACAGGAATTATCTGAAGAAGATATGGCTGATTTGCATCGTATACTTCCGGAAAGATTTATAGAAATGGATTCAAAATTTCATGACCATGCACTCAAACTTGCCATGGCAGCTCAAGCTAACGATGGTGAATTAGCGTCTATGTATTCCGGGAAAATGATGGAAGGATGTGTCAGCTGTCATCAGATTTATGCAAAAGATCGATTTGAAGGATTTACAGAACACGAAGAAGCAAAGCATGAGCATTAACAATTATTTCACCCCATACTTTTCCACCCGATTCTTTATAGGCGGGAGAGAATGTAAATAATCATATATTGCTCCAAGGTCTTCCTTTGTCATACCTGCGAATTGCGTCCAAGGCATGGCGGAATCGGCTTCCCTTTCTCCATCAGGAATGCGTATTTCTTTTGCATCTTTTGAATCGAATGCTTTAAAAATACCGATAAAGTTTTCCTTGCTTTTATTTCCAATTCCAGTTTCCATGTCAGGCGTCAAATTTGATGATCGAATAATTTCATTTTCAGAAAGTGGATGGTCTAATCCACCGGCATAAAACATTTCAGGATTAGGTTTTCCATGGGATTGGGGTGTATGGCATCGGGCACAAACACCGGATAAATATTCTCCGTATTCCACTGAATTATTTGGATGTGGTTTTGGAGTGAATTCAGCTTGTTTAGGCATCCGTCGAACCATATAATTAGCCCACAATTTGGTATCTCTTTTTGGAATGGAATTTTCAATTGGGGGCAATGTTCTCAAATAGGCAATGACAGAATAAACATCTTCCACATCTTTATTTCCGTAAAGCGTAAATGGATGGAATGGAAACAAAGCATCCCCATTTTTATTGACACCTTCTGTAATGGCTCGCAAAAGTTCTCCATCTGTCCAATGGTCAATTTCATAAGGCGTAATATTGGATGCATAAATTTTCCCAAATTCGGAATCAAAAAGAAGTCCGCCCATGCCTTCCGTCCCTGGTGTTACCGGTTCAGAATAAAATTGCTCACTTTTTTGAGAATGGCATTCCATACACACCCAAACATGATTAGCTAAATACTCTCCCCGGGTGATTCTCTCATCCGTGAGTTCAATAGACAACTCTTCAGCAGGACCCACTTTCAATGGAATGATTTTTGGGCCAATAGCTAATATCAAAAAAATAAAAGCAATTGCTCCAAAAAGTATATTCCGCATTTTATAATTCTTTCAATTCAAAAAGTATAAGTCTTATGTTTTTTCAAGTAAGGAACGAGACCCCCTTCATTCAAAATATCAATCATCACTTGGGGAAGGGGAGATGCAGAATATTCTGTATTACCATCATAAACTTTCCCGGATTCTAAATCAATTTCAAGCGATGCGCCATCTGCAATAGTATGATCAGGAATTTCTAAAATCGGCAAACCAATATTGATGGCATTCCGATAAAAAATACGAGAAAAAGAACGGGCAATCACGACGGAAATTCCCGATACTTTTAAAGCAATGGGTGCTTGCTCACGAGAAGAGCCGCAACCAAAATTCCAACCACCTACCAAAACATCTCCTTGTTGAACTTTATGCTTAAAATCAGAATCTAAATCTTCCAAACAGTGATCAGCAAATGTAGATACATCCAGTGTTTTTGTATATTTCCCAGGAATAATTCTGTCCGTATCTATATTGTCAATATCGTATAAATGAACCCGACCGGTCATGATAATTCATTATGGCTATATTCTAATGAAGAATAGAATTTCATTTTGTTAATGCTCTTTCGTTTAACCCCGCTGGGGTTTGTGTTTTTTACTTTGTTATTGTCTATAAACATTTAATCCCTATGGGATTTTTATTATTAAAATACTCCGTAGGAGTAAAATGTTTATAGTAACGTAATCCAATGGGAATCCAACGCCGTAGGTGTTGAATATTTGATTGCAGATTTACGATATTTATTTCAATAAACATTATTTTATTTATCTAACGATTCAGGGTCTGTGATGACTCCTGTTAAGGCTGATGCTGCCACAACAGCAGGCGACGCTAAATAAACACTGGCATTCGGATTGCCCATGCGTCCGGGGAAATTTCTGTTTGCTGTGGAAAGAATGATTTCATTATTTCCGGGAACACCCAAATGTGTTCCCACACAGGGACCGCAACCCGGCGGAATAAATGTAGCGCCCGCTTCTGATAAAATATTCATAGTTCCGTCCGCCATTGCATGGTTTAACACATTTCTGGATGCGGGTGTAATCAGCATTCGAACTCCGGTAGCGAGCTTTTTCCCTTTCAAAATGGAAGCAGCCAATTGCAAATCTTCCAAGCGACCGTTGGTGCAAGTTCCGATGAAAGCCATGTCAATTTTGGTTCCCAATACATCATCAATATCGCAGACATTTTCCGGTGAATGGGGTTTGGCAATTTTGGGTCTGATAGAAGAAACGTCAATCGTTAATGTTTGAGAATATTCTGCATCTGAATCAGGTAAAACGGGTTCAAAATGATAAGGTAATTCCAAACCGCTTGTTTCAATAATGCCAGCTTTCCCGCCCATTTCTACTGCCATATTGGCGATAGTCATGCGGTCTCCAAGTGTAAGATATTCTAATGTGGAACCGGAATATTCCAACGCTTTATACGTGGCGCCATTCAATCCGATTTTTCCCACTACTTCCAAAATAATATCTTTCGCAGTGACGCCGGGATTTGGTTTACCCTTTAAAATTATTTTAATACTTTCCGGAACTTTGAGCCACGTTTTTCCTGTCAGCATAATGGCAGCAAGATCTGTAGATCCTACTCCGGTGGAAAAGGCTCCAAGCGCTCCGTAAGTGACCGTATGAGAATCGGCGCCGATAACCAATTGTCCTGGTTTCACATGTTGTTCTTCCACCATTATTTGATGACAAATTCCCGCACCTTCATCATATAATACAGAATTTGTTTTTCTGGCGAATTCCCGCATAAGTTTGTGGAGATTGGCAATACGTTCGTTGGGAGCCGGGGAAGCATGGTCAATTACAAAAATCGTTTTTTCAGAATTCCAAGGTGTGGTGCCACCCATTTCTTTGAATGCTTTCAAGGTCAAAGGAGCCGTTGTGTCAGAAGCCATGGCTGAATCTACATTGACGATAGCCAGTTCACCGGCTTTTACATCATATCCAGCATGAGCAGAA
This sequence comes from Fidelibacterota bacterium, assembly GCA_016784605.1. Taxonomy (GTDB): domain Bacteria; phylum Fidelibacterota; class Marinisomatia; order Marinisomatales; family UBA1611; genus JABHGY01. The sequence continues at coordinate 59,182 of JADHUI010000014.1, read as the reverse complement.
AGAATCTTTTCTGAAATTGTTTGTCCCATATTAAAAATCTGCCACAAAGACACCAAGACTCGAAGATTTTATAAAGTAAAAAAATAAGAAATTTTGTATCCAGAATAATACAGAACAAATATATTTTGTAAGGATAAACCATAATTCTTGACCCCTTTGTATTTCCCCTATGACAGGGGAAAGGAGAAGGATTTCTCCAATATTTACCAATCCTATATATCCCCCTGTAATAGGGTTTTGGAATCCCGAACTTGTTTCGGGGGGATAATGGGGGTTTTGAAAATAGATGTTATTCTCTATAATCATCCAATACTCGAGTTGAATACTATCAATATCATTTTAGTGATTCTGCGATTTTATATAATTTCCCGGAAAAATAGTTTTCCCCGGTGACTGGCGCTAACGATTGGGAAACAGCAGCAACTTTTTTTATGTCAATTCCCGTTTCAATTCCCAATTCATGGAATAGGTTCACCGTATCTTCCGTAGCAATATTTCCTGTGGCACCCTTAATAAAAGGACATCCGCCAATGCCACCTAACGAAGCGTCAAATTGATTAACACCCATTTCTAAAGCAGCGACTACATTGGCCAAGCCCAAACCCCGTGTATCGTGCAAATGCAAAACAATCGGCGTATTTCTTGCACGTGGCAGAATATGCTTTAACGTTTTTTTGATTGAATGTGGATTCCCCATTCCAGTGGAATCGGATAAGGAAAGTGTATTTACACCCAAATCCAAAATGGCTTTTGACATTTCCACAATTCGATTTATCGGTGGAATTCCATCATACACACAGCCCCAAACAGCTTGAAGTCCCGCACGAACTTCCAATCCATTTCCTTTGGCTAATTTTACCATAGATTTCAAATTTTTCATGGCTTCTTCCAGAGTCATATTTGCATTCTTTTTACTGTGAGTTTCACTGGTAGAAATAGATACTTCCACTCGCTGGAGATTTGCCTTTATAGCGCGTTCAACACCGCGGTTATTTAATGCAAGTCCACTAAAAATTACATTGTCCGCTTTTGGTAAATTGGCACAAATTTCTTCTGCATCAGCCATTTGTGGCACCCACTTTGGATGCACAAAAGACGCCACTTGGATTTGTTTAAGCCCAGCATCAACAAGGCCATGGATCATGTTTAACTTTTGATTTGTTGAAACAAAATTAGACACACTCTGGAGACCGTCTCGTGGACCAACTTCAGTAAGGATAACCTTTTTAGGGAAGCTCATTTTATTAATCTAAATTTAGAACTCTTGGTTTAAACATGCCTAATTCCGCATCTGTGTAAGAAGCATGTCTTTTTTCTGCAATGTGTAAATATTCAGGATCAGTGAAAAAAGCATCTGCTTTATCCGCCGTAGGGAATTTAAGTAAACTATTTATCTCAAATCCCGGATCGGCGTAAGGTTTATTTAGACCTTTCCCGCCGGCGAGTAAACTTAATCCGAAATTCTTTGCAATTCCCAATACACCATGTAAATAAGCTTGGTATTGTTCTTCCGTTCCTGGAATGAGATTGGCAAAACTGGCTACCACACATTCTGTGTCATTTTCCGTAATGGGCATTCCTACTTTAAAGACAGAAATATGAACTTCTTCATAACTGGGGTTGCGATATTTTTCTTTTATTTCAATGTATTCCGGATCAAGAAAATAGCCATCGCAATCTGCTTCTGTTTCGAAGGAAACAACGATGGTTAATGGGAGTGTTACATCGAGATAATCCCTAAAAAGTGTATCGCCAACTGCGACAACTTTGGCGCCATACTTTTCAGCAATGGGTGTGGATGCTTCTAAATATTTTCCATAAATCTCTCCGCTGCCTTCGGCGAGTTTTCCCCGTATAACAACGACAATTGAATGTGGATTTTGTTCAGACATATTTATTCCTTTCTTAAAAATATTTGATTGAAACCCTTACAAATCCCCCTGTCATAGGGGGATAATGGGGGTTTATAAAATTGAAAATCATCATTTAATACACAAACTTCATACATTCTCTATAGAATTTAACCATTGTTTTTTGACCCCACTTTGGTTCTCCCCCGAAAAAAACTCGGGATGCAAGCACCCTATTACAGGGGAGAAAATATATGGATTGTAAAACATTATAATTTTCACTGTAACCGTATGTGTATAAATTGAGTAGTAAATATTGATCATAACTTTTTTCTTTGTGTTACTTTACGCTCTTCATTTCGCCTTCGCTCAATACAGGCGTGGTGGATGAATTTTTAATAAGAAAAGACAGGACAAATGCAATGCCTACCAAGACAGCGATTACGTTAAATGGTAATGTGTATGAGCCAGTTTTATCATACAAAACGCCTGTAAGCCACATACCCATTCCGCCACCGAAAGCATCCAAAATAGACATGGTTCCCATAATTTTTCCGAATGCTTTCATGCCAAAAATATGAGCGGTTAAAATTTGGAGTAAAGTATAAAGCCCACCCCAGCCCAGACCGATGAGAATCACTGCAGGCCATAAAAGTGCTTGGGGGTCAATGACTAAAACCACTACACCGGCAAACATGGTGCCGATATTAATGTTGAAGACTTTCTGCTTATCCATGTGATCGGATAAAAAGCCGAAAAAGAATTTCCCAATTAACGCTAATCCAAATAAAACGGATAAACCTGATGCAGCTGTTTGGGGCGTATGACCTTGCCCAAGCATGAATAAAAACATGTGATCCGCCAAAGCCAAAATAGCGTAAAATGTGCACATGGCAATAATAGTTAATTCCCAAAAATTGCGATTTTTCATAGCATCGCCATAAGCCATGCCGCCTTTTTCGATTTGTTCTGCAGAAGATTCATCAGACTCATCGTCTGTTGCACCATCTGGTTTAACACCCATATTGGACGGATATTCCTTAACGATAAAAAGAATAATGGGAATTAAAATTAGGGGAACGATAGCGAGATAAACAAATGACGGACGCCATTGAAATGTAGAAATCAGCTGCACGTTAATTTTGGGAACAATCATATTCCCCAAACTGGTTCCCATGAGAATAAGTCCTAATGCTGTGCCCCGACGTTTATTGAACCAACGAGAAACTAACATCACGTTTACCACGAGTCCGGCAGATGCCAAGGCGCCGGCAAAAAGGACGTGAATTAAATAAACATGAGTAAGCGTAGCAATCTTGGAATAGAAAAAATAGCCCATTGCCAGTAGAAAAGTTCCCACAATCATTAATGGACGCACGCCATATTTATCTGCCAAAGCTCCCATGAATGGAGCTAATAATCCAGCGAATAAAAATGTGATTAAACCTTTAAGTTTATAATCTCCAACGGTCCATCCAAACTCACCCAGGATTTCTTTATCAAAGACGCTTAATCCGCCCAATGTGTATGCTTGGGAAACAAAGAGCATAACAAAGGATGACAAAACGATTATCCATCCATAAAAGAATTTTGATTTAGTTGACATATGCTTTCCTTTCTGTAAAATATTTAGATTATTGGATTGGTGAGTTCATCCAGGTAATGTCTTTGCGGAAGCTTGAAGTTTTCGCAAAGACATTTCCCCATTTATCCGTTAACATAATCCTTTTAATTCCCCTTGAATCGGGTTTTATTACTCCGGCGGCAATTAACCGTAATTTTATACCCCTTTGTGTTTCCCCTATTACAGGGGAAATAATCGGATTGATTAATTGGATCCGCTGACCATCTCCCCTGTCATAGGGGAGAATTAAAGATGGGTCATTAAAAAGGGGTGAAATCCTAATTATCATACGACTAAACCATGCCGGAGTAATAAAATAATTCCTTGTTCCATTAATCCAATTATCCACCAATCCAATACTCCATTATTTATACCACCAGGGATCGTTATCCGTGTTTGTTTTGGTGTATAAAACTTTTTTCCTTAAGAATCGTTGAATAGATGCTTGTCCCATTCGCGAACCACCCAATCCGGATGATTTAAATGAATTTTTTTCCCCATCATAAAGAATAGACGTTAATCCTGCATCATTAATACTGATGGCGCCCGCTTCCATTTTTTCTGCAATCGATCTTGCTTTGGATTCGTCTCCAAAAACAGCACCGCTTAAACCAAATTCTGTATCATTCGCACATCGAATTGCTTCATCAGAACTTGAGACAGACATGATAGGAATAACCGGTCCAAATGTTTCTTCTGTCATAACTTTCATATCATGATTCACATTGGATAATACTGTTGGAAATACCCAATCTCCGCCACCTTGATGCTCTAATTCTCCACCACAATGAACCACCGCACCTTTCGATTTAGCATCATTCAAATGCCCTTCAATGAGTGTGGCTTGATTTGGAGAAATGATTGGTCCAATTTCTCCACTATCCATTTCTGGATAAGCTAATTTCAATTTTTTTGCCTTTTCTGTCAGTAAAGAAATGAAAGATTCATAAACCGAGTCCATGACATACACTCGCTCAATGGATAAACAAGATTGCCCCGCATTGACCACGGATCCCCACAAAATCGCAGATGCAGCATTATCTAAATTGGCACTTTCCAAAACGACGGCAGCATCTTTTCCGCCTAATTCCAGAAAGGCAGGAATAAAGTTTTTCGCCGCTTGTTCGCCTACTTTTTTCCCCGTGGGAACGCTGCCGGTAAAACAGATAAGGTCCACTTCATCCACAAGCGTTGCGCCCGTTTCTGCTGCGCCTTGAACATAGTGTAAAATGCCGGACATTTCCTGAATAGATTCAACACTTTTTTGCAAAGGATCTATAAATCTCGGTGTGAATTCACTGGGTTTAATGATGACAGAACTTCCGGCTAATAGAGCAGGAATGGCATCAATATGCGCTAAAAGATTCGGCACATTCCAAGGACTGATGATGCCCACTAAAGCATAGGGAATCGTATGTTGCTCCATAGAAATGAATGGAATGGAAGATGGCTTTGGTTTAGAGTTTCCAAATAATTCTTTGGCAATATCACACCATCGATCAATGGATTTTGGAATGGTTTCTACTTCTAAAGTGGTTTCATAAATACGCCCTGTATCCGTAGCTAATGCATCAATCAGTTCAGCCTGATTTTCTACATACGCATTTTTCCACGCTTGCATTACACCAATGCGATAATCGATTCCTTTTTCAGCCCAATATTTTTGGTTATTTCGCAAAGATAGACATATGGATGAAAGTTCACCTTGCGTTGGAGAATCAAAGGAATAATCCACTTGACCCGTCCGGGGATTTCGAACCGAAAAAGACATTAAGACAAAATGCCTGCTTTTGTGAGCCGTTCGATAGTGTCTTCCTGCATTTGTTTAAAGTGGGAACGTTCTGCTTCTTTTTCTAACAGAGAATTCACTGGATAAAAACTGGATGAAGCATAAGAATCTGCATAAAGTTCCAATCGCTGACGGGCTAACATATTGCCCATCCCAACGCGTTTTCGTGCACGGCGAACTGCCGCAATATCGATGGTTGAAAAGGCTGCCATACTTTCACCGGGACCCGTTTCATTTAAAATAAGTCCTTCGTAATTCACAATCATAGAACCCCCATCAGTGGACGATGCAGGAATATCTATGCCATAAATCCCGGCAGAATTTGCGGAAACCACATAAGCCATATTTTCAAAGGCTCGAGCTTGTTTCGCGATTCGTTTTGGTGTGGCAACGGGACCGTAAACTTCCGATGATGAATGGCAAAAAATTTCTGCTCCCTTCAAAGCATGACACCGGGCCACTTCCGGATATAAAATTTCTTCTGATGCTACACAAGCGAGTTTGCCAATCTCCGTATCAATGACAGGAAAAATGGCATCTGCGCCATACACATCTAAATATGTGTCCCATACATCGTGGGGCGTAACTGCAAACATGGAATTGAGCCGGCGATATCGAAGTGCCACATCTCCGGATGGATTTATAATAAAAGATGTTTGAAAATAGATTCCCGGGAAATTTGGGTCTCGCTCATACACATTCCCTGAAAGATAAATATCGTTATTTTGGGCAATTTTTCCCAATGATTCATATTCTTTTCCATCCATATCAATGGCGGCTTTTTCAGCCCAATCGGATATGGATTCACCCATTGGGAATGATGTTAAAAAATATTCTGGCAACACGACCAATTTGCAATCTTCACCAATGAATCGTTTACTGGATGTAATCTGTTTTCCAATTTTTTCAATGGTATGAGACATCAATTGAGCCGCTTCTTCTCGTGTCGTCGTTTTATTGACTGCTTGGCAAACCACTTGCAAAGGTAAAGCGCGAAATGCTTCTAATGTTTTAGCCATTTTGTTCTCCTTTTGGTAACCAGTCACCTGTGCCATAGGGATCCGGTGCAGGTTGTGAAAAATGTTCATGTTCGATTTTCCATTCGTCATTTTCATTTTTTCCAATGATAAATGTGCCACGAAATCGTATCTCTTTTTCTTCGCCATTGACAGTTACCGTCATTTCAATAATGTGGCCGATCCAAGCCATATCTCCGGAAACACGTCCATGGGGACCTTCTACAAATCGAATATCTTTTACTTTGATAGGAGAATCTACATATCCATTCCAACCGGTAGATATTTTCTCGAATCCTAAAGTGGACCAGCGTGGGCCTTCTACAAATACATATGTATCTGGTGATTCGTTATAATGGCTAATAATATCTTTAACTCGAGCTTCAATAACAGCAGAAAATTGCTTATCACAGAAATCCTGCAAGAAAGTTTGATCAGAAGAATTTGCCATTTTATTTTTGACCCCTTTGTGTTTCCCCTGTTACAGGGGAAATCGAATGGATTTCCAACCCAACTTCATTTCTACAAATCCTTGTAGTCCCCCTGTCATAGGGTTTTGGAATCCCGAACTTGCTTCGGGGGGATAATGGGGGTTTAAGAAATCGGGAAATCATCAGTTAATACTCCAACTCTTTACATTCGCCACAGAATTCTACTATTATTTTTGACCCCTTTGTGTTTCCCCCGAAACAAGTGCGGGATGCAAGCACCCTATTAGCGAAAGCACAGGGGAAAAAGATATGATAGAACCCTTTAATTACTTGATGCTTCATTATTCCATAAATCCAATTATCCATTATTCCAATTTTCTGTAATATATCCCAAATCGTTATCCGTTTTGATTAATTCCGGATCTCGTTCAGATTCATTTCCGTAACCACCACCACCAGGCATTTCCATGGTGACAATGTCCCCTTTGTTGAGTCGAATAATGCCTTTAGGCGGAATAAATCGTTCAGGTGAAATGGATATTTTCCCATTGATTGAATCGTTTCCACCGTTTAAACCTTTTGAAACAGATTTTAGTTTTTCTGTTAAAACGGACATATTAACGCCTGTTTCATTTACGACTTCGAAAATAATTTTTTGTCCAAGTCCGCCACGATATTTTCCCATTCCAGCTGAATTTGGGATGAGCGATTTTTCATGATATCGAATGGGTGTAGAACTTTCCAATACTTCGATAGGCACATTGGATACATTTGTAGGAAAGCTCAAAATTCCTTCGCCATCACGAGTAGGCCGTGCGCCATAACCACCATTCAAAAAGAAATATTCTACAAATTCCATATCATCTCTTTCAGGATCACGCCCATTCAAAACAACACACCAACAGGGTGCACCACAATCTGATTGAACTTGTTCCGGAACCGCCTGAACCAAGGCGCCAAACACAGGAGCGTGAAGCATATTCCCGGTCATATTTCGTGCGCCGACGGGAACATATCCAGTGGCATTTAATAACGAACCCCGGGGCGCTTTTACCGTAATGGGGATAAAGGCACCATCGTTATTTGGTACTTCCGGACTAAAAGTGCACTTGATGGGATAAGCTGTATAAGCGTAAGTATAATTCAATACCGCATTGATGCCCAAAGTATGGGCACCGCTTGTGCCTTCATAATCCACTGTAATTTCATCTCCGTCAATAATGACCGCACATTCTATGGTAATGGGTTCTCCCAATCCGTCCCCATCCGCACCATAAGTATATCGGTATGTTCCATCAGGTGCTTCGGAAATGGCATCGCGCATGGCTTTTTCTGATGCACCAATAATTTGGTCTGCCAGTGATTTGATATTGTCCAATCCCACTTCTTCCATCAATGAAATCAGTCCTTTTCTCCCTTGGTCATTGGCTGCAATTTGTGCGCGAATATCACCAATCGTTTGCATAGGCGCTCGGACATTATTTTCAATTAGACTAATAAGTGTTTCATTTTGCACACCTTCAGAATATAATTTTGTAGGCGGAATGAGCAATCCTTCTTCGTAAGCATCACGAGCACCGGCGCCCCACAGGACACCCCCAATATCCGGAACATGGGAAATGGTTCCAATAAATCCTATTATTTTCTCCTGATGAAAAATAGGTGAAACAACTCCCACATCCGGTTTATGTCCGGCACAAAGTTGGGGATCATTCGTCGTTACCACATCGCCGGGTTTCCAGGAATCCAATGGGAAATTCCCATTTAATAAATATTTGGTCATCATTGGGATTACACCCAAAAAGGATGGGACAGAAATCGTGGATTGAGCAATAGATCGACCTTGCGTATCCATAAGAACGACCGCAAAATCGTTGGATTCACGTGTGACCGTTGAAAAGGATGTACGCTGGAGAGCAGTGCCGGCTTCATCTACAATGGCCAACAATCGTGACCATAAAATACTTAATGTGACTCCGTCAAAATTTTGTTTATTCATCATTCACTCGTCTTTTTTTGACCCGATTTGGGTTCATCTTACTATCCTTACAAATCCCCCTGTCATAGGGTTTTGGAATCCCGAACTTGCTTCGTGGGGATAATGGGGGTTTAAGAAATCGGAAATACATCATTTATTCCCCAAACTCATAGCTTTTATCATAGAATTAAACCATTGTCCATATCAACAACAATGTTCATTTGTTCATCCACAAAAAATGAACTGTTTGGACCAATCACAAAGGTGGATTCTTTTTCTTCAATAATAGCAGGGCCATTCATTTTATCTCCAATTGTTAATCCATATCGACTATAAACAGGACATTCTACAGCATGATCTAATTCGGCAAATCTTACATTCCGATGCCCTTTAAGCGCATCATGATTCCCAGCATCAAACACTTGCTGCAATCGAATTTCCGGTGAAGGCCCTTTCGTTAATACACGCCAAGTGACACTCTCAATCGGCACATCATCAATGGTTCGGGAATAAAGCGTTTTATATACTTCTGAAAAATTTTCTTCAATTTCGGTAATTGTAGTTTCGGATAATGTTTCATTCGGAATGGAGACTTTAATTTCAAATCCTTGTCCAAAATATCGCATGTCCGATTGACGGACTACAGTAACATCCGCATCTTGTATTCCAGATTTTGATAGAAATTTTCGCCCATCTGATTCCAATTCGCTCAAAAATGTGTTTACTTGATTCCAATCCATGCTTGATAACTTATCCACATGGCTTCGAACCGATTCTACCGCAACAGGCGAGACTAAAAAGCCAATCGCCGAAGCTACTCCAGCACCCACTGGCGCCATCAGTTGTTTTAAATTGAGTCGCTGCGCCACATGAAATGCATGAACGGGGCCGGCGCCACCAAAAGCCATCATGGTATAATGTCTTGGGTCCTGTCCTTTTTCTAAAATGTGAACACGGGCTGCATTGGCCATATTTTCGTTTACCACACGATGGACACCTAATGCTGCATCTTCTATTGACAAGCCCAATGGTTCCGCCAAATGAATTCGAATGGCTTCTTCTGATTTTTGCCGATTGAGTTTCATCGTGCCGCCCAAAAAGTAATCTTGATTTAAATAACCCAAAACCAAATCTGCATCAGTTACGGTGGGGAATTCTCCACCCCGATCATAACAAGCTGGACCCGGTTCGGAACCGGCACTTTCTGGTCCAACGGTTAGTAAACCTAATTGATTCACTTTGGCAATACTTCCGCCACCGGCACCAATTTCAATCATATCAATCACAGGAATTCGAACGGGCAAACCACTGCCTTTACGGAAGCGCCGCACACGTCCTGCTTCAAATTGATTGGTAATGTCCGGTTCATTGTTATGAATCAAAGATGCTTTTGCTGTTGTGCCGCCCATATCAAAGGCGAATAAATCATCACGATTCGTTTGCTTTCCCACAAATACACCGGCCATGGTTCCGCCGGCAGGGCCTGATTCCAATAAATGAATGGGTGATTTTTTCGCACCTTCAATGGTTGTAAGTCTTCCACTGGAAAGCATAATATTGATGACACCGGTAATGTCCATTTCCTGCAAACGAGATTCCAAACGAGATAAATAGGTATGTGTTAGGGGTTGAACATAAGCATTCATGGTTGTGGCGGATGCCCGCTCGTATTCTCGAATTTCCGGCATAATTTCACTGGAAATACTGACATAAATATCAGGAAAATGTTTTTGAATATAATCGGCTGTCCATTTTTCATGGTCAGGATTCATAAACCCAAACATGTAACAAACCGCAATCGCTTCTACGCCTTGATCGATGAGTTTTTGCACAGATGATTTGAGCTCATCTTTGTCAATATCCGTAACGATGGCTCCCTTTTTGTCCACACGCTCCGTTACACCAACACGTAAATTTCGTGGAACCAATGGTTTAGGCATTTGGATGTTTAAATCATAAATATCATAACGAAGTTCACGTCCGATTTCTAAAACATCTTCAAATCCAGCTGTGGTAATGAGTCCTGTTTTAGCGCCTTTTCGTTCAATGATTGCATTAGTTACCAATGTAGTGCCATGCAATATTCGGCGAACATCCTTCCCCGAAACCTGATTGTCCGTTAAAACTTGTTTAATACCATTGACAATTCCATCCGTGGGGTCACCATAGGTAGTGAGTGTTTTTCCGAAATAAAGTTTGTCATTTGATTCATCCAGCAGAACCACATCTGTGAAAGTTCCGCCAATATCTATACCGAGTTGAAAGCTCATATGTTAGTGCATCTCTTCGCCACCGCTGACATTCAGCGCTTCGCCGGTAATGTAATCTGCTTGATCCGATGCAAGAAAAATGCATGCTTTTGCAATATCATCCACTAATCCAACACGACCCAGTGGAACTCTGTCGCGAATGCCTTGAATATAATCATCGTAATTCATGCCCATTTTTTCGCTGAAAAATTCGTTTTGCCACTGGCCGAGCCCGGTGGTAATATGATTTGGGCAAACAGCATTCACCGTAATTTTATGTTCGCCAAGTTCAACTGCATTGGAACGAGTAAGGCCAATCATGCCATGTTTGGATGCAGTATAAGCCGCCGCAAAAGGGAATCCGGATTTAGCTGCTTGAGAAGCTATATTAATAATACGCCCGCCATTTCCTTTGGCAATCATATTTATAGCTGAATGTTTTGTGCAAAGAAAAGCACCTTTAAGATTTACTTCCAAAACAGCATCCCAGCTTTCTTCTTTGAATTCAACCAAAGGTTCCATGAGATAGCCAATACCTGCATTATTTACCATAATATCAATAGCACCAAAATGTTCGACTGTGGACGAAATTAAATTTTTCACTTCAGATTCTCTTCGCACGTCGCACGCAATTGCAATGGCATCCACGCCTTTGTCTTTCGCTTCTTGAACAATGGCATTCATTTCGTCTGTGGTGCCGATGTGGCTTTCATCAAATCGATGATCTTTTGCTACGCCAATATCGCTGATGACTACATTGCATCCCGCATCTGCGAATGCCATGGCGATTCCTTTTCCGATTCCCGTATCTCGACCGGAACCGGTAATGACGGCTATTTTACCTGCTAATGTTTTCATGATTCTTCCCCTTCGATCCAATTGAAAGTAAAAAATGTAAAGTCCATTATTTAAGCCCCAACCCCGAATCAAGTTCGGGATTTCCACTTTGCTCCAACTTTGGTTCTTCCCCGAAAAAAACTCGGGATGCAAGCACCCTATTACAGGGGAGAAAATAAAAAGATTTAAACTCAATTCCCATTTTGGGAACCACACAAATCCCCCTGTAATAGGGGGATAATGGGGATTTATTAAATTGGGGAATCATCATTTACCTGTATTCTAAACATTTTCTATAGGATTTAACCATTGTTTTTGACCCCTTTGTGTTTCCCCTATGACAGGGGAAATTGAAAGGGTTCTCTGACTAACTCCTTTTTCAAAAATCATTGAAATCATTTTGGAGTTTCCCGGTTGTGGACTAATAAGGAAAACACCATTAAGCTATTTTCTCCGTCAAAATAAATAGGGGATTATCTACCATACCTTGGAATTTTCCTGCAATTTCCTGCACTTTTTCATCCTGAACATCTACGCCAAATGCATCCATATCATTTACATCTATGACTTCAAAATATTGATACGGTGGTGCATCATCTGAAAATAAAAGTGCTTGGGATTTATAGATTTTGAAATCATCAATGGAATTCAAAGATTTTACACCAGGAACATCCACATCTTTGGCGAATGTTTCATAATCTTCTACCGATTGACCATCTTTCAAATTGAATAATACTATGAGTGTTGACATCTGATTCTCCTTAATTAATTTTTTGCATCATTTAAATATGCTCGTCCCGCAGATACAAGCAAACCATTTACGCCGCCCAAACAAATTTGGACACCACGATCGATTAACGCTTTTGCTGCTGCACCATTGGGAGCAACTGTGCCTACCACAAGTCCGGCTTCCGTAACCGTTTTGATGACTATATCCACCGTTTCTTTTACATCGTCATGTCCGGCGGGACCGTCAATATATCCCATGGACATGGCTAAATCTCGTGGACCGATAATAAATCCGTCAATGCCGGGAACTTTTACCATTTCGTCTAAATTTTCTAATGCAGAAATATCTTCAAATAAGGGCAGAACCATGGTTTGTTCGTTGGCGAAATTCACATATTCTTTTTGGTTCATTTCTCCCAACATATAATCAGCCGCGCGAATAGGACCAAGCCCACGATTTCCAATGGGTGGATATTTAACGGCATCTACCATTTCTCGAACCATGTCCGCATTTTGCATTCCGGGAACAATAAGTCCCATGATACCTGCATCCATAAATTGTAAAATGAGATGGCGATTTAATTCTCGAACGCGAGCTAACGGTGTCATACCGCGGAGTTCACACGCACGAGCGAAATTTTCCACTTCCACAACGCCTGCGGGTCCATGTTCACAATCTAAAATGTGATAATCAAATCCAATGAGTCCCATCGTCTCAATGAGAATGGAATCCGAATTTGGCGCAATACAGCCAAAGACAGCTTTGCCATTGGCTAATTTTGTTTTCATTGTGTTTTCTTTCATCGTAATTCGTCCACTTTTCCTTCTTTAATCACATTTTGAATATAAGAAATTAATCCGCCGGATTCTGCCACTTCCGCCACAAACGGCGCCACGGGTGCTGCTTGAATTTCTTGTCCGGTAGTGAGATTCTTAATCTGTCCTGAAATTGGATCTACTTCCAATTCGTCGCCCGTAGATGCAATTGCTTCGATGCCTTTGCACGTAATAAAGGGAAGTCCGTAATTAATGGCATTTCGAAATTGAAGTCGAGAAAAAGATTCGGCAATGACTGCTTTTATGCCGGCGCCCATAAGACCTGTAATAACGTGCTCAATGCTTTTTCCGCCACCGGCAAAATTATGTCCAGCCACAATGAATGAATATCCGTTAGAGCGAAAGCCATTCTCTTTATCAAAATCCGAATGAACGCCACCCATGACCCATTTACTATTTTCTTCTTTATCTAATGCGGATGTCCAGAATTCTTGCTTAATAATATCGTAAGCAAATACATATCCTTCTGCTTTCCAAACGCTTCCTGTTAGATTTTTTGCTTCTAATTTTGAATTATTCATACTGATTACCATTTTTAATATTTATTGGATTTAAACAATTAATTTGACCCCTTTGTGTTTCCCCTGTTACAGGGGAAATTGAAGGGACTTCGAATCTAATTTCTGTTTCAAAAATCCTTGAAATCCCCCTGTCATAGGGGGATAATGGGGGTTTATAAAATCGGGGAAACATTAGTTAAGTCTCCAACTCTTTACAATCGATACAGGATTTTACCATTATTTATAATCCAATTGTGTTTCCCCCGAACCAAGTGCGGGATGCAAGCGCCCCGTTACAGGGGAAAAATATCTGATTAAGCCTTTTGTTATACTATAATTATTCGCCATAAGTGACTCCAAAGTTTTCAGGCATGGGTAAATCCCGTGGATCTGCAATTGTTCCTGTGAGTGCAGATGCTGCACACACGGCAGGAGACGTTAAATAAATTTCTGCTGATTTACTTCCCATACGTCCTTTCATATTTCGATTTCCCGCACTCAAGACCACATCTCCGTCTCCAGCTACGCCACGATGCGTTCCGAAACACGGCGCACAACCAGATGTGCCAATGGCTACACCGGCTTTGACCAATGTGGATACATATCCCTTTTCCATGGCTTCTAAATATTGCGTTTGACTTGCTGGAACCATGAGCATATTTATGTCAGGATGAACTTGTTTCCCTTCCAAAATGGCGGCAGCAATTCCAAAATCTTCTACACGGCCATTGGTGCAGGTGCCAATGAAAATTTGATTCAATTTTGTGCCCACAACTTCTTCAACATTTACAACATCATCTAAATTATCCGGTTTGGCAACGACAGGACCTACATTGGAAATATCAATTTCATATTCAGCTTCATATTCAGCATCGGAATCACTTGAAACCATTTCCCACTCTCCTTTAGCCACGCCATTTAAGTAAGCTTGCGTTTTTTCATCGGGTGCAACGATGCCATTTTTTGCACCTAAATCGACCGTCATATTACAGAGAGAAATTCTTCCGCCCATGGATAGGTCGCTCATGGCAGGTCCATCATATTCTAATGCTTTATAAATAAGGTCACCATTCCAATGCATCATATTCATAATGTGGAGTGACAAATCTTTTCCCATGACCCAGGGCTGCCATTTTCCTGTAACATGAAATCTGACTGTTTCCGGAACGCGAAACCAGCATTTCCCCGTAGCCATGGCGACGGCTGCATCTGTAACGCTTACTGCATTTCCAACAGCTCCTACAGCCCCATAAGAATTAGCGTGAGAATCAGTCCCAATACTTACAGTTCCTGGGAGCACATGTCCATCTTCAACCATAATTTGATGGGCAATACCTTGCTTACCAAAATCATAAAAATGTGTGACGTTATGTGCTTTAACAATTGCTCGCCATTCGTTGAGTAAATTGGCAAATGCTTCTGTGGGCGGTGGAACCAAATGGTCAGAAACGCAAATCACTTTATCTCTGTCAAATAAATCTTCGGCTCCTAATGAATCAAATATATTAAAGGTAGATTTTCCCAGATAATCCATTGTCATGATAGAATTCACGTCTGCCCAGACTAATTCGCCGGGGCGGACAGAATCTCTTCCGCTTTGTTGTGCCATTATTTTTTCTGTTATAGTAAAGCCTGCCATTTAATGCAATTCTCCTCTCAAAATGAATCCAGTCATAAATATTTTATATGATTAATGCTTGATAATCTGTATGTTAAGTGGTATGATGGTATGACCATTAGACCACTTATATCACGAAGAGACTAAAGATTTATTTCAACTTTTGCAATACAATTTTTAGCAATTAATAGGATCGAAAAATGAATGTGAATTACAAACCAATTGTACCACAACAAAAACTTTATAAGAATATCGTTAATCAAATTAGAAAAATGATTTTAAGCGGTGAATTAAAAAAAGGAGACCAATTACCATCCGAAAGAGATATGGCGCAACAATTTGGCGTTAGCCGAACAGCTGTACGAGAAGCCATTAAATCTTTATCTGAAATTGGTTTAATTGATATAATGGTTGGCCGAGGGACTTTTGTTGCTAATAATACAGCTGATCGAATTGTGGAATCTGTCAATTTATTATTAGATGTAGAAAAGGTCGTTAAAGAAGATCTTCATTTTGCTAGAAAAGTATTAGAGGCGCCCATTGCAAAATTAGCTGCCGAAAATCGTACACAAGAAAATATCGACCAATTACAATTCCTAATTGAAAAGATGGAAAAATCTAAAAACCATACAAAAAAATTCATTGAAGTGGACATGGAATTCCATGTTGAGTTAGCAAAAGCATCTGGTAATTCTGCATTTGTCGTTTTAACCCAAGCCATTATGCAAATATTGAGGAGTGATTTAACCTTTGTCTTAAATTTTCAAGACCAAACTGAAACAGCTCTCGTTCATCATAAGGAAATTTTAAAAAACATTGTTAATCAAGATATTGAAGGAGCTGAATTAGCCATGCAATCTCACATGCATCAAGTTGGCAATGTATTGGAGTCACAAAGGGAAGAGAAGTGACTCCTTTACCGTTGAGCGGCATTAAAATAATTGAATTTACACATGCTGTAATGGGTCCTTCCTGTGGTCTCATATTGGCTGATTTAGGTGCGGATATTATAAGGATTGAACCATCAACGGGTGATCCAACACGAAACTTGAAAGGATTTGGTAAAGGGTATTATCCATTCTATAACCGAAATAAAGAATCCATTGCGATTAATATAAAAACATCCGAGGGGAAGAGTATCGTCCGGAAAATGGTGGAAAAAACAGATATATTAATAGAAAATTTTGGACCCGGAACGATGGATCGGTTAGGATATGGCTACGAGGATATGACATTGATTAATCCTGCTCTGATTTATGCGTCACTAAAAGGCTTTTTATCAGGACCATATGAAAACCGTCACGCAATGGACGAAGTGGTTCAAATGATGGGAGGATTAGCCTACATGACAGGATTACCGGGGCAACCATTAAGAGCAGGTGCATCTGTCATAGATATTTCTGGGGGCATGTTTGCAGCCATGGGAATATTAACAGCACTTTTTGAACGAAAAACCACTAATTCAGGAAAATATATAAAAAGTTCTTTATATGAAACGTGCGCATTTATCATGGGCCAACATATGGCTTATTCTGCTTTATCGGATGAAAAAGTTCCACCTATGACGAACCGTGTAAGCGCTTGGGCAATATATAAGGTATTCGATACAAAAGATGATGAACAAATATTTGTGGGGGTGATAAGTGAAAAACATTGGGAGAAATTTTGTCATGCATTTGAGTGCAACTCATTATTGAATGATTCGAGGCTAAAAACAAATAATGATAGAATTCGTGAAAGAAAATGGTTTATTCCAGAAATTGAAAAACTGTTAAAATCATTCACAAAGGATGAAATTATTTATACATGTGAAAGGGGGGGTATTCCATTTGCTCCCATCGCATGTCCAGAAGATTTGTTTGATGATATTCAGCTCAATTATAATGATAGATTATTGAATACAGAATTCCCAGATGGAACCCAATCTAAAATGCCAAGACTTCCAATTGAGTATGGCGATTCTGATTTAGGTCTTCGAAAAGATCCACCCAATAAAATCGGAAAAGATACTGAAAAAGTATTGACCGAATTGGGATTATCCTCGAATGAAATTGAACGATTAAAACAGGATGAAGTGATTTATTATGAATCATGAAATGAAGACTTATATGAAATTTCAAGGCGTCTTCCGATTTTGCGAAATGGCAATAAAAATATTTAGAAATACGAAAGATAAAAATGCAGTTTGATACAATTATAAAAAATATTCAACTCGTTCGGCCGAATGTTTCAACAGTCGATCATTCTGATATAGGAATAAAAGATGGAAAAATTATTTCTGTGGAATCCGAATTAAATCCAGATGATGCTAATGGTGTCATTGATGGATGTAATTATATGGCGTTTCCAGGGCTTGTGGATGCACATATGCATACTGGGATTTATACACATTTGAGCCAAGATGCTGTTACAGAAAGTCGAGCGGCTGCTATGGGGGGCGTTACTACAAGTATCAATTATATGCGTACAGGTCAATATTACTTAAATAAATCTGGCCCCTATCGAGAATTTTTCCCTGAAGTGCTAGCCGTTTCAGATGGAAAATTTCATGTGGATTATGCCTATCATTTAGCGCCAATGATGGGAAGTCATATTGATGAAATAGACTACATTATTGATGAATTCGGCGTTACTTCTTTTAAAATATTTATGTTTTATGGGAGCCATGGATTACATGGGAAATCCGATGATCAATCAAATTTTCTCATGATTGGCCCTGACGATAAATATGATATGGCTCATTTTGAATTCATTATGCGTGGTATTAAAAAAGCAATGGACAATCATTCTGATAAAAAGGATATTATTAGTTTAAGTCTCCATTGTGAAACAGCTGAAATTATGACAGCTTATACTAAACTTGTTGAAGAAGAAGGAACATTGGAAGGGTTAAGGGCTTACAGTGCATCTAGACCGCCCCATTCTGAAGGATTAGCCATTTTTATTGCTTCCTATTTAGCGAATGAAACAGATTGCATCAATATAAATTTACTTCATTTGACTTCCAGAAAAGCCATTGATGCAGCCATGATGATGCAAGCAACATTTCCACATATCAATTTTCGACGTGAGGTGACGGTTGGGCATTTGCTCTTGGATGTGGATTGCCCTAATGGTAATTATGCAAAAGTGAATCCTCCTATTCGCCCTAGAGAAGATGTGGAAACATTATGGGAATCATTGAAAAAAGGACATATTGATTGGGTTGTGAGTGACCATGCATGCTGTTCAAAGGAAATGAAAGTGGATTCAGATAACCCGGATAATGTTTTTTTGGCTAAATCCGGTTTTGGTGGGACGGAATATTTATTATCGGGACTTTTTAGTGAAGGAACGAAACGCGGTGTATCTGCAAACCGAATTGCAGAACTTTTATCTTGGAATCCTGCCCAACGATTTGGATTTAAATCGAAAGGTGATATTGCGCCGGGATATGATGCAGATATTGTATTGGTGGACCCTAATGAAACATTTGTAGTGAACTCAGGGGAATCTGAGTCGACTCAAGGGTATTCACCGTTTGACGGATATGAATTAACTGGAAAAGTGAAGACGACATTTTTACGCGGAAATAAAATTTATGAAAATGGAAATATTTTAGGTAAGGCATGCGGAAAATATCTAAAGAGACCTTATTGAAATTGAAACAAATAAAGGAGAATAAATGACATTATTACAATTAGCTGTTATCTATATTGTAACAGCTCTCATTTTTTATACGATTGCTGTTTGGAGTGAGCGATTTGCAGGTCGATTAAAAGTTTGGCACCTTGGGTTTTTTTGGGCAGGACTCACAGCCGATTTTATTGGCACTGATTATATGAGACAAATTGCGGGTGGTATCCATTTAAATCTTCATGGTTCGACAGGTTTACTTGCCATTGTATTAATGTTAATCCATACCATTTGGGCTACAATGGTTATTGTGAAAAAAGATGAAGAAGCTATTTTGAGTTTCCACAAATTTAGTACCATTGTTTGGGTGATTTGGTTAATACCTTTTGTGACGGGTATTGTGATTGGAACACTTTCTTAGGGAGGAAAAATGGACTATTTGAATTTGACCAATTTAGTTTTATGGGTACACATTATTTTTGTGGTTATATGGCTCGGCAGTGATTTTGTGGTTTTTAGTTTAAGTATGAGTCTTATAGATAGGGATTTGCCCATTGATGTTCGATTAGATCGAGCTAAGCTGGCACAGAAATTTGATATGTGGGTTACAAAGGTATTTTTAGCGACACCTTTTATTGGCCTTACTTTAGCGTGGTTACGATGGAGAAGTTTTGAGCCATTAATTACACTCCCTTGGATGAATCTAAAACTTATCCTTTTCAGTGTAATACTAATCATGGCTGTATTACTCATTACGGGTGCAGCTGGCACGGTTGGCGTACTTCAAAATATTAAAGATGGAGAAGGAGATGAAGAAGAAAATGAAGCAACACTTAAAAAGCGAGTCAAAAATTTAGCTTATCCTGCAATTACCCTTCATATACTTCTATCTCTCATAATTATAATTGCATTAGTCGGCTCCAGAATGGGAACGGACATGATGGACGGAGGATGGTAGTATGTGGATATTAAAAGTATTTTGGGCTGAAATGATTCTATTCCCTTTAATCATGTTGTATTTTGTTTTTAATAGTGGCACTTGGGAAGAAAGATCTATGTTGCAAAATAGTGGCATGATTATGTATGTATTAGTGCTTCTCGTAGCAATAGGCGGATATCTATACGTATGGAATAAAGGAAAAAAGAAAGCATAAAAAGTTTGATGAAATTATTATGAAACCTTTTTTTCTAACCATCGGATTCATTCATCTCTTATTTGGGCAAGCGCCATTTAAAATAGATGGAAATATCATTTTAGAGTCCATGTCTAACCTGTCGGGCGGTGTCCAGACCGGAACTGTGATGAGTGGTGTTGGTGAGATTGGAATAGAATTTGAACGTAAGAATACACTTTTTAGAATAAGTTCTTTATTGATAACTGGAGATAGTCCTTCAGATTTAATTGGTGATGGATTTGGAGCGAGCAATATAGATGGGTATGATAGTTTTCGTTTGTATGAAATATGGGTGGAAAAAAATATGCTGGATAAATCCCTAAACATACGATTTGGAAGTTTACTTGCCGATGCTGAATTCTCTGTGAATGATGTTGGTGGCTTATTTATTAACAGTTCATTTGGATGGCCAGCATATATTTCAGCCAACACGGTAAATACAGGACCAGCCTATTTTGTTACAGCGGCTGGAGTTAGGATAAAATATGATATAAATGAAAATCAATTTCTTCATTTTGGCGTGTATGATGGAGATCCATTTGATCATCCCGATGGAAAGGGTGACATTACAAAACAAGGGATGCATTGGGAAATCAATAAAGAGCAAGGCGTTTTTTCAGTTGGAGAGTTTGTGTCCCAAAAAAGCACAAAACAAAATTATATATTTAAACTTGGAACATGGAAATATACATGTTCAGAACCTTCATCTGTGTATTTTCAAGATCAATCAAGTCGGTACGGGTATTATATTTCAACAGAGTTTGAATTGAGTAAAACTAATTCCCGTTTCCCTTCTCAGGGATTTTTTCGAGCTGGGTGGAGTCCAAACAATGATCAAAATACCTATTCACTTTCCATTGATGGTGGAATAATCATTCAAAATGTATTCAAATCGCTTAGTAATGATTCATTTGGTATTGGTGTAGCCTATGCTTCTATTCCGGGCAATGGATTTATTTTATATGAAGATATGTTATTTCCCATGGATTATGAATGTGCAATTGAATGTACATATCAATTCCAAATAATGAATCACATTACTATTCAACCGGATATTCAATGGGTTTTACACCCTGGCGGATCTACCATAAATGAAGATGCATTTGTGGGGACAATACGAATTTCTCACTCATTCTAATGGAGGAGCTATGAAGAAGCTAAACATTGTATCATTGTTATTGTTAATTGTCTTTACACTCACAATTGTGGAGGGGAAAGAGAAGTGGCTTAATCCTGATAACCCAGAAGATGCAGTAAAAATTATGCGGAAAGTGTCATCATCTCTGATTGATAATGAACCAACTTATTTCTGGTTTTATGGGAGTGTGTATAGTCACAAATTAGGTGAAAAAGATCGACATTTATTTGATTACCAAGGGCTCAATGTTCGTGCAACCAAAACAGTCTCGAATGAAGAAAATGGATATGGTTACGAATATGTTTCGAGAGAAGTATTATTTTATTTAGATCCTAAAACGGGTGAATTGATTCATGAATGGGATAACCCATGGACAGGGAAAAAAGTGGATATTATTCATATTGCTAATGATCCAGTCAATAGTCGCTATCCAACGTATGCGTATGGAAAACGGGGCCCCTTTAAATTACCAGCGGTTGTTCAAGGCGGCCATTTTATGATGAATATGGAAATTCCATTATTTTATCCAAATCCATTAGGTGGAGATTATCAAAAACAAGTGGGTGGATACTATCAAGCACATGAAATGTTTAATTGGTTTGGACGAACAAATGATTTATTTGATGAATCAAAACCAACATCCACAGATGTAAATGTTGGATGGGCACGATCTGCCCAATGGTTACCGTGGATGGAAATGGGTAGTATTGAAGGCTCTACCCTATATCATGGATTGGGAAAACGAGTTGTTTCATTCGAAGATTTGCCTGATGTTTTAAAAAATACGATTCGTGAAAAATATCCAAAATATGAATTTCCGCCTCCCATTGATGATGAACGTCCCAATATGACAAGTTGGATATATTATAAAAAATTGATGAATGGTGACATTCCGAACCCGTGGGAATAAAACTATAAATGATTGACTGAATTCTTTTTAGTTTCTCGTCATTAAAAATCTAATTATTATTACATTTCATTATGTCTCATCATAAAACAGGCTCCGAATTATTTCATGAAATCCAGCGCGCATTTATTGGATTAAATACAGAATACACGCTTGCAACAGGTGAAACCACTAAACGAATATATTTAGATTCTACCGCATCCACATTAATGATGAAGCCAGCTCATGATGCAGTGGAAAAATTTAATCATCATTATTCAAATACCCATAGTACGCTCCATTTTGGTGCAAAAATATCTACGGATTATTATCATTGGGCTCATAAAAGAATTTTATCTTTTTTACGTGCAGATCCGGAAACATATGCATGCTTTTTTACAGGAAGTGGAACGACAGCTGGGATGAATCGCTTGGCGAGAGTTTTTAAACATTCTCGACCTGAAAAAGAATTAGCCATTGTATCTATAATGGAACATCATTCAAACGATTTACCCCATAGGAAACATATGGATAAAATCATTCATGTTCCGCTGAAAGAAAGAAATGGGAAACTTGGGTGTGTCTGTATTGAAACACTTGAATCCATCTGCAAAGAGAATGAAGGTCAATTAAATTATATTGCTTTAACCGGTGTGAGTAATGTGACAGGAATCATGAATCCCATTTATGAAGCGGCAGAAATTGCTCATAAATATGGTGCCTATATGGTTGTTGATGGCGCACAATTAGCGGCTCATGTTCCCGTTCAAATGTGTGACCCGCATCATCCAAATAGACATATTGATGCAATTGTTTTTTCTGGGCATAAAACTTATTACCCAGGATCTCCCGGGGCTGTCGTCGCTCGAAAAGATTTATTGCTGTCTGTTGAACCGGAAGAAGTGGGCGGCGGAATGGTTCAGGATGTATTTGTAGATAATTATGTTGTTAAATCTTCGTTCCCCGACCGTGAAGAAGCTGGAACTCCCAATATTCCTGGTGCCATTGGACTGGCAGTTGCCGTAGATATTTTAGATCGAATAGGGATGGAATTTCTATTTGAAGAAGAAGATCAATTAATTCAATTAGCTTTAGAAAAAATGAAACCAATCCCAGGAATTAGGATTTATGGAGAAACAAATACAAACCATTGCAGACGTGTTGCTTCTATATCTTTCAATATGAAAGAGTTGGATCATGGATTAACAGCTGCTATTCTGAATGATTATTTTAATATTGCCGTTCGAAATGATTGTTTTTGTGCTCATCCATATGTGAAAGAAATGATTATGGATGATTTGATGTCTGGTATTGAAGATGTGGACATGGATGATATTGCGGATTATGTTGAATTGAAACGAGGAATGGTTCGGGCTAGTTTTGGACTCTATTCAACTAAAGAAGATGTTGTTGCTCTAGCTGATGCCCTTATGGATATTGCTAAAAATACAGAAAAGTATGCTAACCAATATCAAGTGAATTCTGACGGAAATTATGTTCACACTTCCTTTAAATTTAACTTTAAGCCATTTTACCCAATCGGGAAATAAATGAGTATTTCTTGATGTGACCTAGATCACGTACGAATTTTATATATAGATTGTAATAACCTTTTCTCTCTAACTTCACCAAGACCTGCAATTCTCTCATTTGGTCGGTGAGACTAATCATAACCTATTGAGGAGTCTGTTATGATCATACTTCGTCATTTTTCGACAATCGTTTTCACCTTATCTTTCCTTTTTGCTTCAGGGCTAAAATCAATTCAACAAACGGAAATAATTCCCACAGTTGATCAACAAATAAACATCGAACACGTATCTCAATTGCGACTTGAAAAAGATGCGCAAAATGATGTTATGCGACAAATGTTAAAAACATCTGCAAAATCTAATTCAGATAATGCGCAAACTCAGATGCTTCAATCTGTGAAAAATGTTATTTCAAAATCATCATTCCAATCGTTTGAAAAACCAAATGTGCAGAATTTGAAAGCAGATGATTTTTTAAAGAATAATGTGCTTTCTTCTAATGAGCGTCTTAAAAATCGACCGCAGGTTGAACCAAAGTTTGAATCTAACTCAAGAGATGCGTCCTTTATTGAAGGGATTGTAAGAGATTTTGATGGAAATCCATTAAGCGGAGTAACCGTATTTTGTGAATTATGGGAGTCAGAAGAATCTGATTCATCCGTTACAAATGAAAATGGTTATTATCACATTTCCACTGAACAGTCAGACAAATTTTATTGGTTAAATGTTGACCATGATGGGTATTGGTATGATGAATCATCCGTTTGGGTCGATTTAGATGGAAGTCAATTTGATTTTCATCTTGGAGAATCTAGTACTACAGCATCTATTTGGATCAGTTATACCGATGAAGCGGGGAATGAAGTGCCATTCGTAGAATCAAATTCGCCTGAATCTCCACAAATCAGTTTTGCGGCACCAGATGGACTTGATGCCATAACTGTTTGGCCATCTGATATGGTTCATATTTCAGGTTGGTCCGAAGAATTGGGTCATGCTGAAGTCACATTGGAAGGAGTTGAAGCTGGCGAAGAATATAATATTGAAATACTATTCAGCGATTCCACAGGACCGGGATTTGAATTCACAGATTTTGAAGTTACAGTAAATGGTGGATCAAGTGCTGATATTCAAGCAGGAGAATCTGTCACGGTAACTTTAACATTTGATTCTCATGGCGAAGGTCCATTTGCTGGATTATTATCTTTATTTTATGATGCAAATTTCAATGATACTCTGGAACCACAACAAGATATCAATCTTATGAATTTGATGGATGGAGTTCCTGCGATTTGGCTAGTTGACAATATGGATGATGATGAAAATTCAGAAGTAGGTGTTTTTGAAATTACGCTGAGTATGGATGATGGAAATGATGATTTTTTCTGGCTCATGTTACAAAATACATCATTGATGTTTACAAGTTTTAATCCTGAAACAAACACGTTTGGTGATAATCCAGCTGTATTAAATGTCGGTGGATTTGAATCAGATTATTCTATTTCTGGTGGAACGAATCCTGAAACGGCTAATATGTTTCTTGTCGCATCGAGTATGGATGATGAAGCGAACTTTTTCTTCACCATGACTCAAGATGATGGATCTTTCCACGTGGATGTTTCTCATGCTCAAGAATATGTTTTATTTATGATGAGCGAATTTGGAATCAATCAAAATCTATATGCGGATCCTTTTGCTCAAATGGCGACAGTTGAAGGCGAAGAGACCGGTTTTATGTTTGACATTTATGAATATACAACTTTTGTTCATGGACATATTTGGAACCCTGAAGGTGAGCCCGTTCATGGAGCAGAAATATCATACCAATATTTTGATGATACGGGTGAAGGCTATTGGACAAATAGCACAACAAATCCAGACGGATATTATGAATGTTGGGTCAATGGTGGATTAGATTATGATGTTTATGTATGGGCAGAAGGGTACAATGAATGGATAGACAATGTTCATGTGGATGATGTGGATGATTTTGAATTCGATATAGAATTAGATTATCATGGAGGCGGGGAACATGGCTATTTAGAAGGTGTTGTTTGGTCTGCTGCTGGAGATCCGTATCCGATTCCAAATGCATGGGTTTCAGCTTATCGTAATAATAGTGAATACTTTCAGGTATCAACAGACGAAAATGGCCATTATTGGATGGAAGTTCCTGCAGGCGATTATGAAATGGAAGCCGGCGCAGAAGGATTTAGTACAGAATGGGTTCATGTTGATGTATACCCAAATGAAGCTACATATGTCGATTTCTATTTACATCCTGAATGGGATACCTCTATCAGTGGTGTTGTTATGGATGTAAATGGTGAGCGTCTTGCTGGGGCTCGAATTGAAGCCAGAAGTCTCGATGGTGATGGTTGGTCTAAATCTACATTTACCGATGATATGGGAATGTTTGAATTAAATCTTCCTGGTGGCGTGTATGATGTTGGTGCTGGTGCAGAAGGATATTTCAGATCGTGGCAATATGGAGTAGAAGTATGGGATGAGGGTTCTTGGATAGACTTTACATTATCCCCGGTTGAAAATTTTGACGGATCGATGAGTGGATTTGTTGGTTTATCCGGAGGAGACGAAAATCAATGGCGATTTATTGGTGTCCTGAATGATCAATATGAAGCATTTCGATTTTCTGAAGATGGCCATTATGACATTCCACTCGTGAATGGTGTTTATGATTTCTTTGCAGCCGCAGATGGGTATGAAGATATTTATATTCCCGGTGCTGTAGTCATTGAAAATAATGATATCATTTTTGATATTACTTTATTCCAAGAAGGCATGAGTCATCCGCCCCATATTGAATGGTTTGGAGATGTGCCGGAAGATCAAGGTTACCAAATGCGTCTTGTATGGAATCCAGGAAATCCTGGAGATTGGGAAGCATTTACACAATTTTCCGTTTGGAGAAAAGTAAATGATGCACCTCTTGAATTATGGGATTTTGTTGCAACAGTTCCTTGGCATGGTATGCAACCTTATAGCATGGTTGTTCCTACTTTAGGAAATGCTACACCGATGGATACAGTTTGGAGTACATTTATGGTTTCTGCCCATACGTGGGATCCAAACTATTTTCTAGATTCTGAACCGGTTACAGGTTTCTCTGTGGATAATATTCATCCTGGAGCGCCGGGTGGCGTTGGTGCTGTTGGGGATGACGATGGCATTCTTATTTCATGGAATCGATCTCATGCACCTGATTTTGATTATCATAAAATTTATCGCCATGAAGTTGGGTCCGGTGAACCAGCCACGGTCTTTACCACTATTGACACATTCTATCTAGATGGCGTTGGATTGGGGAATTATGAATACTGGGTTACAACCATGGATTACAATGGAAATGAAAGTGAATCATCTGATATTGTAACGGTTTTGTTATCAACCGATGATGGGTCATCTATTCCGACTCATTTTGCGCTAAAGCAGAATTATCCCAATCCATTTAATCCTAGTACACAGATTCAATATGCATTGCCGAATGATGCGAATGTATCTGTTACCATTTATGATGTGATTGGGCGCCAAGTACGTTCTTTAGTCCAAGAAAATAAATCTGCCGGTTATTATACCGCATTATGGAATGCCACAAACGATTTAGGATTCCCCGTATCAGCGGGTGTCTATATTTATTCCATTCAAGCTGGGGATTATCGAGCAGTGAAAAAAATGATCCTTATGAAATAGGTACTAAGCTTTCATAAATCAGTATAACAAAAGTAAAAAAGGCAGTGGTTTCACTGCCTTTTTTACTTTTAAAATCATTTCAATTTTTTTTTGGATAATAATACTAGTTAATAAGATGCAAATATATTATATTAACATAATGTAACTAGGAGCCTGTTATGCTAAATATAAAAAGATTGGTTTTATTTTTCTTCTTCGCCTTTTTTTTCTACTCATCCTGTTCAGACATAAACCAACCTTTAACGAGCTCATCTATTAAAACTTTAAACGAAGAAAACTCCACATACGATGGTGTTATTTTAGACTATGAGCGTGATAGAGAACTTTGCTGTAATCAATTTTACCCTGACCATTTTACAACTTCTTGCGAAGATAATCCAGATTGTATCATGTTTTTAGATTGTGGTGGTGAAGAAAATATAATATTTGGATTTGATTGTGCTCTACTCTGGGCTCGTTATGTTACATCACCAATTGGCATTGATTTAGATCAATTAGGGTGTGATGATAACAATGATGATTCTAGCCCACCTCCAGTAACGTCTTTCACAGGATCTAATTACAGAAATAAGGTTCATTTAAGCTGGTCTTTTATATATGGTGATGAGTATGTAATTCAAAAAAAAATCAGTACTGGAACTTGGTCAACTGTGGCTACCATCCATAGAGAAACAACTCGATGGATTGATAGAAATCAAACATTGCCTCCTTCTAGCACGATTCGGTACAGAATATTTACAAAGATTTATGATGCTTTATCTATTTCGGCACCCATTGTTACTTTTAGACCACCAAGGGATTAGGTATGCGATTATTCATATTTACATCTATGATTCCACTTTTGTTATTGGGGCAATGGGAAAGACAGTCAAGCGGTTTGCCGAATGATTGGCATACTGGGCATGCAATAGATGCAGCTGATGAAAATAATGTCGTTATTTCCATACATGATAACAGTATATCACATGTGTATAAATCGCAAAATGGTGGCAACGATTGGTCTGAATGTTTTTCTTCGGATAGCATAAGTTTTATAGACATTTCCATTATTGATGAAAACCACATTTGGGGTTGCGCTTGGCCGGCATATATATACTCAACCACGGATGGATGTAGTACATGGGTGCGACAGTTTTCCGATACAACACTTACAGATTTTATGAATTATATTGAAATGTTTGATGTCAATAATGGAATTACAATGGGAGATGGGGTGTTAGACTCTGAAGGGCCAGCTATTTTTTTGAAAACAACAGATGGGGGGCTTCATTGGGAATCAGTAAACGATTCTGCTTTTGGTGATCATTCGGCAAATGTCTGGCGAAGAATTGATTTTGTTAGCCCGGACGTTGGCTATTTTTTTGAAAGTGGGAGTGTACCGCAATATTTATTTAAAACAACGAATGGGGGGTATAATTGGACCCAAACTAATTATCCTGATTATGCAAGATTAATCAAGTTTTATGATGAAAATATAGGTTTAACTATTCCGCGTAATGATGAAATATACCGCACAATTGATGGAGGGGAATCATGGGAATGGATAGAATGCACTGTTGGAAACCCATTGGATATTGAATTCTCCCCTGATGACCCAGCCAAAGTATGGGCTGCTGTAGGAGTTCAAACATATTTTAGTGGCGACACAGGTCGAACGTGGGCTCCACAAGAAATGGCACATGGCTATTATCGTAATTCCAATGATATTGTTTTTGTAAATGATTCTACGGGATGGGTTATAAAAAATGGACGTGTTTTTTACACATCAAACGGGGGTGGGACTCTCTCCATAGACCCAAAAATCATACCACATGATTTTAGATTAGACCAAAATTATCCAAATCCATTTAATCCAAGTACACAGATTCCATATGCATTGCCGAATGATGCGAATGTTATTGTTACCATTTATGATGTGATTGGGCGCCAAGTACGTTCTTTAGTCCAAGAAAATAAACCTGCCGGTTATTATACCGCATTATGGAATGCCACAAACGATTTAGGATTCCCCGTATCAGCGGGTATCTATATTTATTCCATTCAGGCTGGGGATTATCGAGCAGTGAAAAAAATGATCCTTATGAAATAAGCAGGTTAATCAAGCTAATAAACGTAAAAAAGGCAGTGTAAATACTGCCTTTTTTGTTTTAAGATTGTCGCCACTTATGGTAAAAAAAGAAAAGATTAGATCAAAAGATGCAGGGCTGGAATTAGGGCTCCTAATTGCACAATATTTCTTTGATACAGATCATTTGCATTATGGCATTTGGCCGAAAGGTTTGGAGGTTAAACCCATCCATATTAAAAAGGCGCAAGAATACCATTCCAAGCTGATTCTTGAATCCATTCCCAAAGGAGTAAAGACTGTTTTGGATGTAGGCGGTGGGTCAGGTGGACTCGCTCAAAAGTTGATTGAGCAAGGGTATGATGTGGATTGTGTTTCTCCAAGTGACTATTTAGCCGATGAAATTGAACAGAAGCTTGATGGAAAAGTGTTTGTTTATCGCGGAAAGTTTGAAGATGTCATTATTGATAAAAAATATGATATTATCTTATTCAGTGAAAGTTTTCAATATATGCGAATCCGGGATGCATTAAAAAAGGTTCAATCTGTTTCTAACGCAAATGGATACATGTTCATATTTGATTATTTTACGTTAGAAGGTCCTGGGAAAAGCCCCATTGGTGGTGGACATAAATGGGAAACATCACAAAAAATATTATCTGAATTTCCATTTGAGATTATTCTTAATAAGGATATGACAAAAGAAGCGGCTCCGACTCAAGCATTATTAGGTCAATTTGCAGATCAAGTGGCTGATCCGGGTAGAAAAATTTTAGGGGACTATTTAACGAGCCAATATCCTAAAGTCATGTCTTTCTTAAAATGGAAACTGGCAAAACGAATTTTAAAAATTGAAAAAGAATATTTTTCCGGGATTCAGACAGCTGAAACATTTATGAAACATAAAACATATCGGCTTCTATTATATAAAATTTCCTAAATTATTTGTCCTGCAGCCCACCCAGAAGCCCAAGCCCACTGGAAATTAAAGCCACCTAACCAACCCGTTACATCGACTGTTTCACCAATGAAAAATAAACCAGGGTGATTATTAGCTTCCATGGTTTTGGAAGATAATTCATTTGTATCTATACCGCCTGTACTCACTTCTGCAAACTGATATCCCAACGTTCCATTTGGATTTAATGTCCAATGATTCAGAGCGTGCCCTAATTTCATTAAATCGGTTTTAGAACTATTTCCAATTATTTCATTCGCCAACGGGGTTGAAAGCAATTCATTTGAAAAACGAAGAGCAAGGCGTTTAGGTAGGAATTGAGATAAAAGAGATTTTAATTGCTTTTTGCCATTGGATTTTTTCTGGTCAATGAGCCATTCACCCGCATTTAAATTGGGTAATATATTGATACAAATGGCATCCCCTTTATTCCAATAGGAAGATATTTGCAAAATGGCGGGACCGCTCAATCCTTTATGAGTCATTAATATATTATCCTTAAAACTGCGCTTATTACAGCTGACTATTCCGTGGAATGATAATCCTGATAATCCCTTTAAATATTTTTCTATATCCTTTTGGGAAAATGTAAATGGAACAAGAGCTGGTGAAAAAGGGATTGTATTCATATTAAATTGATTTGCCACTTTAGCGCCAAAGTCCGAAGCACCTAATTTAGGAATGGATGGCCCGCCTGTTGCAATAACTAATGAGGATGAATGGAAACTATTTTCATCCGTTTCAACACTATATCCTGACTCTTGATGAATAGATTTCACTCGGGCATTAAATGCAAAATCAATTTCTGCTTTATGACACTCATCTAGCAACATGGATAATATTGCTTTTGATTTTTGGTCGCAAAATAATTGGCCTTTTGTTTTTTCTGTCCATGTGAGATTATGCTTTTCCATTAAAGAAATAAAATCCCAACATGTGTATCGAGCCAGAGCTGATTTGAAAAAATGACTATTATGAGATATAAACGATTCTGGTTCAATATACAGATTTGTAAAATTGCATCGACCTCCACCTGAAATAAGGATTTTTTTACCTGCTTGATCTTCTTTTTCAATGACTAAAACAGATCGATTACGTTTACCTGCTTCAATAGCACACATCAATCCTGCTGCACCAGCGCCAATGATAATGGCGTCATATTGTTTCATTTCGCTCCAACTTTAATTCTCCCCTATGACAGGGTGCTTGCATCCCGCACTTGTTTCGGGGGAAACACAAAGGGGTGAAAAATTACGGTTAATTGTCGCCGGAGTAATAATAAAATATTATAATTGTGAAAGGACTTATTTAAGAAGTAACAATTTTTGTGTTTTTGAGATAGAACCCATTGATAGTTTTACAAAGTATAAGCCAGACGCGAAGCCATTTCCATTCCATTGAACTGTATATGAACCAGGTTCACTCGTATGATTAATAAGGATATCGACTAATCGACCTTTAATATCAAAAATGTGTAATAAAACATGTTGAGAAAGATCTGAATATGGAATATCATATTTCAATGTTGTTGTTGGATTAAATGGATTTGGATAGGCAGAATGGAGAGCTAATTGTTCGGGCAAATGCGTTTGATTTATTTGAATAAATCCATTTTGAGATATGGTTTTATCGTTATCAGCTAACGTATAAAATATTTTGTATTCTTTTATGGTTGAATTTAATTGTACACAGAGTGTATCATTTTGAAATGGGTTAAGATTCGCAAAAACGAGAGATGAAATTCCCTTTTCAACATTGTGATTAGAAAAAGCCATCTGGTTATCCAAATTTTGGAATTGGATTACACCTTGTTGATTATTATATCTATTCGTTTGGATTTGAATATTTCCTGATTGAATATGTTCATCTAAAACAATATATAGTTTATTATGAGATTGAAACATATTTAAGGGTCGCCCAATACCTTCACCTTCATTAAGAATTTCCCCATATGTGTTTTGGTACCATGCCCACATTTGCATAAAAGCCATTCCATCATCAATAGTATACTTACTATCGGGAAAAGAAACAAAATGGGGCGCTTCTCCTGTAACGGGGCCTAATTCAAATGTATAATTATTCATATTCCAGTTTTCAACAAGATTTGCTAAATCAATATAATTAATTGTGGAATCCAAATTATAATCCGCTAACATGGGTGTTAAATAAGTATAGGCAATATCCACAGTGGAAATATCAGAAGCATCCTCGAGATATGAAAAATATATAGTAATGGAATCCATACTTGTTAATGGGGGCTCTAACGTAATCTTTATTGATGTATCCGATAAAACAGACGAATAAGAAACAGTATCTGTATAAGTGGCAGTTACGGAATAGGCAATAGAATCAACTGTTTCATTAAAAGTAAATGTAATTGGTGTACTTTCCATCAACGTAATATAGGAATCAATGGGTACAGAAATGGTATCAATACTTGGCGGTAAAATATCATATAAACGTAAGGTATCTGTTAAAGCTTGGAATTCCATCTCATTTCCAACATCATCAAAAATATTTACATCTTCATTTGGAAAAAGGAGAAGATATTCACTTCCATTGGGTGTTGAATTAAAATGAAGATTTACACGAATATTTGTTTCACCTCCGATAAGAAAATTACTATCTGTTCGTGTTAGACTTGTTACAGTGCATTCTGTTACGTCACTTTCATTCGGAATAAGAAAAGCAACAATATCATTCATATCTAAAGTTTCAACTGCATCTGATGATCCAAAAATTTCATCATCAAATAAAAGATCAATATATGTATTATCTAACGATAAGATGGTGGAATCAACGGATGGAGGTAAATAATCTCTCACCGTAAATGTAATTTCATAAACCATTTCAACTGCATTGCCATTTTCATCCTGGAAGGTAGCATTAAAAGCATAATAGACAACTTGATCACTCGCAAAATCTTCTAGTGGAACGATTATAAGTGTAGGTGGATCTCCTGAAATAGATGCGGTAAACGGGATATTTCCTCCCGATGCATTGTTGCTTCTTAATACGATATAGTTTAGCATATCTTCAGCCGTAACTGCAGATCCATCTGTATGATAAATATTTTCAGTGAAAGAAAGGGCGATAGGATCACTTTCAATATAATTTACAGCTCCGTCGTTTACATTCGTTTCACTTGTTGGAGGGCGCTGGTCTTTAAGCAATATGGGACCAAATGATTCTGCGCTTGGAACAGGAACACCTGAAATACTGAAAATGCGAGATTCATCACTTGGAGAAATAGTAATTGTTTCAACACCTGATGGTAAATTATTTAAACTCATAAAAATTCGAATTGTGTTTTCACCTCCAAGAAGTGCTTCTTCCGTTGTGCGTGAAATATGTGTAATAGATAGTGCCGTGGTATTCCCATCATTTGGTTCCAATAGGATGGCGAAATCTGATGCAACAACCGGTTGAGAATGTCCTTCATTACCATAAACGGCTCCCGTGAATGTTAAGTCCACATATTCATTACTATCGGGGAGAAAAATAGAATCCATCATAACAGAAGCAAATAGAGTTAAATCATTTGTTGTTGTAGTTGAATTCATGGCATTCCCTGAAACATCAAATATAGAATTATTATCAATCGGGTTTAGGGTTAAAACTTCAACACCTGAAGGTGCGCTTCCTAACTCAAGTATTGCTCGGATGATTTGTTCACCGCCACTTAGAGCGGATCCAGAAGAATTTGTTATATTAGAAATAGCCAATGATTCACAATTCCCGCCGTTTGAATTAAAAGCGAAATCTATATCAGATAAATCTAATCCTCCGGTTCCCAGATTCGTTGAATAAACTCCTTCATCAAAAACGATAAGTGCATACATATTGGTTGAAGCAAGAGTACTCGATTCAATGAGTGGCGGTGTTTCATCTGCTGTTGTGAAGGACAAAGCACTCACGCCAAATGCATTATTATTTACATCCTCAATATTAAAAATAGTGAATTGAATATTTGTTAATTCTGGAAATTCACTATCAGGATTTAAAATAAACGTTATATTGTCACTCGTTGTAATAGTAAACGTTAGATTTTCTCCGGTTGCAACATTTTCCAACGAAAAACATTCAGAAGCATTCACATTATTAATGGATTCATCATTTGTAGCATGACGAACAATTTCTGAAAAATTGATTACAATATTTGAACTGGTTACAATATTCTCATCCCCATTTGATGGAATGGTAGAAATGATGGTAGGAGACAGGGCATCCACTAATGGAATTGATATACCATCAATTTCCAATAACGGTACACCAACACTATTAAAAATAGAAGAAACTGAAGCAGGGCCCACATTTAATATTTCACCTCCACTGGGAACATTTGGATATTCAACATTTAGCACAACTGTTTCTTCGCCACCACTTAAAGCGGTACCCCCAATTGACTCAATAGATGTTAAATTAACTTGGTCTGCATTTCCACCATTAGAATTGATTGAAAGTGTATAATCACTGTTTTCTAAACCAATTCCATTTCCATAATATACATCCTGGTATTCGCCCCCATATACACCTTCATTAAAAAAATAATTGACTTGAGAATAATCTGCGGATGTAGATGTAGAATCAACAATCAATGAATAACCAAACCATGTTTTTACGGACGTTCCCTCTGTATCTCTGTCATCAACAACAAAATAATACGTTCCAGCATCCAGTTCTAATCTGGGTAGCATATTTGCATACGTTGGATTGGATACAAATCCCGATATGCAATCAAAATCAAATTGTTCAGCTGAGCCGTCCGGATAATATATTTGTAAATTGGAATCATCTTGAAAAAGCATCCATGATGAAACATCGCAATCTGCGGTATAAACGGCTATTTGCACATCAACATTGGTTAATTCATCGCATGTTGTGACGTAAATAGTCGCAGGTTCCGCTAATGTTAGTTTGTACGTATAATCATCCCCGTCAGCATTATTATTATGAGATCCTCCAGCAGGATAAGGGAAAGAATTCATATCCCAATTATTATGATCCATAGACATGTCAGACAAATGATTAAAAGGAAAATCAGCTTCCGTTATTTCCAGATCAAAACAATCAGTCGGTGAATTTGAAAAAATATCATCAAACCAAAATCCGATCCCATCCTCGTATAAAGTACCAGGATATAAATTCCCAGATTGATCCGTCACAGTTGTAGATTGATTATCATTGAAATTCCAATATGCTTCTAGACCGGGTAATGCACCAATTACATGATTCATATTGGTTTGGATTTCAGTCTGATTTAAAGCAATACTCCAGATACGAACTTCATCTATTGCACCTTCAAAATATTTATTAGTCCCTCCTCCTCCGTATTCTATCCCTTTACCAATATCTAATTTTTTATCTATATCTGCCCATTGAATAGCACCGCCACCGGTGGTATATGTTTCTTGAAGAACTCCATTTAAATATACTTTAGCTTCTATGCCATCATAGGTTGCAGCTACATGAACCCACTCATCAAATGTTAGATCAACACCTGGCCAATTGTTAAGACCAGAACCGAAAATATCAGAATCACCAGTTACACATAAAATAAATCGCCATTTTCCATCAACATAAATAAATGAAAACCCCGCTTCGTTTGTTGGGCCTAATAGAGACATATAATTTATTATTCCAACATAATTTTCTGGTGTTTCTACAAAAGATTGTTGAACCCAGAATTCAAGAGTCATCCCTGCGGTAGGTTGTAGATTTTCGCTGGCACCTGCTGACTGGTCAACAGTACATTCAACATAGTCCCCAGCTCCTCCATCAGGTATAAAGAAATAGCTATTATCTTGTTGGGACATTAAATGAATTGGAAATAACATGAATAAAAGGATATTGTATTTCATATTATTCAACATTAATTAATCCCGTGCCATAATCATTTATGCGAACAGTATCGTTTTGTGCATCCCTAAATTGGGTATTTTGCCCGTATAACAATTCTGATTCTCCCGTTGATAAAGGTGAAAAATAAATGGTTGCTAACGACCATGTTCCTTCATCACTTTCATTTGATTCCATATCAGGTAAATAGTAAAGAAAAATATCCAACACACCTTGTTCATCTACAATAATTTCAACGGCATCATTATTCCCTGTAAAAAAGGGACCAGCAACCACAGAATCCACTTTTAAACTTCCCCAATCATAGCGAATGTCCAATTGTGCCGCCGCCGCTGGGTTTAATTTGTATCCATATAATTCGACGGAGATTTGCTCCCCAAGAGATGCATTAATCTCATATGGGTGAAAAAATAACGCAGGTGGATTTAAATCCATATTTGATGGATCATATTTATTACCCAATGTATAATCTGCATCCGTACAGGAACAATATAATCCTCCAAAAAGGATAATGAATATTGAAACTATTTTATTCAAGAGGAATACTAAATCCTGTCTTAACTTGGTTTACATTTGGATCGTACTCAATATCAAAAAAGAATTCTCCATCAAAAAAGTCATCATTCGGAGCAACAATATATGCATGAACCATATTGATGATCCAAATAGGGATAGCCACACTTCTTATTTGTTTCATGTAAGAATTATACTGGTTTGATTCCTTTGCATATTGAACTATTTGTGGTCGGTATTCGAGAAGGGTGTGAGGATCTGTCCCCTTTAAATAAGCATCATAGTTTTCTTGAAAATTCCCCCATTTTTGATCATACTGATAATATGAAATGAGAGCCGCAAGACCCAATGTAGCTTCCGTGGACATAAACCCATATCCGGAATATCTTTTCTTTGACCAGAGTTGACCAGTCCCGGGTAGAGCTGTTGACATAATTAAAGCTTTTATTTTACTTGGAATTTTAGGGAGTGTAAATCTTGATTTATTTTTATTTAAGGATAAATCATCCACCCGTGTCGTGTCTGAGTCGAGTCCTAATGTATCGGGAACAGGAAGGCCACTTACTTGATAGGCTAATTTTTTCAATTCAAGTAATAAACTATCAGCATCACTAAAACTAGATAAAGAAAATTCATTAACCAATGTTTCTAAATCTACAGAGAATAATCGTCCGTTAATAAAATAGGCATCTTCTTTCTCTTCAACATTCCCCACAATGACATAATTTACCCCTAACTTTCTCCCGCGATCTATGGCGCAACCGACACTCCAACAATTCCAATAAGTTTTTGATTTAGGTGTATATATTTCAAGTCTTTCCGTAATGTCATTGTCTTGGACTTGGTAAATTTTGAGTGATCGAACGGCATTTCGAAATTCTTCTGTTACAAAGGATGTTAGTGGGTCGGAAATATTTCGACCTTCGAAGGGTAATACAGCCAATTGATTATCAGATTTATATGATATAGCTTTTGTAATACCTGTTGATTCTCCTACTTGTACTAAAAGGAGAATCAATAGAAAGATTAGAATAGTTGAATAGGGTTTTTCTTGATAGTTCATTTCTCTTCTATCAAAATTACGTCAATAATAATCTTTGTGGAAGATTGACAAATGTGGCGTTAATGTTAAATCGTATTATTTCCATGGATTGTCTTTATACCATTGTGAAAGGAATAAACTCATATTTTCTCTTATGGCCGTTTCAATATCCTTATACACACGGGAGCTAGTGGATTGTCCTAAGGTTTCTTTACTATAAATTTTATAAGTCCCTAACTGTTTCACAAGAGACGAATCTCCATACGCAAAAGAATATTTTTGTTCAGACAAGCCATAATCATATAAAGAGAAATCCACCATAAAAGAGGAGGCTTCATCAATACTAGAATCAATAACATGAATGTCGATCACGAGTTTTGGCATAGGTTTGGAGTCGATTACGGGTAATTTATTTTGTAGTAGTGTGAGTTCAATATATGATGTAACACTCTTTTTCCATGTTGCTTCCTCGCTTCCCTTAAGATTAATAGATAAAGAAATTTCATCAATATTTTTCAAATTACCTTTATACCATTTCCCTTGGCAAAAGCAAAATGAAAAGATGAAAAGGGTTGACAGAATGTATTTATTCATAGGGCTAATTTATTTGTGGAAAAGGATAGAAGGGGAAGGATTCTTTTTAGAAGAAAAAACAAAAAAGCCCCAATGAATGGGGCTTTCAATTCCTTAATTATAGAGAGAGCTATTTATAAAATTTTGCCCACTTAGAGTCAGGAGATGTGGCAAGTAATTCTTGCTCCAATACTTTGGCTTTATCGGGTTCATCTAATTTTTTATATATTTGAATCACATAATGAGTGACTTCAGGAATTTTTTCATGAGTGACATCTTTCTCTTTTAAAGAGCTCAAGGTATTTAAAAGTTTTCCTAAAGCTTTCTGAAGGGCCATGGGGCTCGGGCCTTTCATGGATTGGCGGTAATAAAGATGGTGCAATGCTTCATCTTCTGCTTCTGCGCCACGAACACCGGCAACAGTGGTCACTTTTTCAACTTCATATTCTTTTGTTGTGACTTCTTCGATTTCGTTCCAAACGGTATTATCCCACATGGCATCCATGTCGAGATCAAGATCTTCGTCTTGGGCGAAACAAAAGCTAAATAATGCTATTGGTAGTATAAGTATTGCTTTTTTCATAATAGTGTACCTCTCGTACTGATTAATTTAATCAAACTTTTTGAAAATAGGTGTGATCTCGCCCATACTTTCTATAAAGTCTAATTGAGACACTAATTCAGGTTTTTTCTGTCGGACTTCTTCATAATATTCTAACGCTTGTTCATATTTATACATACGATAGAGAGCAACGGCGAGATTGATTTTATAATCCATTTCATCCGGGTCATTTTCTACAGATTTTGTAAAATAATCAATAGCCATGGAATAATTTCCAAGTCGAGCAAAAGTAATCCCAACTGTATTATCGGAGCGAGCACGTCGTTTTAGGTAAGAAAATTTTTGAATATCTTCAGGAGCCATATCTTTGGAAGGCTTTTTAATTTCGACTAAACCAGTTGATGATTCTGATTCAAGCTCTTTTTCTAAATCGCTCGAAATGCTCAATGTTGATCCTTCGGACTTTTTACTGGAAAAGGCAGCTTTAGCTGCGCCAAAAACTTTATCTAATTTTCCAGCAAAAACAGGATCAACCAATACAACTTCATCATATTTTTCTCGAGCAATCCCTTTGTTCCCCATCATGAAATGTGCAATAGCAATATTTAGCATAAACCCCGGATGATCAGGTTGTTGTTCTAATGCTTTTTCATAGAATTCTAATGATGTTTCAAAATCGCCCTTTTTGGTATAACTCACTCCAAGTGTATTGATGGCATCTGGGAAATTCGGTTTCATATTAATAGCTGTTTCTAACATAGAGATAGCTTCCTTATATCGATGGAATTCCATGTATTTAACGCCAGCATCATAATAATCTTCACCCGAGGTTAATTCATTCCCTACAGCTGCGTAAACAATTTGTTCTAACCATTGTCCATACTGTTTTATATCTTCTTTAAGTAAATCATTGATTCCGCTGATTTCTGGCATGGGCATATCCGGAGTAATGTGAGATCCTGCGGGATAAATGGCTGTTGCCTCAGCGACGGAAATTTCATTCACATAATTTTCGGCTTTCATTTCATTATATTTTAATGAACCCTGTTTCCACGCACTAAAGAATGGCTTCCCAACAAGGGTTGCTTCAATAGGAATCCATACCTTATCATTTAAAACCACCACTTCAGTTTCATCTAAGAAATACTTTTTTACATCATCCGGCTTAACGCCACTATCAAACATTAAGAAAATATGACCCGCACCCGGCTTAAACACATCTAGAAACATAGTTTCTATTCCGAGGTTGTTTAAGAGTGTTCCGTATAAAGTGGTTAAATCATCACAATCGCCAATTTTATCTCTAAGCATTTCCCCTGGGTATTTGACATTGTCAAACGTTGTTTTATCATCGGCAATTTCTAAGAAGGGTGTTTGAAGATCAATGTTATACACGAGCCCATGCGTACCCAGCGCATCGTATAAAATGATGCCTCTGCCCAAGTTACTTCGACCAAAGTAATCATTTAATACTGGAGTATAATATTGAATATTATTTCGAGAAAATTTATCAACAACAGCGTCAGCTGGCGTTACATAACAGGCAATCATATCTGGATTACTCCAGGTCAACTTCCCTTTTCCTAACACATAGGATGATTCCAGTTTTTTCTGAGCTTGCTTTTCTTCGCCACCTTGTTTGTAGGTTACTTTAATCTCAGGTTGGACCAAATTATCAAATGCCGCTTTTTTGGTTGTTAATACATCGGCAGAAAATGAAACTCCCAACTCATATTCTTCGTCTGATTTTGGAGGAAGCGTAATCGTTTCTGAATGTGGGTTACTCATCATTGTCGGTAAAAATAGAGACACATTCACCGGGAGATCCGCATCGGAAATATTTTTAATACCTACTTTTGCGAATGGATTTGTTTCATAATATCGATGTAATGACCGAAAAATTGGATTATGATTAATGACGGTTGATGTAATGCTAACCACGGCTGGACTAAATTGGAGTGCAATGGAAAATCGATTCGTTTGACCTAGGTAAGGATGATTTTCAAACCCGTACTCAAGGATCAACGTTTTATATTTTAAACTCATTCCAGCAGAGGGTGTAAAGACAGGACTTTCTGAATTATAATCCCACTGGAAACCAGCGCGTATTCCAAGCATATTTTTAATGATATATTCAGTACCAAAGTGAATACGATCATCAATGTCCAATGCCACCGTCATGGCTTCAATCGGATTCCATGCGACACCAAATTTCATAGCTTGCTTCAGTATAACTTCTTCTACATTATTGTCATACATAACAGACGTACCGCCTAAATCATAAAGCCCTAAACCGAATTTTAAGTTTTTCAATGGAGAAATTAATAATCCTACATCATAGCCAATCCCTGAACTTTGCCCATAGGAGGTTCCATCTAAAGTTAAATCACGAAAAACATATTTAAGATTTGCTCCTATCGAAATAAGTTTATGAGGTTGATAGCCAAAGCTCAAATTTAATTTATTATCTGAAGATCCCAATTCTTGATCATCAAAACCTGCGTAAGACCAATCAAGTCCAAGAGCAAAGGCATCCGAAAATGGTTTAACCAATCCAAAGTAAGAATGAGAAATACCCATCCCATATAAATCACCATAAGAAGAAGTGAATTCTGTACGTCTTAGTCTAGGTAAACCTGCGGGATTCCAGGTAATTGTATTCCCGTCGTCTGCAACAGCCACAAATGCACCTCCCATGCCTAAGGGCCGAGTTCCGACAAATAATTGATCATTTCCTTGAGCAATAAGACTCGATAAAAATACGAATAAAGGGAAAAAGCGTTTCATCGGTTTAATACACCTACAGTCGTCTTTAGAATGGTATTATTTACTTCCAGAGTAACAATATACAACCCACTTGTAACCACATCCCCATTTTCATCTTTTCCATCCCAAGATAGAACATTACTTCCAATTGGAAGTGCAAATTCAGGTTTTATTGTTTTCTTAAGACGACCCGTTACATTGAATATTCTAGCAGTAACATCATGAGATGATTCTAGATTAAATAAAATATTTGTTGAAGGGAATTCAAAAGTTTTACCTGCGGGAGAAAATATGCGAGGTTGGCAAATTAATTGATCCAAATCCATTTTTCGTATGACTTGGGTCGTATCATATGTAAATAAACCAAACCGCCCGAGAGAATCAACTTCGGCTGTTAATACTTTCTGTTCATTAAGGAGAGAAGGGGTTCCGCCTAAATAGAATAAACTGTCGCCATTAGATGAGATTCGTCCAATAAAAATGGATGTACTATCATTTAGATCTTTATTCGGAGATATAATTCGGATTATTCCCGGTTTTGATAATTCCATATCATCTGGCGTAATATTATAAATAGGACTTATTGAAATAGAGGAAAAAGAAGAAGGGCTTGATTCAGTCTTAATGGTAAGACTTAAATCTTCTTGTACCGTATTTTGGGGTAATAGTAGAGATGCATTTCCATCTTTACTTATAACTGTTCCCCCCAAGGATGATATAATTTTAGAGGGTGTTTTATACGTGACTTCATTTTCCATTTGATTGCCACGCAAATCTTCGGCACCTGCAACATGGATTTCAATAGCTTTTCCTCTAAATAATTCAGGGAGTGTTAAAACACCCGTCCAAACTTTTGCAGAGAAACTTTGTTTCTCTACATACACTGTATCTAGAATTCCATCATTATTTAAATCGGGTGAATCGGGGTGAAATACAACAATGGTTGGATCGATACTATTATTCATTTCAAAAAATTCGTCAAATTCAACAACTAGAATAATTTGCCCACCAATGCCGTAATTAGCCCTTATTGTATCTATGGCGGGAGCCGTTTTATCCACATAAAATGTATGAGTTGTTGACCAGTCAGATTGTCCATAACTATTATCGATAGAACTCACACGCCAATCATACCAGCCCTCATCCATTTTCTTCAATTCATAAAAAGATTTGTTAATGGTTAAATTTTTATTGTGAGGCAATTTTCCTGATAAAACTGCATTCTCATTATCATTTGTACCCATTTGAATACTATACCGTAATCCATCGGCAGGTGTAAATCCATTTTCAGGACTGTTCAAGTCTTGGGATGTGGACCAATTTAATGTAACATTATTTGAAGAAATAGTTTCAGATAAATTGTACGGTGCTGTGGGAGCCTGATTAGCATTATTGATCGATTCAAGATTATCAAAAACGAGTGAAACAACGTCTTGATTTTCCTTAAATCCTGCAACAAATAAATCTAAATCTCCATCAGTATCATAATCACCCCATTGGATAGAACTGACACCTACATTGTCTAAATTAAGTGTTATATCTTTTGAAAATTGACCATCGGTTTGTGTATAAACAACTGTGGAAGGGGATGAGCCTAATGCTCCTTCTGTATTACTTTGGCCTGAAACAGCTAAATCGAGATCACCATCATTATCATAATCGCCCCAATCCGCTCTACCGTAATAAACACCTTCCAACTCTTCCGCTACCATGAAACCGTTGAAACCATTATTCTCATAAATACGTGTTTTTAATTCTTCGTTTTTATCTTTTCCTAAAATGACAAAATCATCATCGCCATCGGCATCGTAATCACCAACAGAAATGGCGCCCGCCGTAACCCCAAATTGTATATCCCAATTGAGACTT
The DNA here is from genome assembly GCA_016784605.1 of Fidelibacterota bacterium. GTDB lineage: Bacteria > Fidelibacterota > Marinisomatia > Marinisomatales > UBA1611 > JABHGY01. Next base: position 15,460 of record JADHUI010000014.1, on the reverse strand, counting down.
TCTTTTAAGGTATGAGTCGAATCATTTAAATAAACATACGTTTTTAAAGTTTGAGTTGCACTATCGGCTCCAGATGCGATCAAATCCAAATATCCGTCATTATTCACATCTGACCATGCAGTAATACAAGGGAAGATAGGCGTAAGTGTTTGATCTGTATCTTCCGAAAATATACCATGATCATTTTTATATAATGTAAGTCGTCGCCAACCATAATAATTTGTACCGCCAATAATTAAATCAAGATCTCCATCATTGTCATAATCTCCCCAAGCATGGTTATTTGATCCACCCACGACAGGAAAAACACTAGATTCGAGTTCGAGCCAATTGCCTGTTGCAAAATCATACGTTGGATAAATTTTAATTTGATCTGCTACAAATGAGCCATTAGACCATTTATATAAATAACATTTTGGGAAAGGTTGAAAATTAATGATTTGGTACCCAGATATCATCATATCTAAATGTCCATCATTGGTATAATCAGCAAAGGATAAATGACCCCCAAATACCGCTTCAGTGTTTTGACCTAAATCTTGTTCAAGCAAGTCATCTTCATTTTGATAAAATCGGGTAATACTACCGCCTGTAAATGAAATGCCTGTTAACCCAAGATCAAGGGCATTGTCGCCGTCGTAGTCGGCCCAACCTGCAGCACTGAAATAGACGCCAGGCAATGATTGAATGGATGGCACAAGCCGTGGTATAAAAAGCGTATCTTCCGCTGACCATTCAGATGTTTGCCCAGAGGGATCTACTGTTTGTACACTCCAATAATAAACGCCATGAGGAATATTGGTGAATTCTCGAATGAGTCGTGAATGATTATTCGTTTGATGATTAGGAATAGATGATGACAATAAATCATTCCCATTCGATTCTGAACCGATTCGAACATTATACCTTAATCCAGGTGCATCTGTATGATCGTCTGTTCCCGCTCCCCAAGTAAAAATAGCCCGGTTACTGACAGAAAATGCATTTGTAGATGTAGATGCTATCGGCCGTTCATTTTCAGTTGTGAGTGTATTCAAATAAATGGAACAGAATGTGCTATCACCATTTTTAATTTCTGTAGTTCCTGAAATAATAATATCCGGGCGATTATCTTGATTTAAATCTGTGAATAAAACACTTCGACAACCGGGGAAAGTTTGAGCCTCAGTGAAATTAAAAGAACCCGTATTTTCGAACAATTTCCCATGAAGAGAATAAACTTCTGTTGCATGGGAATTTACAGAATCAACCCCTCCAATTAATAAATCAACATCGCCATCTAAATCGTAATCGATCGCATCGATAGACCCATAGGCAACCCCAAAAGGAATTGCATTTTCAATTTCAGTATAGGTCCCAAGAGGTTCATTTATATAGACAGCCGTTCTTAATCCATGTTCTAGACTCCATCCACTTTCAATTAGGTCTAAATCGCCATCTTGATCCAAGTCTGCAAATCGGGATGCTGATGCTTTTAATCCCAATATATCTTGATTTGAATCTTCAATTAATCTTCCCGTTGGCTCATTTTGATAAAAACGAGTCGCACTGGAATTAATGTCCGCTGTTTGACCAGATACAACTAAATCGGGATCTCCATCCAAATCATAATCGCCCCAAGCCATACTACCATTGAATAAATTAGGATAAACAACTGTTTCGTCGGTTTCGAGAGTTCCATTTGTATTCAATCGTAATTCATTTAAGATCACATCTCGAGTTTCATCGACACCTGTAATAAATAAATCAGGTGCACCATCCATATTCATATCGCCCCAACGAGCCTTACTATAAGTCAAATATTCATTGGCTATTTGAGAAGAGGGTGTAAGCGTTATTCCATCATTCAAATACAAGCTAAATTGAGCAGATCCATGAATAACCACATCCATAAATCCATCTCGATCAAAATCAGCCAGATCCATTCCACCAATACCGCCAATATTTACGCCAACCGTATCTGAATATGTGATGATTTCTTGCGTGTAAAATGTCTCAAGTGTGCCATTATTATTTGAATATACATCAAGGAAATAACCAAATCGTGTTGAATCATACCCCGAAACAAATAAATCAGCTGATCCATCATTATTCATGTCCGCACTTAATATTTCGGCAGCTAAAGATTGATGCACTGAATCTGTAAATGAGGCGTCAAGGACAAACGGATTACTCTGAGCTATAATCATTGAAGAAAATAAACTCAGGAATAAAAAAGGAACGAAGCGAAGATGAAACTTCATTTAACCGTGCCTATTTTGATGTGAGGGTCCAAACGCCATCCCAATCTCTTCCGGGTGGATTTTCAAGGAAAAACTCACATCGAGGAATATAGATTCTACTTGGATTTGTCTTTCGACCTGGGAACATATCTTCTAATGCGTCTGAAACTTTAAATGCTTCAATCGCTTTTTCCCATTGTTGACTTTTATATAAATCTAAAGCTTCATGGTATGCGGGTAGAATTTTTTTGTATATTTCGGGTTCTTGTCCAACTTCTGATATGAGTTCCCACACTTTAACAGGTTCATTTTTCCCCATGACTCGGACTAAATCTAAATCTCGAACAACAACTCGATCTTTCACAGCTTGATAAGTGCTGTCGGCAATTTGAATATAAATACCATATTGTTTTGCAGATGATTCTAATCGAGCAGCTGTATTAACATTATCGCCCATCATGGTGTAATTCATTCTTGATGCGGATCCCATGTTTCCCGTAACCATTTGCCCAGAACTGATTCCAATTCTATTTTGCATATGATGAACAATTTCAGGCCAACGATCTCCTTCTTCCTGCCATCCTTGGCGAAGCAATTCGAGGTTTTCTTGCATTTTGATTGCAGTAACGCATGACCAATATTCATGGTCTTCAATTTCTATAGGGGCTCCGTAAAACGCCACAATTGCATCACCAATATATTTATCTAAAGTGCCTTTATTTTCTAAAAGAACGTCAGTCATATCGGTTAAATATTGATTCAACAATGCGACAAGTTCGCTGGCAGTTAACTTTTCTGAAAAAGCAGAAAAGCTTTGAATATCCGTAAAGAAAGCAGTGTGATATCCTTCTTCACCGCCCAAGGATGGTTCTTCGCCACTTTCATACATTTGATCAATCAATTCAGGAGAAACATAGGTCCCAAATGATTCCTTCAAAAATTCTTTATTCTTTTCTTCTTGTATATAGTTATAAATGGTAATGCCCAAATATCCAACAACCATGGTAATTCCTGGACCAAATAAATCCAGCCAATAGTTATTATGGCTAAATAGGTAAAATGCTATAAATGTATATCCAATTGTTTGTGCCCCAATAAGCATACCCCCTTGAGTTGCAGATAACTTCGGTACTGCAAAGGCAAGGATTATACCAACGATCAAAATAAGCCCAATATTAAGTGCTTTGGAACTCTTGTGAATAAAATTACCGGATAAAATAGTATTTAATGCATTGGCATGAAGCCCAACCATTGGATATCGTGGATTAAAGGGCATAGGATTTAAATCGTGTGTTCCTGTAGCTGTTAATCCATAAAATACTTTTTTCCCAACAAATTCAAATGGAGCAATAAGGCGCGCATTTCCTTTCTCTTCTTTACCAGCAATGAGTCTCTGTGCATTCCCCATAAAGTAAAGTGGGCGTTGCTCATCAATCATATTATTATCATTTAGATTGCTGATAATTTGAAAATTCCGTTCCAATAGTGCCAATTTAGCTTGCGCCTTTTTAAAAGATTTTTTTGATGCAATATCTTCTGTCTTTTCAATGGCAACCTTTAAATCAGTTTGCAAATCAATTAAAGAAGTCATGGTATAATTTTCTATAACGGGATCATAGATTAACGCACCCTGGGTCAATAAATCATTTAAAGATGCAGCGCCTAATTCAATAAAGGCATTGGCGATCGAATTGTTGTTTTTCACTTCGTTAAACATGAAGGGAGGGAGACGTTTAAAATCTTGAGCTGTTTTATCCGGATTTTTTCTGATATATGATTCAGCCATTCCCATTGGTAGCAGTTTTTTCGCAACTGTTATAACTAATTTTCGATCTTTCTTATCCAGCCTTCCAACGACAGGTTTTAGGGCCGCTTTTATATTTCCACCAAACTCCGTATTTGCAATTCGTTTATATTCCGCCATAATATAATTTGAATATTCTGTTTCCTGGAAATCTTTCAATACATTATATGGATAATGCATAATATCAAAATTTCCTTCTGCATCTTCCCAATTTCCAGCCCAATTGACTTGCATCATGCCTTCTTCATTCATAGGAATCACAATTTCAGATTGCCCATATTCATCAGGCTCGTTTAAGTCAAATCGAATATGTTTCCCGGGGATTATTTCTACGCTGTCGAATGAAACATTGTAATGCCTTAATGCCATAGACAAAGATACAGATGGAAAAAGCCTATCTTCATAAAGTCCGAGAAGTGGATATTTGCGCATTACACCGTCCGGATCTGCTTTTGCTTGAAAAAAGTAAATACCGGCAGATTTCTCAATGAATATTTCTACGGGAAATTCTCCATCGTAAAAATCAAATATAGATGAATAATCATCACGGTTTACCTTTCGAAACAGATTCAAGGAATCCATCAGGTTTAGCCGTGTATTTTGGACATCCGTTCGTTCTTTGACTTTTTCTTTTTTCTTTGGTTGCGGTTTAAAACTTTGCGCAAAAGAAATATTCCCGGCTATTTGAGAAGCATTTGCAAGGTCGGAATCGGGATTAGGAAAAAGGTTTTTTACTTGGTCCAGTGATAATACAGAATCAGCAACTGCATTTAATGCTTTATAATTCAGTTTTCGTTCGCTGTTTTCTATAAAGTAAATATCGAAAGCAAGTAAATCCATTCCATGTTGTCCGGCAGCTTGTACCATAGGTAAATGTTTCTCGCGACTCCAAGGATCCCATTTGCCAATCGTTTGGAGAGCTCGCACATCAATATCCAAGGTTGCTATATCATTCCGGGTTTCAATGCGTCCCCGTTGATTAAACCGCATGTCTAATAATTTATTTTCTATCGTATCATAAATGCCAAATACAGATGATAATGCAATCAAACCCGATATACTGAATGCAATGATTAAATAGGGAAATTGTTTATTCATAATAATCTCTACAAAACAATGTTTGGTGTAATGAAAATCAAAAGTTCTCTTTGCTCTTTATCTAATGATGTGGATTTAAACATTCGACCAATAATGGGAATTTTGTGCAGTATGGGAACGAATTTTATATTTTCTATTATATTTTCTGCAATAAGTCCACCTATAATGACGGTAGAACCATCATCAACGGTCACCTGCGTTTTAACCGTTCTTTTTGTGGAACGCGGTTTGTCGGTATTAACCTCCGCAGCTGAAAGGAGTGCTTCAACTGTTGCATCGACTACAAGTGTTATTCTATTTCCTTCATTCACCCGCGGTGTTACTTGTAGTTTAATGCCAATATCTTTTTCTTGGACAGTATTAAAGTTGAAAAAATTATTATTTGATGTACTTGTTTGCTGTGATGCAGTTGTCGGATTAAAATTTCGATTTTGATTATTTGATAACCCTTCAATATAAACAGTCGTAACCACTTCTGTTTCTGCTTGGTGATTATCCATCGTTGTTACTTGAGGGCTGGATAATAATTTTGAATTACCACGTGCTTGCATGATACGTAATGCATTGACTAATTGAGATGGATCCAATGTTCCCACAACAACATTACTAAAACTAATGGGAAGTGAAAAAGTAGTATCGGCAGTCGAACTTCCGATTTGGATGGGAGATTTAGACCAATCAACGCCAAAACCTTTGGATGTATCCACTTGCGATTCAATAAACCGTACTGCAATATTTATATTTGGAATTGGTTGATCTAATTCTTGGATTAGTCGTCTAATTCTTGGCAAATTTTCTTGGACATCGGTAATAATAATAACATTGGGTGGCCCAGAACTGCCTTGATTTGATACCACCGGAGAAAAGGATTGTAATTTCCCGCGATTTGTCATAACAGATGATAGGGGTCCCGTAAGGTCGTCAGAACTAATATATTTTAATTTAAGGACAGCTGTTTCTAATTCACCTATCATTTGGTTATCAGTTGTTTTGACAATGATAATATTTCCTTGAACAAAATAGCTAAAACCAATAGGTTTTAATATAGCATCTAAGGTAGCCCGAACACTTACATCTTCTAAATTTGCAGATATTGTGTCCGTCAAATTTGGACTAATAACGATATTCAATCCGGTTAATTCGCCTATCATCATTAATACATCTTTGATATCTGTCTTTTTTAGATTGATAGACATTTTTTGATTTAAATCATAATTCTTTCCAGTAACATTAAATGGAGCTGTGGGGTCATCCTGTGCTGATATAGGTGAAATAATTCCATTCGTTAGAAATAGAATAAGTCCAATGAATAGGATGTGTTTTAACTTAGGAGCCGACATTAATAACATGAGTTATCTTTCCAGATCTAAAGGTGATTTTTTTTGACTCAATTTTTTCGATGTACATATTATTAAACATTTCACCCTCTCTGTATTTACTTCCATCGATAACAACAACGGCATCATTCCCGATTTTATAAACGCTTTGGATAGAAAGATTCTCTAAAGAAGCAATACCGCCAGAAACGCTTTTTTGAACTTGTTTTGAAACGTTACTTTGTCCAGAGGGATTTGATGATCTTTTTTCAAAGGGATTTCTTCCCCATCCCGCTAAAGACAAAACGTCTTTTGATATTGGGACAAAAGACCCTGATTGAATGGTTCTATTGGTTGATGTTGATTGTTTATCTGTTTTTTTAAAACGTTCTTTTGATGCATTCGTTCGTTGTTGAACTCTCGTATTACTACTTGTTGTTATATTATTTGTTGAATTAGAAGGTGTACTTAATCGATCTACGATTAAGACGAGAACGGAAATACCGAACATAACTAATAATATTTTCAATCTTTGAGTCATAATTTTTTTATCATTGATATTGTTTCTATTACGTATTAAATCTATTCTGTTTCCAAAGCATTATAAAATCTTGGATAAATGGAGCAGTATCTTTTGTTTGGTTTAATCCATCGGTTAATATCGTTATTCCATATTTATCCATCATATAATTTTTATCGCTGTTATTTAAATTATTTAACATGACAGAAATTCGCGCGAATTCACCTCTGGTATTTTTCGCTTGATCCATCTCACCCAAATGGTAAGATCGAAATATAGTAAGTAAACCACCTCTTCCTTGTTGTTCGGCTAATTGAATTAAATGCTCTGAGTCAAGATTAAAGTGTTGTTTGGCAAAATCTAATATATTGACTTCATTCTTACTTATGCTCATCTTTTCAAAATATTTTATAATTTCACTCTTTCTACCCAATGTTGCAGATTTAGTCTTTTCCTGGGTAGAAGACGTATTGGAAACATTCGATTTAAATGAAGGTATATTCTTTGTTTCTTTGGAGATCTGGTCGCCTGATTGTAAATAAACGTAAGCGATCAATTTTATATTTTGGCTGGATTTTGATTTCCCTTTTTTGATTTGAATATTACTTGCAGTCATTCGATAGGGCATGGATTTTAATGCATCCATAAATCGCCCTAACTGAATGTAACTTCCAGTCATTTCAACGTCAATGGGATATTTTTCAATCAAGATTGTCTGGTCAGAGTCGGGAACTATTATATTTTTTTTCTCAATAGGAACATTTGAAGGTAAATAGGAATAAACATTAAGCCCTTTACTTAATAATAAGTCAAATAACGTATTTGAAACGTGGTCATAACTTTGTTTGTACGGTATACTCTCAAGAACATTTTCGAAGGTATTATTTAGGGATTTCCACTCAGATTCAATGCTCGGAAGTTTATTATTCATTTCTCGATATTGTAATCGTTCACCTGCGATTTTTGTAAGTTGATTCTTACTGGTTTCATAGGACGATTGTACGCCTTGATGAATCGCATAATACCATAGAAGAATACTCATCAACAATCCGCCAACAAGGGCGAAAAATGCATTCCGTTGATTTTTTAAAAATTCATTCATTACATAATGCATTTGAGTAAAAAGGTCATTCCATCTACATCAAATCCTATTTCGGTTTGTTTAGTAATCACTTCAACATTGGTAAATAATTGAGATTGTTCCAGAGTACGCAAATAATTTTTAAAGTACCGTTCTTTAAGTGCTGGGTTTGCTAATACAGTTCCGGATATTTTTAAAACCCTTACGTCTTTATCTACAACTTCAATGACTTGAGTTAAAATATTTTGATTCCCTCGTAAAACGTAATCTTCTTTTTCCCAACCCATTTGGAAACGAACTTCATCGTACGTTATTTCATCTGGAGTATTATAGCTTAAGAAACGAAGAGTGGCAAGAACACGTTCAAAATATTCTGTATCATAACTTAATTCATTCAATTGTACTTTTACAGAATTTTTATTTTCATCCATGGAATAGAAAAAATCTTTGATAGGTTCAAGTCGAGTGGTTACTTTTTTAACCGATTTTAATTCTTCGTTGTAAATACTATTTTGATTATAAGTCCATCCTGTAAGTGAAAATAAACTTATCAATAATATGGCCGCTACTCGAATTCCACCTTTTACCATGAGGCGAAACGCCTCACTTTGTTTAAAAACAGGAGGCAAAAGATTGACAGTATTTGGCAAATTAAGCGCAGAGCCAACTGCCGCAGTTAAAAGAGGCAAAGATACATTTAACTCAGCTCTTTCGCTTTCATCTGGTAAAATGGCAATATTTCTCAATGGATTAAAATATTCTGTTTCCATGTTAAGATGGCCACCTAAATACCTATGAAGGTTTTTAACACAATTAGCAGTCCCACTCAATAATAAATGAGTTGCATCTGTGACAGGGAAATCGCGCTTAAGGCTCGTCAGCGTTCGATCTAATTCTCGAGTCCAACTTTCCAAGATAGGTCTTAATAAGTCATCTATAGGTAATGCCGTACCCGGTTTAGCTTTGCCGGGAAGTAAGGACGGCGGAACGCGATATTGTGTGTCTGATTGAGGAAAGTCTATTGTTGCGTCATCTAATTGTTGCGTACCAATTGAGATAGATTGAATAGCGCGTAAAAGCCCATTGGAATATCCCAACAAATAACTTTCATTTTCTCCAAAATGGAGAACAAAACATGTCTTTCTGGATAACTCGGAATAGTTCCATAAAAAGGCATTGTGGATGGACATTGCGACGGGATGCCACCAGCGAACAGCCCAATCTTTCCCGGTAAAAATTTCACTGGTTTGATTAAGCATTTGGCGGTTTGTTATTCCCACAAGGACTGTTTCTTTATTTTGTCCTTGGTTTACAAATTCATACTGAAGATAATTCACATCATAGGATAATTGTTTTTTTGCATTCCAAGCGATGATATTTTTTTTATCGCCTTGACTGTCTTGAGGAATAGTCACATTTTTTAATTGCATCAAATGCGAATGAATGGAAAGAGCAATCGTTGATCCTGTCGAAATAGTTTTGATGATTTTTTTAGTGAGAAAATCTTTATGCGTTACAGATTTTTCACACATTTTTATAATAGCCTTTAGAGCCTTTGATGCTTCTTCTGGATCTTTAATAAAATCAATTTGGCTGGGATGTTCATAAACTTGAACATCAATGAGTCTTTTCGTTTTTCGATGATCTTGCAATGATACGGCAACGATTTTATTTCCATCCACAGCAATGCCAAAAACGGATTCTTCTTTTAGAAAAATATGTGGTGAAATTCCATCTGGAAATAACCCGGGGCGGACTACTGGACCTGAAATAGCCTGTGACTCTGGCAATTCTTCAAGATGATTTATATTTGAATCAATCGTTTGTTGTATGGGCGCCTGTTCAGGTTTATCTTCATCTTGATTGGGCTGAAGGTTTTCATCATCGCTAGGGACAACTTCAGTCGTTATTGCATCTTTATCTTTAGTATCAACGGAAGGGGCTTCCCCGCCAATCCAATCATCGCCATCCATTTCAGGCTCTGGCTCAGGTTCGGGTGCGTTTTTTCGAAGAACATTCAAAAGTTTATTTGAGGAAACGGTTGATTCTTTTGGTGCTTGTTTTTTTAATAATCCCTTCGGCGGTTTTCCTGCAAGAACATCATCAAAAACATTCGAATCAATTTCTTCTTTATTTTCACTAATCATGTAAAGGAGAAGTTCATGACAAAGTTTGTTTATTTTCCGAGGGAACCCATTTGTTTGTTTATGAATCTTTTCAATCACGGTGTCTGGAAACCAATTATTCTCGGGTGCGCCAGACGCTGATAGTCTGTGGAAAATAAATCCGCGAGTGTCATCTAAATCTAAAGGACTAATATCATAATGGAATGAAATGCGATCTTCAAAATTTGGATATTCTTTAATGAGGCTACCCATTTCAGGTTGACCAAAAATGATAAGTTGAACTAACTTATAATCATCTGTTTCAAAATTAAGGAGAGTTCGCAATGCATCTAAATATTTGCTTTCTAAGTTTTGCCCTTCATCAATAATGAGGACAAGAATTTTTCCTTGCTCTACCCCAACTTTGAGTAAATGATGCTCTAATACATTTCGACAATCTTGAAGAGAATCTCCCTTGGAGTCTATTTCGAATAATTCAATTAAATGTTGAAGGAGAGACAGTTCAGATTCAAACTTTGGATCAAGGATTAGATAAAAATCATATATATCAGACTCATCATCAAAGAGCTGGATTAATTTTCGACTAATCGTTGTTTTTCCAACACCCACGCCACCCTGTACAACGGATAAACCGCGCCTCATTCGGATAGCTAACTCTAACCCTTCTAAACATTGGCGATGCTCTTTGGAATTAAAGAAAAGCTGTATATTCGGTGATGTTGAAAACGGATCTACTGATAGACCGTGAGATTTTAAGAAGTTCAGCGTTCTTGCCTTTTATCGAAATTTAGAAAGAGAAATATACAAATAGCATATATGCAGCACCCGCTAAAAGAATAAACCCAAGCGGATGTCGATATTTAAAGAAAAAGGGATCTGTTAGGACCACTTTATTGGCTTGTCGTTCAATTTCTAGAATTGTTTTTGGTGATATTAGGAGCAATAAGCCAAAAATGGCAGTAACGACCCCAATAACTAATATAAAAATCATATTATTTTAATGGCTCTTTGTTGTTTTTTAGATAGTTAAAAGTAATAAATAAATATGAGAATTACCCAACAAATAAAAATATATAAGTATATAACAAGGTCTTCAAAGCCCTATTAGTATTCTAGGTAAGATCCGGGTACAACCATTGGATCTAGCCCAATATCTGCATTAAAAAAAGGCGGAAGGCTTCCTTTTGTAATGGATGAATTTGCATCTTGTATATCGACAGAATATTGAGATACCACGGACCCCGTGACGGTTGATGTGTTATTGAGTGAAAAGGTTGAGCCAGAATTTAAAATAGCTCCATACATGCTTGTGGATGAAAATGTGCATGTATTTCCTTTGGCGATAATAAGCCCATAAATGGTTGACCCTGAAATGGACGTTATTCCTTTAGAATAGGTTAAGGATGGTGTTCTTAAACTCGTTCCAATTTGTGAATTAGAAACAGTCACGTTTCCAGAACAAATAACTTTAACATTTTTCTGAATGATTGAATTTGATTCGATGGTTAAGTTTCCATAAACAACGAACACCCCAGGACCATTCACCGTTACATTCGATAGAGTTAAATCCCCGTTGTTCAGATATTCATTATTTGTGTACGAAGGTAAATTTATCGTCGTATTTGATGTGGCTTGATTGCCCTCAGAAATTTGCACCCATGTGGGGCCATTTGTTAAAGTACCTGTATTAGAATTTGGACTACTATCCGCAACAGATGATCCGCTGCCTTCATCCATTTCCCAATAGGCGACTAAATTCGAAGATGAATTGTAATTCCCGGAATTTGAAGCAGCAGATAGTCCATCTCCGGAATTATATAAAGCTGTTATTTCAGATGAGGATAATTGATTATTCCAAATAGCAAATTTATCCATATCGCCGTCAAAGAAATAATTGGACCCTGTATAAGAACCCACGTTGACATCTTCAGAGCTTGCCGTATTCATTGTACGAGACATACTGCTTGAGACAGTTTCAAGTATTCCATCTACATATAATTTGAATTGATTCGCTGAAATACCTGAAGCAGCCGTAACAACAATATGGTGCCAATTTCCATCACGTAAATCAGTAGTGCCGGTTGTATAGCCTGAGTTGACTTCTGCCTTAAGTGCTCCATTATTTCCATATTGATTTACGTTCACACGAATTCCAAATCTTTGTCCTGGCGAATTCGCACCCCAATTGACAATCATACCAGAAGCAGTTGTTTTAATCCATGCTCCAATTGATCGCGCGGCTGTCCCAGTAATTCCCTTATATCCGGTAGCGACTATATAATCATTAATTCCATCTAAACTCACGCCGTAGTCGGGGTTTCCATTTGTTTCTGGAAGGGCAGATGTAACGGTTAAAAGAGAATCATAATAATCAGTATTTAATGTAGGAAATAGTGGGGCAGATGAGAGTTGTGTCCCTCCCGAGCCGGTACTGTTATAAATGGTTCCTGACGATACAATAGATGTATTTACATCACCATTAAAATACATATCACCAACAATAGACCCTAAGGATTCATTAAAAGTGCTACTCCCAGAATTATTTCCATAATATGAAAAACAAAATGCTTCAGGATAGGTTGACAGTGTTAATCGAAGATTCCGTTCAACTTCGCTAATCGTAGCTGTACTTTTTAGGGTGATATAATGTGTGTAAGGCAACGATGTTCCCTCTTCATTATTAAGAGTATCAAAATTGACCGAATAGGCACCGGTATTAAAATTCCCCTGAATTGTTGCAGGATTTCGAGATGATTTAAAGGATTGCAACCCATGTTCGAGACCAGATTGCGCTAAATTTCTTGTTTTTATATCTAATGCGTGAAAACTGGTATTACGAGTTTCTAACATAACCATTCGGGATAAATAAAAAGCAAATAAGCTGAGAATAATAAAAATACCTAATGTGGATGCCATCAATAAAGCACCCGATTCTGATCCCATTTTTTTGGAAATGGACTTAATCATGATAGGACATCTTTTTCCCAAATCGGAAATTTTGGGGATAAATGAAAGATGAAAACCGAATAGAATCATCATCACGTTTAAAAACCATATCAAGATATAATAATTGAACTAAGTCTGCATCTGACTGTGTTAAAGTTTGTTCGGACGTTAGCGATATTTCTTCATTCGCATTTTTGTAATACCGAAAAAGAGATGCGCTGGTTTTTACTTGACTTGAAAGTGGGTAAGTGGTGCCAGAATTTGCAGTATAATTCACTGCATTTGAACCTGAAATTATGAATTGAACCGTTTCATTTTTTGCATTGGTGGTATAAAAATTATTGGCGCTGGATAATGTAAAGTTTTCAGCATTTCGTTGGAGTCCACTTTCGCGACCCATTCGCCAGAATGTACTTCGAGCTTGACCTAAAAAACTTTGGCGATAGACCGTTTCTTTATAAATATCGGACCCCTGACTTAACATACTTGCAGCCATAGTACCAATAATACCTATAGCAAGAATAACGAGTATCATTTCGACAAGTGTAAATCCACTTTGATTCTTTATTCTTGAATTCTGTTTCATTATAAACCGGGGCTCACAATAAAGGTATCTCGTAAAGCTGGAATCGTTTTATGATTAATTTCAACCATAATACGTTTATAATCAGTAGGCCCTGTAACAGCTGTATGAAATCCACTTGTTGATTGAACATAATCCACTTTAACGGAGCACCCAAATGATGAATAATTCGGAAATTCAGACACAGTATATTGGTTAAAATCGTCTATATCATCCCAAGAGGTGATTGATGATTCATCATCTGTTTGAGTTGAACCCCAGGTAGCACCATATATTGTGCCATTATTACTGTTAGAAGATTGATCATAAATTGTGGTTCCTTGATTCTCATTTATGGACCAAAACCCAACCAAACCTGTTTCGGTTCCCGTCGGGTTTGTTGTCATGTAATTTTGAATTTCTGTTGCAGAAAGGGCGATATTCCAGATAGTTACATCATCAATAGAGCCATTAAAATAATACCCGTTATTTTGTTTCCGACCAATATTTAAATTTTCATTTGGTGTCCCAATTGGTCCGCTAAAAGTTTGAGTAGTGCTACTTTGAACCCCATCAATATATGTTTTAATTACATCTGAATTTGTTTCCCAGGTAAATGCAATATGATGCCATGCGCCACTGGTCGGTGCTGTATTATCTGAAATTGTTTTTTGACCTGATTTTTGAAGCTCTATCCTGATTTTACCATTATACCAAAATAAGGAATAGCCATAGCTCCCCCAACCGCCGCCTTGATTTGCAATATGTCCTGATCCATTGTTATGATAAACCCATGAAGTAACAGTAATGCCATCAGAAATAGATAAGGATGTTGCGCTCCCAAGATTAGCATAATCATTACTTCCATCAAATGATAAATATGAATTTGTATTTGAATCAGTCCCTAAAGTTGTTGACCAAGGAGAAGACGTATTTTCATCAAATCGTTTACTTCTAATTTCTTGAATTTTATCATTAAGTAAGACAGCTTGCAAAGTTAGTAATTCTGATTTCGATTGCATCGTTTTACCTGTATTTAGGGCTTGGAGTAAAATAATGAATCCTCCCGATAAAAGGAGAAGAACAATTAGGACTTCGATTAAAGAAAACCCCGGCCTTGTTTTATTGGGTTTTATGGAGTTGAAATTGACCATTGTCCTGTTAAAGTTTGCACAGTAATGATATTATTTGTGTTTAAAGTAATGGTGCCCCCAGAAATAGTATTGCCCCATGTGTCAAATGAAAGTTGGGTGGAGCCACCAAAGTTTGCATTGGATATATCTACACCTTCATATTCAGATTGGTCAAATGAAATGACACCGCTATTGCTTCCCAGATAATCTGTGTACACAGTTTGGCTCCCGGATGGTCCTTTATAAATAGTATATGAATCGTTCAATGTATCGAAAACAATCGAAACCGTATCATGATGTGCCATAGAAATTGCTTTTGATTGTTCAATATCCGATGTGATTTGCTCAATAGCAGCCCGAACTTTAATTGGATCTAGATTATTTACAATACGCGAAAAGGCTGCTACGCCTAAAATGCCCAGTATAATAATGATAATAATGAGCTCAATAAAAGTAAATCCGCTTGAATATTTCGATATTTTTATTTGTTTCATTCTATATGAAATTTAAACAAAAAAGGCTCCAAAGAATGGAGCCTTTTTGATAGTCTATGCAAGTGAATTAGTTTCGTGCGCCCACACTTCCAACTGCTTCAGAGCCAGATGTATGAGTCCCATCATCATAATTCCATGTTTTTACATCGCCGTTGCCA
>JADHUI010000013.1 GCA_016784605.1 Fidelibacterota bacterium | reverse complement strand
AACCATAACAGATAAGGAAATAATCCACGCCACGAAAAGACTTAACAATCGTCCAAGAAAAAGACTTGGGTATAAAACACCCAATGAAGTATTTTTTGGAGAATCAGACACTGTTGCACTTACTACTTGAATCCAGGTTTTATATAATATGGATGCAGATTTTTTATTATTTACATCCATTAGATTTAAGTTACTTAGGATATCTTCAAGCATGTCATTTCTTTTTATAATATTAACAACTTTGGATATTAATTCTCGTTTTTTCAATTCCAGTTCTTGTTCTAATTGAATGATTTCCTGCTCTTTTCTTTCTGTTTCCAGTTCAACCATTAATTTTTCAATTTCAATTGTTCTGCGATCTATGTTCTTTTGATATACCTGTTTAGATAATTCCGCCTCTAACTTCATTAATTTTTTTAAATAATGAGCTTCTTTTTTAAAATTTTCAATTTTATTGTAATAGTTTGAAAGTGCGTATATCCCTTCTTTTCTTATTCCCGGATAATCATTTTGTTTTGCCATTTCAATCGTTTCAATCACTAATTGAATCGCATTTTCATTTTCCCCTATTTCAGATAAAATTTTTGCATGATCTAGGTTAGATGATAAATACCGAAAAGTATCATTATTGCTTTTGTAATAGTCCTTTACTTCTTGGACAATGTCTAAGGATTTATCTATTTTTCCCAAAGATAATAAAATACCCGCTTTAACATTTTTAGCACTGTTAGAATCATCGATATAGTTTTCTTTTTCAAATAAAGAAATAGCTTTATCAATGTCCTGAATCATATTATTTGAGATATCCTCGTTAAGGATCAGCTTACAACGGGTGAAATTATATAAACTCATTGCGATGAAATATGGTTTTTTTATTTTTTGTGCATAGGTAATGCATTGATGGTATAATTCTAATGCAGAATAAATATTGCCTAAGGATCGTCTGCTTGCAGCAATATTATTCATAATGCTAAATACTTTTTCCTGATCATTTAATCGTTCAGCAATAAACAATGCCTTTTCAAAAAATGTTTCCGAATCTTTAAACTTATCAAATCGATTAGATATGATTCCTAATGCATTGTTAATTGAAAACAGAATTTCTTCATCGTCTATACCTTGATAATACATTAATGCTTTATCATAATATAATTGAGCTTGCGTAAAATCATGTGTTCTCTCGTAGGATTGTGCCAAGTAAAAATGGACAATCGCTCTATCTTTAGTTTGGGAAGGAAGAGACTCTTTTAGGCATTTTTTCGCGATTTCAATGGCTTCATCATAGTTTTCGCTATTGAACGAATTTTTTAAAGATTTAATGTTATTTTTCATCATAATGTGTGTATTCTAAAAAAAGGATATTCACTTTGTTATTTACTTTTTTCTATACTCAATGATTCAATATTTAGATTGTAACCATAATTGGGACTTTATACAATGTTTTTAGGATGACTCGGATATTTTTGGGTATTTGTAGAATAGGATACTCAAAAAAAAAGGGACAGCAAAAGCCATCCCTTTTTATTATAATTAACTTTGCGGAAGTTTGAAACTTCCGCAAAGTTTCGTTTTTTTTACTTCAACAAAATCATCTTCTTAATTGAATGAAAGTTTCCAGCAGAAATACGGTACAAATACATACCTGCACTCACAGGTTGTCCTAGATCATTCGTTGCATCCCAAATGATCGATTTGAATCCTGCATTTTGTTGAGAGTTCACCAAGGTTTTAACTTCTCGTCCCATCAAATCATAAACCATAATCCGAACTTGAGCATCTTCAGGTAAATCATATTGAAGGGTCGTGGTTGGATTAAATGGATTTGGATAATTCTGATGCAAGGCAAATACATTTGGAATATTGACATCATTTTACTTTAATTTACATTAAATTGATTCTATGTATAACCCATTTGAACATGAATCTATCCTGACTGTTTTCCCCGAATTAAAAGGAATTGATTATACAATAACACCCCTCACGGGTGGCATTACAAATACCCTTTTTCGAATTAAATCCGACTTGGGCGATTGGGCTGTTCGTTTTTATGGTGAAAATACAGAATTATTTATCGATCGCACTGCAGAAGCAGAAACAATGAAACTCATGGCTGAAATAGGGATTTCGCCAAAAATGATTCATTTTTCCCCAGAGAATCGATACACATCTGTCGAATTCATTGATCATGCTAAAACACTTAATAATGATGACTTTTTGAATGAATCCTATCATAAGCCGATTATGGATACAATCCGTAAAATTCATTCAAGTCATATCACATTAAATCGCATTTTTAATCCAATCATTGAAATTGAAAAAATGCTAAAAATCCTTGAGAGTCTTCATGCCGATTTAAGCGAATTCGACATAGATCAATCCATCCAGAAATTACATGTGTTAGACCAAAGATTAAATATACCTAAAGATGACTATGTCCCATGCCACATTGATTTATTAGCTGAAAATTTCTTAGCTGTAAATAGTCCTGACTTCCCTACAGGATTAGCTGTGATTGATTGGGAATACGCTGGGATGGCTCCAGCGGCCTACGATATTGCAGATATGTTTCAGGAAACGCTTTTACCGAAAGAATTGGAAAAAAAGTTGATTCATATTTATTGTGAAGGAAATCATGAAAAGGATTTTTGGGAAAAAGTGCAATTATTAAAACCATTCCCTGATTTTTATTGGTTCCTTTGGTCTTTAATTCAAAAAGAAATATCGAAGATCGATTTTGATTTTTATACGTATGGAAAAGGTAAATATGAAAATTCAATGATGAATATGAATATTATCCTGGAATCACAATATTACTTCGGCGATGGTTAAGCGTAATTTTTATTTTCTTTCATTATTGATAACCCCCATAAATCCCCCTTTGCCCATTTATTGAGACCCCCTTGCATCCCCCACAATGGGGGAATAAAAAGGTGCTGGGGATACGCAAGGTAAGAAAAAAATATAAACGATTAACGGCTAATATCGACGGAAGTAATACGATGCATGACTCGTATAAGAGTCGCGGTGGTAAAAAATAAAATATATTTATAATGACTGTTTTTTAACATTTAGAATATCCGCATTTAACTGCGTTTATTTTTGGCAGATGAATGAAGGGATTAAATAGTATTATTTACAATAATGTTTTCCCTATTTCTTCTGCTGTATCCTTATCTAATCCATCATTTCTTTCAATAAGCTTTTCCATAATAGTTTGCCGTTTTTCAACACTATGATTCTGGCCAAATTTGAATTTAAGATCTACCGACTCTATTTGAATTTTAAATATGGATACTTCTTCTAATGCTTTTTTATATAATTGATCTGTTGTTGTAATTTTTTTATATCCACCTTCCGGTTGATACTTTTTCATAAAAGTCTCTAAAATGTCCGCTTTCATCTCTACATCGGGTTCAATTGTCCCAACTCCTTTAAAATAGATTGATTTATAGAATTGAGTGGCTGGACATGCATAACCTCTAGCAACCCAATAAGATGGAATCATGGAATAGGGTTTTACAAGACTAAAAGAAACATTGGGATTTGTTGAAAAGAAATCGAATTTTTCTCCTTCATCCGCTCCATGAAAAAATACCGATTCATCCATATAAATAAAGTTTAATGGAACGGTTCGCGGAATATGATTATGATCGATTATACCTAAATATCCGACTTCAGATTGAAAAGCAATCGTTTCAATTTGTCCATGATCACCTGATGAATAGTCACGCCTTCTCATGAATAGCCTATGGCTTTTCTGCCAATTCAACTAATACACCCCCTGTGGATTTAGGGTGAATAAATATGATTTTATACCCTTCAGCCCCAGAGGTATAATGATCGCCAATCGTTTGTATATTATTTTCTTTTAATTCTTTTATTGCTGAAGTTATATCTTCTACCTGAAGGCATACATGATGCATCCCAGATCCTTTTTTAATCACAAATTTTGCAATGGGAGATGCATCATCCAATGCTTCCAATAATTCTATTTTGCCCTTTCCCGTATCAAAAATATCCGTTTTTACACCTTGGTCTTCAACCGTTTCTGATCCTGTTTTATTTATCCCTAAAATATGATTCCAAAAGGGTGCATCCTGTGCGCAATCTTCAACAGCAACACCAATATGTTCAATGCCTAGTATTTTCATGTATGTTCCTTATAAAAGGTTTTCAATATCGGAATTTAATGACATTCCCAATCCCGGGCTTTCAGGAAGAATGATTTTCCCATTGTGAATTTTAACGCCAGCGTATGGGTCATTATTAATTAATAAATTTCCATCTAAATCTGCATAATCAACTAACGGCGATAAATGAGACGCTGCTGTAATGCCCACAGATGATTCTACCATACACCCCAACATAATTTTTAAATCGTATTTTCGTGCAAGTTGAATCATTTTTTCTGCATCTAATAAACTGCCACATTTCATCAATTTTATATTGATTCCATGGAAGGCATGTGCAATAGGCTCTATATCTCCCGAATGCATGCTATTCTCATCTGCAATAATGGGTAAGGGTGACTTGTGCTTTAAAAGGGCTGTGTCCCCCAAATTGTCTGCTTTAAACGGCTGTTCTACAAATTCAACGTTTTGATCCGCAAGCCAATGGCACATTCTTTCTCCTGTCTCTAAATCCCATCCTTCATTTGCATCAACGCGAATAACTTTATCCGTTTCTTTTCTAATACGGCGAATGATGTCTTTATCTTCCAATTCATTGACGCCTAATTTTACTTTTATAATCGAATAAGGAGATGCTTCTTCAATTTTATCAGGTATAAGATTTAAATCGCCAATGGCAATGGTGAAGGATGTAGCCAGTTGATGCGTGGGATCCGCTCCAAAATATTCGTATAATGGTTGATCATTTTTCTGCGTCCACCAATCTAACCATGCCATACTTAATGCCGCTTCGAGAGACTTAATTCCATGGGATTGAGACATAAACCATGTATCACCTTCTACAGCAGTATTAAACGGTGGAATATGATTTATTTTCTTCAGTTGATCTACAACGTGATTTGGATATTCACCATATCTTTTGGAAGGAGCGGCTTCCCCACGTCCAATAATACCCTCTTGCTCCAAATAGACAAAAGTAATATCATAAAAGTCATGTGTACTCCTGGATATACCAAAGGGATGTGTACACTGGATTCTAAATTGTTTAAAGGTTAAGTCCATTGATTTAATGCGATTTCAATTTTTTCAAGTAAATGTCTATTTCCAAACCGAACTAAATCTGTGCACGGTAATTGGTATTTTTCCTCACATGCTTGAATCATGTTTAATGCAGATGATTCATCCAGTTTATGCGTCAATAGATTTATGCCTAAAAAGGTGGAATGCTTAAATGGTTTTAATAGCTCAATGTGTAAATCCATCATTTCTTGTATATCTGGCATTGGGTAATCTAAAACATCCAAATCTCTCCCGGGATCATGTGTCATAATCATAAAATCGGGCATGGTTCCATGTAAAAGCCCAAGTGTAACGCCAGAATAGGCATAATTGCTAATAGCACCCTGACCTTCAACAACGACTAAATCCGATTCTTGGCTGATTTGATCCATATGATATTCAACTTCCCCAGCCATAAAATCAGACACTATGGCATCAATAGGAACGCCTGATTCACCAAGGAGAATGCCCGTTTGCCCTGTGCCTAAGAAGGAAACCTTTTTCCCATAATCTTTCAGTCGAGTTTTGATTTCCCATGCTGTAGTCATTTTACCCGTATCACAATCAGTCCCCACAATGAGCATCACAGGATAAGATCGGTTTTTCCACAATCCTTTTGGGAAATGATTTTGTTTGGGCGGGCGACGTAAATCCACCAAAGAGACTTGATTGATTTGAGCTAATTTTGAAAAAGATGGATCATCATTTAAAAAAACATGCATCCCGCTATAAATGTCGCATTTTGCGTCAATGGCTTGATTTATTTCATGACGATATGCCTCATGGATAATTCCCCCTTGTGGCGCATTTCCAATGACAAGAGCATTCGGGTTAAAAGGGAGTGATTCTTTAAAATTGGAAACAACAGGTACTTGTCCACCATATCCTAATACACTATCCGATGTTTCTCCAGCTTTAGTGGGATCAATAATTGCAACAACTTCATCTGGTTTATATCGAAGCAACATATTTCCTGTCTTACTTAAAATATAGTTAAAGGCTCCAATCGCCAAAATGACCGTTCTTTTCACAATGTATTATCTAAAGTGTGCTGGACGTTTTTCTACAAAGGCCGTCAACCCTTCTTTCGTTTCTTCTGTCGAAAATAATTGTGCGAAAGAATTCACTTCATGAGACAATCCATCAGACAATGTTCTATTGGATGATTCGTTAATACACCTTAATGATTCTGCAATAGCTTGGGGTCCATTTTTAATGATTAATTGTGCAAAAGCATTCGTTTCTTCTAAAAGGGCATCACTGGAAAAGACACGGTTTACGAGCCCAATTCTATGCGCTTCCTTTGCATCAATCATATGTCCGCCAATAATGAGTTCAGTCGCTATCCCTTTTCCTACTATTCGAGGAAGACGCTGAGTGCCTCCCCAACCTGGGATGATTCCTAATTTAACTTCGGGTTGAGCAAATTTAGCCTTTTCAGAAGCAAATCGAAAATGACAAGCTAAACTAATTTCACATCCACCCCCTAATGCAAATCCATTCACAGCTGCAATCACTGGTTTAGGCGATTGTTCAATGGTATCAGCTAGTTTTTTCCCTAATTGACCAAAAGAATATGCTTCCTTTGTTGACATTTGAGACATTTCTTTTATATCTGCACCGGCAATAAAAGCTTTATCACCCCTTCCTGTTAATACAATGACTCGAACATCGGTGTTATCTATTGCCGATTGTATATGAGTGGTTAATTCCTTCAATACGGATGGGTTCATTGCATTTAATGCATCCGGTCTATCGACGGTTACTGCCGCAACTCTATCATGAACGGATGTTTGAATAAAATTCATATTTCCCCCCAATTATTTCCAAAAGGTTCGGCTAAATAGAACCATAACTGTAAATATTTCTAATCGACCCAATAACATGCAAAACGTTAGTATCCATTTTCCTAAATCGGGTAATAATGCATAATTATCTGTTGGACCAAATTGAGCCAAACCTGGACCAATATTACCCATAGCAGATGCTGCAGCGCCAATCGCTGATTCAATATCTACACCTAACATCGTTAATAAAATGGATGTGATTACAAAAGCAGTTATAAAAAATAAGAAAAATCCTAATGTATTTTGAACCACATCTTCATTCACATGGTGTTTCCCTATCCTAACTGGAATTATGGCACGCGAATGGAGCATTCGTCTTGTTTCATGAGTTGCATATTTCCCTAATAACATACAGCGAATGACTTTCATTCCGCCCCCTGTTGATCCTCCCATTCCACCAACAAACATTAAAACCAATAATATTATTTGAACAAAATATGGCCATAATTCATAATCGGGTGAACCAAACCCTGTTGTTGTTAAAATAGAAACAGTCTGGAAAATAGAATCTCGTACATTTATTTGCGATAAGGCACCGCCTTGAAAAACGAGAGAAATAAAGATAATAATGGAAATACCCACAACTATACTCAAATAAGTCAAAAATTCTTTATCTCGAAAATATCCCTTAACGTCTCCTGCAATTGCTTTAAAATGGAGGCTAAAATTCACACCAGCTACAAACATAAAAAATGTAATTATGTAGTGTATGGCAGAATTATCATAAAATCCAATGCTGGCATTTTTTGTTGAAAATCCACCTGTTGGCATTGTCGTTAATGAGTGACAAACAGCATCAAAAATGGGCATGCCTGCTATCATAAGTGCAATCACTTCAGCAAGAGTAAAACCAGTATAAACCAACCAAAGGTATTTGGCCGTTTCACGAACACGTGGAGTAATTTTATCTGCGACAGGTCCTGGCACTTCAGCCTTAAATAATTGAACACCACCCACACCTAATAAAGGCAAAATAGCGATATAGAATACCACAATTCCCATTCCGCCTATCCACTGGATAAATGAACGCCAAAATAATATTCCATGTGGTAAACTTTCAATTCCATTCGGTAAATGGGGCATCACTTCCGCATTACCTAGAATGGACGCACCGGTCGTTGTAACTCCAGACATAGATTCAAAAAATGCATTAGTAAAATCCGGGATGGCTCCACTTAAATAAAAAGGTAATGATCCTGCTAATGCAGTCATAATCCATGAGAAGGTAACAATTGCAAACCCATCACGATTTGTTAATGAACGATTCGTACGAGTAAAATACCACATTGGGAGTCCAATAGAGATACAAATAGCCGAAGAATAAACAAATCCCCAAAAATCGGATTCGCCATATAGAAATGATAATAAAATAGGCACCACCATTGTAATGCCCATAAAAGCTAGGACAGCTCCCAGAATATTTAGGAGTGTTTTAGATTTCATGCTGAAAAGAGTTTTTTGAGTTTTGGTATGGCGTTTGGTTTTGAAAAGACGAATGCAATATCGTCAACGGTCAATTGTGAATCTCCACGAGCAAGAATTAATTTACCATGATGATTAATCATTCCAACAATACTATCTGCTGGGAAATCTAAATCACGCAAGGGTGCTTCAACGACACGCGATCCTTTCTCTGGCTGAAATTCAATTACATCTACATCAATTTCTTCAAATGTTGTAACACTGGCATTTGAAATATCGCTATGCATTTCTCGTAAAATGGAATTAACAGTTGATAAATTTTTACTGATGACAGATACAATGCCAATTTCTTGAATTGTGGGTATATATTCTGTTTTTGTAACATGAGTAATGGTTTGGCCGGCACCCATATGATGAGCTAATAATCCAGCAATCAAATTTGTTTTTTCATTTTCCGTCACAGCAATATAACTATCTACATCTTGAATATTTTCAGCTTTTAGGAATTCAATATCTGTACCATCTCCAATAACCACCATAATATCGTCAATTGTATGCGCAATAAATTCGGCTTTTTTACGATTTTCTTCAATCAATCGAACAGAATAAGTATCTTTTAATTCTTCAGCTAATGAACGACCAATTTTGCTCCCGCCAAGAATCATAACTCTTTTGACTTCTCTTGCTTCTATACATAACATTCCAAGCAAGTTCGGTTCATCTTCTGACTTAACAATAAAATAAACACAGTCACCCATTTCAAATTTGAAATCTGCCCACGGAACGTGTGTTTCACCATTTCTTAAAACAGCAATTACACCAAATTTAAAGTGGTGATTATCTGCTGCAATCTCTCCCAAAGGACGATTTAAAAAATTGGCACATGTTTTATCCATATGAATACCGAGCATTTTTAATCGGCCACTTTCAAAATCCATTGCTTGAACAGCATAAGGATGATGGATAAGACGAATAATTTCTTCGGTGGCGGCACGTTCAGGATGTATGACTAAATCAACACCGAATTTTTCGGGCCTAATAATTGAATGTCGTGTAGTATATTGCTGATTTCGTAGGCGAGCAATAATTTTTGTCGCACCCAATTCATGTGCTTGTTGGGAAGCAATCAAGTTTACTTCATCGACTCGCGTTAGACATAAAACATAATCCGCGTCGCTAACATTTGCTTCAACAAGTGTTTTTGGACTGGCTCCATTCCCTTCTACCACAATGACATCAAGGGTTTCAGACGCACGCCTACATTTTTCGGGTGAAATATCTATTACGGTAATATCAAAATTTTCTTCACTTAGGGCTTTTGCCACATGGAAGCCAACTTCACCACCGCCTATAATAACAATTCTCATCTTTAAACCATCACTAATAATTGTGAAAAATTACATCTTTTTTGGTTTATAAAAAGCACGAAATCAAGATTCATTTTTTCTGGAAATATCTGCACCAAGTGACCTGAATTTTTCTTCAATCCGTTCATAACCACGATCAATATGATAAATACGACTTACTTCTGTTTTCCCATGAGCCATTAAACCGCCATTAATCAAAGAAGCGCTCGCTCGAATATCTGTTGACATGACAGGGGCTCCAACGAGTTTTTTCACTCCACGAATAATAGCCACATTATTTTCAACATGGATATTGGCTCCAAGGCGACTCAATTCTGGCACATGACTAAATCGATCATGATAAACCGTATCCGTCACTACGGATGATCCGTCTGCAACCATCATTAAAGCAATCCATTGAGCTTGTAAATCGGTGGGGAAACCCGGAAAGACGGCTGTTGTCATATCTACGGGTAATATTTTATCAGGACGAGTCACAGTGATTGAATTTTGTTTTGTGTGTACCTTGGCACCGGTTTCTTCTAATTTGATAAGAACGGTTCTTAAGTGCGTTGGTACAATATTTTCTATTGTGACTTCCCCTAACGCAGCGCCGGCCATAAGAAATGTTCCCGCTTCAACTCTATCAGGAATCACTTCAATATCAGCAGGTTCGAGTTGTGTAACACCTTTAATAATTAATTCGTCTGTTCCAACGCCTGATATATCAGCTCCCATTTTGTTTAAGAAAATACATAATTGTTCAATTTCAGGTTCACGTGCAGCATTTTCAATAATGGTTGTTCCGTTAGCCGTTACTGCAGCCATGGCAATATTGCCTGTTGCTCCAACGCTTGGATATTCGAAGCGAATCGTTTTCCCTTGCAATTTTTTTGATTCTGCTAAAATATATCCACTATCTAAAGTGACTTTTGCCCCTAATTCTTCTAATCCTTTTAAATGATAATCAACCGGTCTAGGTCCCCAAGCGCACCCACCTGGAAGTGACACTTTCACTTCACCAAACCGAGCAATCAATGGACCCAATACGTAAAATGAAGCCCGCATTGTTTTAACTAAATCATAGGGCGCTTCCGGATTATTTACAGATGAACCATCAATGGTTAATGTGCCTTCATGAAAAGAAACTTTTGCACCAATTATTTCCATCAATCGGATCATGGTTCGAGTATCTCTTAAATCTGGGACACGTGTAATTGTAGATATACCATTGGCCATTAATGCTGCAGCCATGATGGGCAATACTGCATTT
Source organism: Fidelibacterota bacterium (assembly GCA_016784605.1). Classification (GTDB taxonomy): domain Bacteria; phylum Fidelibacterota; class Marinisomatia; order Marinisomatales; family UBA1611; genus JABHGY01. The sequence continues at coordinate 52,813 of JADHUI010000013.1, read as the reverse complement.
TTTGCGCCACTAATTTCAACGGAACCTTCTAAAGGTTTTCCGCCGTTTATAATTATTTTATCCATAGTATCTTATGTTTGTGAATTAAAAAATTGTTTTAAAATGCCTTCACTTTGATTTCGATCTAAATAACTAGCCGAAACAAACGTTTGATTATTGTTTACAGATTTTTTAACATGTAAATGATAATCTGCCTTACGTGTAATTTGGGGTAAATGAGAGATACAAAACACTTGTTTATCTGATGCTAATTCTTTCAAACAGTCAGCAACTTTTTCTGCTGTTTCTCCTGAAATCCCTGTATCAATTTCATCAAATATCAATGTTTCGACCATGTCTTTTTTCTGAAATACCGTTTTAAACGCCAGCATAATTCTAGAAGTTTCACCTCCAGATGCAATATTCGTTAAAGGCTTTAATTGTTCACCTGGATTGGCACTTAAGTAAAATTCCACTTGGTCGATTCCTTTTGGATAAGTGTTAACATTTTTATCATCAACACTTATAAATGATTCTTTTGTTGGCGCCAATGCCACGCGTGCTTCAAAACGAGCATGGGGCATATTTAAATTTTCCATAATCGCTACAACATCTTTAGCCAACTTTTTCGCCATAATGATACGTTTATCATGAAGAAATATCGCCTTTGTTCGATATTTATCTTCTAGTTCATCAATCTCCAACTGCAAACTTCCTACTGATTGGTTTGCAGAATGCAGTGATTCAATTTCTTGTTCAATATCCACTTTTTTCTGGAGGACTAATTCTAATTGGCCCCCATATTTTCTTTTCAATCCTTCAACAGCTTGAAGACGATCTTGCACTTCAGCTAATTGACTTGGATCATGATCAAGTTTAATTAAATAATCACCAATCCCGGATGAAACATCTTGAACTGAGATGAGAGCGCTGTCAATCGTATCAGCCAATGTTCCCAATTGGCTATCATATTTACATAATTTTTCAATTTGATTTTTAACACTCGCTAACTGATTTTGGATCGATTCCGAATTTTGAGATAGCTGACGATCCATTGTTTGCAATGATGTTAAAATTTCTTCTTGATGAATCATCTTTCGATAGGAATTGTCCAGTGAAATATCTTCTCCAATTTCAGGATTCACGGCTTGAATTTCTTGAAGTTGGAATTGAATAAGTTGTAAACGGTCTTTGCGTTCGTGCGAAGATAAAATAGCCGTATTTAATTGTTTTCTTTTTAATTGTAATGAATGGTAAATATCCTGCACTATTAAACTATCCGATTCCAAATTTCCAAATCGATCTAAATAATCAATATGGGACTCTTTTCTCAAGATGACTTGTTGTTCATGTTGACCATGAAAATCTGCTAAATATTGCGTTTGATTTCGAAAATTATCTATCGGTGTAGGCTCATCATTGATAAAAGCTTTTTGATGACCATTCGTTGTTATAATTCGTCTAAAATCCCCTTGATCTGATGAGGCTTCAACTACCGCTCTCGATTGGTGGCTACGTACCATAATTTTTGACGTTTTTCCGCCCAGAGCCACACTTAACGCTTGTAATAGAATCGATTTACCTGAACCCGTTTCACCCGTTACAACTGTTAGACCCGAATGAAAAGGTAGATCCATTTCATCAATTATAGCATAATTTTTAATAGATAGTTGATTTATCATTCTTTTATTTTTCTAACGGATTTTGGTATAATAACGCCAATTAGGATACCGAATGCGTCTGCAATAGCATCCCACATACTGGGGAAACGACCTGGAGTGAATTGTTGGTACCATTCATCAAATACCCCAAATAAACACCCTAAGAAAATAAGACCAATTAAATGGAATCCCCAATCACAAGGGAACGCTTTTATTAAAAGAAAACCTAAAATGCCATATTCGATGGTATGGACAATTTTATCTGCATTCAAAATATCGACTTTAGGATAAGCATTTCCCGGTATACTTGATGCAATAATTATAATGCCCATATAAAGGACAACTCCAATTCTATACAACTTCATATACTTTAATTGTATTTGGGATTTCATCCAATAAATCGGATGCTAATAATCCACGATACCCTTTTTTAGATAATAATGAATCAGCGGTTTTTCCATGAATAAATACACCTAATTGTGCAGCATCTTCATGGGACAATCCTTGAGCGACAAAGCTACCTATCATTCCACTTAAAACATCACCTGTTCCTGCACTGGCTAATCCTGAATGTCCAGAAATATTCATAATAGCTTTATTACGACAAAATGTTGTTGCTGGTACTGATTTAATGACGGCAATTCCTGTATATTTCTTCATCCATTCATCTGCATAAACCATAGGATTTTCTTGAATTAATTTTAAATCCTTATTCAGCAATTGAGATAATTCACCTAAATGGGGTGTTACAATGATGGGAGTATTTATTTCATTTAGCGATAAAGCATTTTTATGAAAACAACGCAACCCATCTGCATCTAAAATAATGGGTTTAGTTGATTCTTTTAATATTTGGCTTACTAGGTCAATTGTATCTGGATGGGACCCCAAACCTGGACCAATAATGACCGCATCAGCCCACTCTATTTTTTCCTTTATTTTCGCATAATGCTTTAAGGTAAAATATCCTTTCCCATCATCATCTAATGATAATGTCATTCCCTCAAGAATATGTTTTTCATATACTGCATTTAATGAAGCTGGAGCGCATGTAATTGTTAAACCTGCTCCCGTTCGCATTGCAGCCATAGTAGAAAGAATAGCTGCACCCGTCATGCCTATTGATCCTGCAAGAATAAGTACTTTCCCTTGACGGTGTTTATATGTATTTCTATGAGGTGGTTTTAATAAATGATAAGCGTTTTTTTCATCAAAAAGAGTCCACAACCTTCCTTCTAATTGAACATTTTTTAAAGATGGAAATCCAATATCCGCGACGACTATGTTCCCACATTTTGAAGGGCCTTCACTCAATGTCATACCTACTTTTTGGTAACCCATCGTTATCGTTTCATTCGCATCAACTGCCATAGGGTCAATCTGGCCATTGTTTCCATCTAAACCGGAAGGAATATCCACAGATAACACTTGGCTATTGACCTGATTTATCCATTCAATGATTGAAAATAATTCTGAGCGAATCGGTAATTGTATTCCCGTACCTAAAATAGCGTCTATAATTAAATCTGGATTCTCAATAGTTGGAATCTCCAAACCATGTGTAATAAAGATATCCTTTTCATTGCATAATTCAAAATAATGGGACGCATCACCTTTTATTTCTAGAGCATCTGGAATAGAATGCACATGGATTTGAAATCCCCATTCGTTTAATTTTAGGGCAGTTGCAAATCCATCACCTCCATTATTCCCTTTGCCACAAATAATGAAGATGGAAGGATTATGTAAATTTGAAACAAGTTTTCGCGCAGAGTTCGCAACTTTATTGCCAGCATTTCCCATGAGCTGGATTCCGGGAATACCCATAACTTTCATGGAATAATAATCTAGCTGTCGTGCTTGCTCTTTTGTTAACAGGTTTGTCATTTTTCCGGAATAAAATGCGCAAATGCGATGGCTGTATCTGCGGTATGAGAAATACTGACTTTGCAATGGCCCGATATGGGGAATAACAATTGAACCAACGGTTCACCATCTTTTCCAGAAATAATTTCAATTTTATTAAAGGGAATTATATCTTTATGTCCAGATGAATAAATTGCCTTTTGTATAGCTTCTTTGGCTGCAAATCTTCCAGAATAATGTATTTCGGGATTCGCTTTGGATTGGCAATATTGTATTTCGGTTATAGTGTACGTTTTATTTTGGAAACGATCGCCATGTCGCTGCAAAACTTTTTTAATGCGTTGGACTGAAACAATATCAGTCCCGATGAATATTTCAGGCACTTCCGTTTAACTTATCTATTATAGAAACCAATTCATAAATATCATTCAAATCCCAGTCTGCGCCAGAAATTTTTGTTCCAAAGGTATCACCATATTTAGCAAAAGCTGTTTTCATACCAATTTGCTGAGCGCCAACCACATCTCTTTCGGGCCAATCACCAATCATAATGGTTTTTTCTGCCTTAATATCCATACTCGATAAAGCCAATTCGAATGGCTTTGAAGAAGGCTTTCGTTCGCCACTATCGTCAAAAGTAACAACAACATCAAAAAAGTGATACAAATTGAGATAATATATTCGCATCCATGCTTCTCTACTAGGCGCATCCGAAACAACGGCTAATTTTATGCCTCTTTTTGCAAGAGCCATTAATGTTCGATTCACATTGGGGTAAACCATTAAATTTGCTTCTCTTGCTCTTCGGTAAGCCACAATACCAGCAGCTAAAAATTTATTATCAACTTTTCCAATTGTCTGTTCAAGAAATACATTAAATACTTTTTGGTTTTCCCAACCAAATTCATTGTAAATATCAATTATGTCATCATATGATTTTTCTTCGTCTAAAATCATACCTGCTTCAATCATTCCCTTGATTGCAGACTTAACAGCAAATTCTTTCATTTTCATGAAATCAAGAAGTGTATTATCTAGATCAAATACAACACCTTGAATTTGAGATGTAGAAGAAATCATTTATTTCTGATATTTTGCAGGGTTATTAATTTCATCGATTTTTCGTTCTGCTAATTTTCGCCAATTTCGATCTTTCCGAGCTTCTTCAAAATATTTTTTAGCACGCATTCTATTCTTTTTGCCCATTTCACCCACACCCATTTCATACCAAGATCCACCAAAAGATTTTTTAAGATCCTTACATTTTAAAGCCGCATTAATCGCATCATCCCATTTTCCTGCTAAGTTATATTGTTCCGCCAATGTAAACCATAAATTGTAATTTCTTTCATTTAAGGATGTCGCTATTTCAAGATTTGAAATGGCATCTTCAGAGTTACCCTGTTTTGCATGCACAAGACCCATTCTCATATAACCATCAGCATAATCCGGATCAATTTGTATGGCTGTTTTTAAAAGGTCTAACGCTTGATCATACTTTTCATCGTCCGTATATATTTTAGCAAGATTCCCGTAAGCCTTTGTATATCCAACATTAATCTCAATTGCTTTTAAGTATGCATTGGTAGCTTCACTTAACTTATTGTCAACTTCATAAGCGACACCCAATGTAAACCACGCTTTCGCATATTCTGGTTTCAGTTCTAAGACTTTAAGGAAATTTTCAATGGCGCGATCAGAGTTGCCCTGTTTCTTCTCAATAACACCGATTTGGAAATAGGCCAAGTAAAATGAATCATCATACTTTAAAGCCTGATGGTAATAAGTCAAAGCTTTATCAAGATTTCCGGTTTTATAAGCTTTATTCCCATTATTCAAATATTGTTTTGTAATATTATTTAGACCTTTTCTGGCCTTCCGATGATTCGGGTATAACTCTAATGCTTTGCCCCAATTTGATGCTGCACCATCCATATCTTTAGCTCGAAATTTGGTTAGACCAATATAAAAATAAGCTTCAGAAAAATACGGAAAATTGCCTAATATTTTTTCAAATTCATTGACGGCTTCAGGAAATTGGCCACGTTCTACTGCTTGTGTTCCATTTTGTATCCCAATACGAATGCCATCTAATTGTTTGGACCAATCACGAAAATCTTCATCCATTTGAACAGCTGTATTAGAATGTTCGTTCGCTTTTTTTAAATCTCCTTTATGCAAAGCCAATTTGGATAAACCAATGTGTGCCGGTGCAAATGAAGGGTCCACACCAAGTGATTGCTTTAATGATGCTTCTGCTCCTTCAAAATCGCCGGAAGCCATTTGAGTCTCAGCCGTTTGTAATAATGCTTCAGGATCTTGAGCCAATATGAGAGATGTAAGAATAAGGGTTAGCGATAAAAAGGTTTTTAATAATTTCATAATTTTTCTATATCTATTTTTGTCTTTAAGTGAATTTGGTTTTTTCGAGCCCGCAAGTTAATATATCTGCATCATCATTTCCACTAGGAAACGGTTACGGAGCAGTAAGTTCCTTCTCCAACTTTGATAATCGATTACCCATTTTTTCAATTGTACTTTTTAAGTCACTTATTTCCTTAGAAAACGATTGCTTATTGTTGGATAATTTTTTATTCATTTTATCAAAACCAGTTATGCTCTCTACAGACTGTTTTTCAAGAGAAATAGTTAATTCGGCCTGGCTTAACTCTGTTTTATCCGTAAGATTAATTAGGTTATTCATATTATTATCTATTTTGCTAAAACTTAACTCAAACAATGAATCTTGCACATTTAACTTATTTTGAACTAAATCCATTGTACGAATAAGATCTGCGAGTGAACCTGTTAAAATATCAATATGATTCCTATTATCTAAATTCGCTCTTCTAATATCACGAATATCATCAATTAAATTGGTCACAGTTCCAGTTAGAATTGTGTTTTGGTTCGATATTAAGTCAACTTTTTTTTGAAGGATTAAATAATTGTCAGAAAGTGTATTCAGGGAATCAACCGTATGTTCCAATATTAATTGCAATTTTTGTTGTTTCTTATTGGAGTGATCCATTTTGTGTTTCAGATTAACGATATCTTTTGATTGAATCTTTGATTTACTCTTTAATCTTAAAAAATCAATTTCATATTCATACTGTATCGATTCCAAATTATGAATCATATCTAAAAGGTTTTCTAAATTAAGATCTAACGAATCTGACCACAGTTTCATTCGACCGCTCAAATGCTCCATATGGTCACGGACATAATCTACTTTTTCAAACAAATAAGTTAAATCACCCTCATTTGCATGACTTTCTCGTCCAATGACATCTCTCGGTTCAATCTTAAGGATTCCTTCCTCTGTCTTTAAAAAGACTCGTCGTTTATTTTCATCCAATACTTCACCCTGAACAATAGATCCATTTTTTAAAAAGAAAATAGTTATATCTTGCGCAACGACAGGAATGGCGGTCAGAAAAATAAGTAGAAAGATAATCTTTTTATTCAGTGCAAACATAGATTGGTAATCTAGGGCTACAAATAATAAAAGGGCAACGATGTTGCCCTTTTATTATTTTTGGTACCGAAGGCCGGACTCGAACCGGCACAGGGTTTCCCCCACATGCCCCTCAAGCATGCGTGTCTACCAATTCCACCACTTCGGCATATAATTTTTATTGGTCGGCGGAAGGACTCTCAAGCGTCGGATCAACGGTCGGAATCTCTAGCTCCGTTCCCTGCACAGCTGGCGCATTATCCGCTTCCTGCTTGATCAAGGAGGACCCAGATGTTGCTGCTGGACCCGATATCATACTAATGACTACAGCTATTGCTAAAAAGGCGCCTCCGAGCCACGTGGTAATACGACTCAATGCTGTCGCAGCCCCTTGGCCACCTAGAATCGACGATGTTGCCTGTCCCGCAATAGTACCGGATAAGCCTCCACCTTGACTCGCTTGCATTAAAATAACCGTAATGAGCAATAAACTAACGATTGCGTGTAAAATAATTAGAAATCCTATCATGATTTTTCCTTCATATGTTGTTCAACTTTCCTTGCAATTTCTGTAAAGGGTGCAGATGTTAAACTTGCACCACCAATGAGAAAGCCATCCACTCCTTCAACCGAAATAAGTTCAGTTGCATTTCCTGGATTAACAGACCCTCCATAAAGAATGGGAACTGTATTACTTTCCTTTTCTGAATAAACTTTTTTCAATTCTTCTCTAATCGTATTGTGAGTTTCATCAACTTGAGCCACCGATGCAGTTTTACCCGTACCAATTGCCCAAACGGGTTCGTAAGCCAATACAATATTTTCCAAAGAATCGATTCCTTTTAATCCCTGCATTAATTGAGAATTTAAAACAGATTGAGTCTCATTTGATTCTCTATCTTCTAATTTTTCTCCAATACACAAGATAGGCGTCATACCAGCATTCAAGACTGCATGAACTTTACGATTAATCCAATCATCCGTTTCATGAAATACATGTCGTCTTTCCGAATGACCCACAATCACATAATCCACGCCACAATCAACAAGCATATCCGTAGATATTTCACCTGTGAATGCTCCATGAGATTCCCAATGGCAATTTTGAGCCCCCAAATAAAATGGGGATTTAACATCCAAGTCAAAAAGCGCCGTAAAAGGCGGGCCGAATATAATTGTCACTTTTTCGATATCCAAAAGCATATTTACCGTTTCTTGGACGAAGGATATTCCTTCTGTCGTTGTTTTATGCATTTTCCAATTTCCAGCAACTATAGGGTATTTTTCCATTTTTTACTCCAATATTTGTAAAGCAGGTAGCGATTTCCCACTTAATAATTCTAAGGAAGCTCCGCCTCCAGTTGAAACATGGGACATACTTTCCGATAACCCATATTTTTTAACAGCCGCCGCAGAATCGCCGCCGCCAACGATAGCCGTTCCTTCATTTTCTACTAAAGTTTCAAGTGCTTCTGCTATTCTCATTGTGCCCGTTCCGAATCCATTAATCTCAAATAGGCCCATGGGTCCATTCCATACAGCCGTCCCACCTTGCGTACACACAGTTGAGAAGGACTCAATTGTCTCTGGCCCAATATCTAATCCCATTAAATCCGATGGCATATCATGAATAGAAAATGGACCTATCGGTTCATCTGCATCCAAATTATTACCACACATGACATCCGTTGGCAATAAGAGTTGAATTTCTTTCTGCCGTGCAGTATTCATGATTCTTGCTGCTGTAGAAACCATCGATTCATCTAATAAAGATTTTCCGATATTAAATCCTTTCGCTTTTAAAAAGGTAAATGCCATACCTCCACCAATAATAATTGAATCAGCGGTATCTAAGAAAGATTCAATTAATCCCAGTTTAGAACCAATCTTTGCACCACCAAGAATCAAAACGAGTGGTCGCTTGGGTCTTTTAATTGTTGCGCTCAAATATTGGATTTCACGATCCACTAATAAACCAATACCCTTATGTTTGAACTGGGCTGGTACACCCACATTAGATGCATGGGATCGGTGAGCTGTTCCGAATGCATCATTTATGAAAATTTGTCCATGTTTTGCGAGTTTTGAAGAAAAATCATAATCATTCGCTTCTTCTCCTTCATTAAATCTTAAATTTTCGAGTAAATGAACTTCTCCTGGCTTTAGTCCTAAAGATGTATCGTGCGCATCTTCTGATATCGGATCATGAGAAAATTTTATAGGCATTTCAAGAATACCGGCTAATTCTTCACCAATAGGAATTAAACTTAAATCAGAATCCACTTCGCCTCCGGGCCTCCCTAAATGTGACATAAGTACAACGGATGCACCCGCTTCCAAACAGAATTTTATTGTTGGGATAGCACTTTTTATTCTAAAATTATCTTCTATGTGTCCTTGGTCATTTAAAGGAACATTAAAGTCAACTCGAATCAGAATATTTTTATCTTTTATATCAAATGATTTTATTGATCTAATCATGTTTTTTCTCCAATGGTGTTGCCACCGTAAGTGCAATTATTTTTTGTGCACCTGCTTTTTTTAATTCAACAGCCATAGATGAAATAGTTGATCCCGTTGTTAAAACATCGTCAACAATTCCAATGGATGCACCAGATACATCTTTATGAACATGAAAAGCACTATTCATATTTTCTCGTCGCTCAATTTGATTCAATGCCGTTTGAGTTTCTGTTTGTTTAATCCGAGAAATCATATTCCGTTTTACAGGAATATTCCACTTCTCGCCTAATCCTTTCGCAATCCAATCAGCTTGATTGTAACCTCGATCCCTTTCTTTAACGGCATGTAAGGGAACCGGAATTAAATAATCAATCCAGCTTATCTTTGACGATTTGTTGCCTAACATTTTTCCCAGTTCTTTACCTAATAATGCTCTATCTTGATATTTAAGTGAATGAATCGGAGCACGCAATTCATCTGAAAAAGCCCACCCTACAAACGCTTCATCGACGCCATCTTTTACCGTCAAATGTTCGATGGAAGGTTTTGAGCTTAAAGATTGCAACTTACCCAAACAAGATTCGCACAAACTTTGCTTAGATCTTAAGATAGGTTCATCACAAGATAAACAGAGATTTGGGAAAACTAAATCCATTGCCATTAACCCAAAGGGTGAAAAAGGCTTCATGATGGTTGAAATTCCAGTCATATCAATCCCTTAAATTATGAAGATGTACTTAGGATTATCTAATGCTAATTTTAATAATCTTAAATGTGCAATAACTTATCTATATGAAAATAAGCGATAAATTAAAAAAGCAAGTATTTGATTTCCAAGATTTGATGATTAATCGGATTCATAACATCCTACTAGTTTCAAGTCCGTACGATGCCTTTATTCTTGAAGAAGATGGTCGTTTAACAGAACAAATTTTGACCGAATATATCGGTATGAATTTCAATTATGCTCCCCGTGTTACCCAAGCATCTACAGCAGCAGATGCATTAGGTTTACTCCAAAAACGTAAATTTGATTTAGTCATTGTGATGCTCAGGATTGAAGACAAAGACCCTATATCATTGGGAAAAGCGATTAAGGAGATTTATCCCAAAAAACCAGTCGTTCTATTATTATTTGATGAATCTGAATTAAAACAATTATCGGATCAAATTACATCAAAATCAATTGATCGTGTTTTTATTTGGTCGGGTGATGCTGCTGTTTTTCCTGCAATTATTAAATATTTCGAAGATCGTCGCAACGCAAAAAGAGACATTTTAAAAGGAGATGTTCGAGCGATTATTGTAATCGAAGATTCCCCCAGAATGTATTCTACCTTATTACCCTTGATCTATAGAGAAATCGTATATCATATTCGGAATTTGGCTGATAAAAGTTTAAACAACACAAAAGTACTCCTCCACATGAGAGGAAGACCTAAAGTCTTATTTACGCCTAATTTTGAAACTGCACAAAAATTCTTTAAAAAATATAGACATAATACCATTGGAATTATTTCTGATATTCAATTTTTAAAACAAGGAGAAGAAAATCCAGATGCAGGCTTTGATTTCTTAGAATGGGTTCGGAAAATTGAGCCTACAATTCCTGTTCTTTTACATTCTACCGATAAAAACAATAAAGAAACAGCTAATAAATATGGTGCACAATTTTTACATAAATATTCACCCACTTTATTGCAAGAATTAAGAGAGTTTATGGTATTTAATTTTGGATTTGGAGACTTTATTTTTCGAGGAAAAAATGGCCGAAATATTGCATCTGCTTCTTCAATCCCCGAATTAATAAAAGTCATTGAAAAAACGAATGTCCAATCCCTATTGTATCATGGACAATATAATCATTTTTCTAATTGGTTAGCAGCACGGACTGAATTTCAGCTCGCATCTCGAATTCGTGCCATGAACCTTAAGGATTTCAAAACGGGTGAAGAATTGAAGACAAACCTTTTAAAGGCTCTAAAATCTCCTGTTATAGAAAATAAAAAAAGTCAAATATTAGATTATTCTATAAATCGCCCAGACGAATCTGGCTCTTTCTTTCGATTATGCGGAGGATCGCTTGGGGGGAAAGCTCGTGGTTTAGCCTTTGCAAGATCCATGATAAAAGAAGCAAATCTTCATAAAGAATTCCCGCAAATCAAAATTCGAATCCCCAAAACGGCTGTTATTGGAACAGATGAATTTGATCAATTCATGAAAGATAATCATTTATGGAAAAAAACATTAAAAGCAAAATCTGATAAAGTTGTATTAAAGTATTTCCTTAATAGCAATTTGTCCATTGATTTAAGAATTAAACTTGAATCCTTTTTAAAAAATAACCATTCCCCGATTGCGGTACGATCTTCAAGTTTATTAGAAGATTCTCAGTATCAACCACTGGCTGGGGCTTATGAAACATATATGTTGCCGAATTCTGCAGTCGACATACATATACGGTTAAATGATTTATATATTGCTATTAAAAAAGTTTTTGCGTCAACATTTTTTCAACATGCAAAATCTCTGATGGAAAAAACGAACCATCTAATTGAAGAAGAAAAAATGGCTGTTATCATAATGGAAATCACCGGTCAGCAACATGGGAACCGATTTTATCCAACCATTAGCGGTGTGGCACAAAGTTATAACTATTATCCTGTCTCATATATGAAACGAGACGAAGGTGTAGCTTATTTAGCCTTGGGATTTGGTCGAACAATTGTGGATGGTGAAAAGTGCTTAAGAATTTCTCCGAAATACCCTGGCATTCTTCCACAATTTTATTCCGTTCGATCAACTCTACAGAATTCTCAAAACCAATTCTATGGCCTAGATTTAGAATCACAAGGTGAAACTTCCGATTTATCATCCTTTGAATTATCCGTTGCAGAAGATGATGGAGTCCTTAAATGGGTTGGAAGCGTTATTGCCAGTGACGACCAGATATTAAGGGATTCTCTCAGTTATTCTGGGACGCGCGTCATAACATTTGCACCCATTTTAAATTGGAAACTTATCCCTCTATCAGATATGTTGGAAAAATTACTCCAAGTGTCACAAACTTCATTGGGTTGCCCTGTTGAATTAGAATTTGCACTAAATATCAAAAAAGGTAATCCGACACAAGCCGAATTTTGTTTATTACAGATAAAACCGATGGGTATAACTGGAAATCAATCGCCATCAACAATTACCACTTCCCATAAAGATATCTTTTGCCAAAGCCATATTACATTAGGTGACGGGTTTATGTCTGATTTAACGGATATAATCTATGTTCGTCCTGAAACATTTGATACAGCAAAAACACAAGATATTGCTCGTGAAATAGCAAAATTCAACCAACAATTTAAATCGAACCATTATGTCTTAATCGGCGCTGGTCGATGGGGTTCTGCTGATCCATGGCTTGGGATACCTGTGGAATGGGAAGAAATTTCCAAGGCACAAGCCATTATTGAAGTCGGATTAAAAGATCAGCCTATCGATCCATCATTCGGGAGTCACTTTTTTCAAAACTTGACTAGTTTACGTATTGGGTATTTTACAATTGACCCAAAAACAAAAAGCGATTTCATTGATCATGAATGGCTCAAGTCATCCCATATTCATCAAAAAGGGGTTTATGTTGATTGGATTAAATTGGAACACCCAATGCATATTGCTATAGAAGGAATGACTGGAATTGGAACGATTTATAAACCAATCCCTCCCGAAATTGAAATTATGGATGAAGAGGAATCAACCGGGATTTAATTCATTAAATTTAAAGAATAAAAAAAAGCGTTTTTGAATAATCAAAAACGCTTTTTTTATTTTACTGAGTTAAAAAGTTAAACAACACCTTGGTCAAGCATAGAATCTGCTATCTTGATAAAACCAGCAATGTTCGCCCCTTTAACATAATTAACAGAATCACCTTCTGTACCATATTTCACACACGATTCGTGAATATCTTTCATAATAACATGAAGACGATCATCTACTTCTTTCCGTGTCCATGATAGGCGCATACTATTTTGGCTCATTTCTAAACCTGAAACAGCTACACCGCCAGCATTAGCCGCTTTCCCGGGTCCAAATAATACACCATTGGATTGGAAAACATCGACAGCATCTGCTTCTGTTGGCATATTAGCACCTTCTCCAACTGCAATAACACCATTTTTAACAAGCATTGCTGCTTCTTCGGCATTCACTTCATTCTGAGTCGCACAAGGCAAAGCAACATCACATTTTACAGACCATGGACGTTGACCTTCTAAATAGGTTCCACCAAACTCTGCCACATATTCTTTAATGCGACCTCGTTTGTTATTCTTTAAATCCATGACCCACGCGAGTTTAGCTTCATCAATACCCGATTCATCATAGATCGATCCTGCAGAGTCAGATAATGTGACAACTTTTCCGCCTAATTCAATGACTTTTTCTGCGGCATACTGAGCGACATTCCCTGAACCGGAAATGGCCACAACTTTGCCTTTAAAATCATCGCCTTTTTTCTTTAACATTTCTTTTGTGAAATAAACGGTTCCATAACCTGTTGCTTCAGGACGAATAAGGCTTCCACCCCAATTCAATCCTTTCCCCGTTAAGACACCAGTAAATTCATTTCGGATACGTTTGTATTGCCCAAATAAATAGCCAATTTCACGTCCACCTACACCAATATCGCCTGCTGGTACATCTGTGTTAGCACCAATATGACGATTCAATTCTGTCATAAAGGATTGGCAAAAGTTCATCACTTCATTATCTGTCTTTCCTTTAGGATCAAAATCTGACCCGCCTTTGCCACCACCCATCGGTAATGTGGTTAAACTGTTTTTAAATACTTGTTCGAATCCTAAGAATTTTAGAATGCCAAGATTTACTGACGGATGAAATCTTAAGCCGCCTTTATATGGACCTATGGCCGAATTGAATTCCACTCTAAATCCGCGGTTTATTTGAACTTCGCCCCTATCATTTCTCCATGGCACACGAAACATCAGTACACGTTCCGGTTCAACCATTCTTTCTAGGATTTTTGTTTGAATGTAATGTGGATGATCTTGTAAATAATCCCATAAAGACTCCACAACTTCATGAACCGCTTGATGGAACTCTTTTTCCCCAGGGTTCTTTGCTTTCACATCTTCCATGAAAGCATCTACGTTTGGATACATTGAAGTAACTCCTTATTGTTTAAATAAATACCCCTAAATTTACTAATTCGGACACGAATGTCAGAATATATTTTCAGTTGGTTTTGGTTCAATGCTTACCCTAATTTTCCGAGCTGAATTTTTACAGTTTAGTAAACGATGGCGGCGTAGCTCAGCTGGTTAGAGCACCGGAATCATAATCCGGGTGTCCGGGGTTCGAGTCCCTGCGCCGCTACAAAAAAGCCCCTATAACAATTGGGGCTTTTTCATTTTATTCTATTCTTTGACTCATTTTTAATAATTGAGTTTTATTTTATCGTCAGCCACATCCCAAGCCAAGGCGGTTGCTCCAAGGATAGCGCCTGTTCCTTCCTTCATATTAGAAATTTTAAGAGTGGTCGTTTCTTTAAATACGTCCATTAAATGATGATTCATAGACTCTCTCGTAGATGCTAATAGGCGCTCACCCGCATTACTAAACCCACCATAAAATATAAATGCTTCAGGGCTTAATATTGAAACTGCAGTGGCTAATCCTTTTCCCAACATTTTACCTGTATATTCGTAACAAGCTATAGCAGCACTATCATTTTGATCAAAAGCTAAATCAATCTCTTTTCCCCCTAATTCTTCCATTGGAATAGAATGGAGTAATGAATTAGGATATTTTGTTAAACATTCTTTTAATGTCCTCATTATACCTTTATTAGATACATACATTTCTAAGCATCCAGATAAGCCACATTCACATTGTCGTCCGCCATAATCAACAATAATATGTCCCATTTCACCCGCATGCCCCGAATGCCCTAAAACAACCGTACCATCTACAAACAGGCCACTCCCAAGTCCGGTGCCTAAGGTTATTTCTATAAAATGGTCCAAGCCTTGCGCCTCACCATACCGCGCTTCACCCATAGCGGCTGCGTTTGCATCATTTGTAATAACGACGGGACATTTAAATAATTCAGAAAATGATGAAGCAATTGGAACATTTGTCCAAGAAAAATTAGGTGGATCATGCATCATACCATTCATGAAATTTCCATCTGGAACACCCATACCCACCGCCATACAATGATGCGGCGATTCTAAAAGATTAATTTTTTGGATTATTTTTGAAGTTACGCGAGATGAAAAATCTGAAAACGGTAAATGTGCATCCGTGGGAAGACTCCCTGTTGAAAGAATAGTTCCACTTCTATTGACTATTCCATACTTTGTATTCGTTCCGCCGATATCAATACCAACAACACATTCCTTTCTAGAATTATCCATGAATCTTAAATCGTTCCTTTTCCTTTTCTGACTTTAATATCAACCAACGGACTTTTATTTGGTTCTGGGTTTATTGTAACTGTTTGTACTTTTTTTGTCGTTGCGCCATAATTATCTACTATTGTCAATTCAAAGACATATTCACCCGGAGAACCTTCGAAAGAAACAACAGATGCATTTGCATGAGGTTTCAGTTGTATTGGTATTCCCGATTTCTGGACCCATTCATAGGTTAAATGATCACCAGGGTCAGGATCTCGTGATCCACTTCCATCTAAAATAATTGCATATGTATTTGTTTCAGGATTGTTATCATGAAGGACATGGACCCGATGTTTACTATTACTCGAAATTTTCTTTTGCTGTAACGCTCTTATTTGATTCAGCTTTTGTTGCTCAATTAATTCTTGTTCAGCTATTCGGTTTAATTGGAATTCTTTTCGATTGATACGATCAAATTCTTTCCAAATAAAAAAACCTACTGCCATACCTATGATAAGAAGAGTTGAAAATATTTGTTTCATTATAAGGCTATAATTGAATAATCAATATTGTAACTAATTCTAATTTATTCTACGCCATAATATTCAACGAGAATTCGATCATCATCTACGCTAATAATATGGGGCATTTGTGATGGATTCAATTCCGCCATTGATTTTTGAACATATTTGGACATTTCAGAAATACTTATTTTCCCGTCTCCATCGTCTGCAGATCCACCCAACCCTTTCAAAACTGAATAAGTAAAATAACTATGTTTCATATCTGTATAATAACCAGAAGTTTGGTTTAATCCTGAACTGGCTATTACAGATACTTTTTCCGATAGATAAGGATATTCCCACACACCATTTGTTTCATTTGGTTTATTAATCCATTTAATATCTAATATGACTGTAATAGAACGAACAGTATTTAAAACGGATACCATGGATAAATGTGTTAAAAATTCTTCTAAACCATATTGAGAAACTTCTCTATTTGGATTTGCATCTTTTGGCAATAAGTAGGGTTTCCCATTTGAGTGTTTCCCTAATCCATTGAAATAAATATAAATATCTAACGATTCTACTCCAGAGTATTTATTACTCGTTACAATACGGTGGCGAAGGTCACCTTGGTGCGGATCCAATGTGGCGTTTAAATCATCAAGTGTAGGTCCACCCTCCATTTGCCATATTTTCGATGGTATGACCTGATAATCATCCATACCGAATGTATTTTGAAGATAGGTTCTCATAAATTTCACATCTCGGTTTGCAAATTCTACATTCGGCAAATGAACGTCGTCATAAGATTCAATTCCGAAAACAATGGCTAAAGCATTTGAATTTCGTTTTCCAATGGGTATATGACTTTCAACATCAACTTCACTCATTTCTTCTGGATATGGATCAACAACCATTGTTCCAATCGGATAGGATGTTAATTCTTTTGGACCTCTATAATGTTTCATCAGTTCTAATTCTATCATGTGCTCACGTTCAACACCAAGGTAATCTGTTGAAGTAATTGGTATGGTAAAATGATCGCGTTCACTTGAAAAATTAATTGTGAAGTCAGAATATGCACCCGGCTTTAAATCGTCAATTGTTAAAATACCATTGAAATTCGGAATGGAATATGATTGATTTTCTAAAAATGTCAACTTTATGCTTTCTGACATGCCTTCGCCTACATTTTGGATTCGACCCGTCAGAGTGACTATTTCATTTTTCGGGATATAATGGATACCAAATTCATTAGAAATAGCAAAATCAGCGAGTATGATTTTTGGCGGAATAACCGCAACCGTTTGAAAGGAAAATGGATACGGTTCTTTTAAATGATAGCCATCTTGTTCTGTGGCATATAATGAAAAGGATCTTTCTGCTGTGGCAATTTTTAATTTTGCAGATACATCCAACTCAATCTGTTTTGTTTCGTCGGAATATAGGGTATCAATAACAGCAACTGTATCTACAATTAATAAAGAAACCCCAGATTCATCTGGATACACAGTTAATGTGATTTCATGCGCTGGACTTTCTCCTATATTTTGAATTGAAAAACGCATCTTCCCATCTTCTCGCGCATCTAATGCTCCATTATCCGATGGCTCAATCAATTCAAAACTTAATACTTTTAATTCTGGAGGGGCTAGTGTAGAAGCACACACTTTGCCTGACATATCACTTTCGAATCCATCTTGGTCCACACTCGAAATAGTATAACAAAGTGAATCATCATATCCCAATTCATATTCTGTTAGAAATGTTTTTTTCGTTTCAGATAATAAATTGAAATCTCCGCCCGGTAATGACTTGTAAATATGATACTTTTTTGCACCCTGAACTCCATCCCAGGAAAGACGAATCGATTTTGCATCTCCTGTAGCCAATACGGCTTCTGGTGCTTTCACGAGAACTTTTCCACAGTGGCGATTAGACACGATACTTTCAATGTTAAAACCATCAATAGCCGTGACTTCATAACAATAATTGGTTCCAGCCTGTGTTGAATCAATAAAGGTAGTTTTAGTGGTTTCTTTCATTCTAAAACCGTCACGGTATATTACATATTTTTTTGCCTGATCTATTTCATTCCATATTAACACAATAGCATCCGAACTTTCCAGTGATGATAATAAAGGTGCTTGAATAGAATCGCGTATTTTACTTTGAACCGGATGCGATAATAATCCTTCAGTGCCAAAAGCATCTATTGCTGACACTTTATATTGATACAGGGTGCCATAGGATAAATTGTCATCCATAAAGGATGTAGTGGATACGTTTAACAATAATTTATCATCCCTATAAATGTTATATGATATAGCGCCTTCAGTGGGTAGCCACTGAAGTGAAATTGTATTTTGCGAATCAACTGATGTTAAATTCATGGGAGATGAAATGATACTGTTACCACATGATTTTTCAGTAAATGGGCCATATAACCCTTGATTCCCTTTGACTCGAACTTTAAAACAACGCGTTTCGCCAGGAATAGCGTCGATCAAATATCGTGGAGATTCACCTTCATAAATTAATTGGTCATCTTCGTATAATTCATATATGTCGGCATTTTTAGTCTCATCCCATTCGACTAATATTTTACCCACTTTCGATTTTGTTCGCGGTGTTTGAATTGAGAGAGTAGGATCTTCCGACAATGGACCATCTCCAGCAAAAGTATATATCCATAACATATCCGTGGTATCCGGTAAAGTTATTTGAAAATTCTCAATGGATATATTTTCGTCTTCAGCTGTGATGAATTTTCGTTTGAAAGTTCCAAATTCTTGATGATAAACAACCAATGTATAAATGTTGGGTACTATGTTAGAAAAAGAATATTCACCCTTTCGACTTGTAGATGTTTCTGAAACAGTATTTCCATCTTCATCAACAAATGTAAGGGTAACCTTTTTCAAGCCTTTCCCTTTACTATTTAATACCATTCCTGAAAATGTAACTGAATTATTACTCGGAAACTCTATCTCACCGTTATTCTTATTACTTGATTCTACTTCACCAAAAGAAATAATTATTAAATCCGGTTCTTCTTTCGAGAGTTTCAACTCTAAATTAGTTATATCAGAATTACCAGATGCATTTGGTTCTAATTGGATTTGAGATTTGCCTGATTTTTTATGTGTCGCTGTTAATATATATTTGGCCGGAATGATTTCTTCTAATATAAAAACACCTTTTTTCACAGATTTGGCAGTTGCGATTTCTTCGCCATCCATGGTGGTCAAAGTAATAATTGATTTTTTTATTCCTTTACCCTTTACATTTAACACGAATCCAGAAATGGATACAGTTTGGCCAACCACCATTGAAAAGAGAATAAAGCTAGCTAAGAGTTTCTTTACCATCATGGTGAAATTAAATGAACCTGAAAAATAAAGAAACAGGATTATGTCGCTATTTTATTAAGGGAATCGGAATAATACTTGCTTTGGATTGTCTGCAAAAAGTAATGGAACCTGATGATTTGGGCCATATAATGTGGATGTTGTTTCATAGACGTTTTTTGCCACATAATTATATATTTCTTCAACTGTGACAATTTTATCACCATTATCCGCATCGCCTTTCAATCCTTTTAATAAATAGTATGTAAAAAGTCCATTATTTTCATCAACATGATTATAGGTTTTTTGAGAAAGATTGGAAGCATAAAATACCGTAATTCCTTTAGGTGGAGCTAACGCATTCGGTAACAGTTGTTCCGGAAATTCAGCGGATAATTTACTTTCATTCAGTTCATCTTCTATTTCTATGGCACTATCATTACTTACTGTTTTTTGAGTATAACTAAATGATGGATTATTAAAGTCAACATCCATAAAAAGAGTAATATTTCCAACATATTCCAATTTTTTCAACCCATTCAGGGCAGCATATAATTGTGAGACTGGATAAAATGAACTAACTCTATATTGGTCGGCATCTAATGGAATTAGGCATTTCTCCCCGTCTATAGTTGTCCCTTCACCTGAAAAATAGATGATCAAATCAATAGAATCAGAATTAGAATATTGCTGGCTCGATTCCATTTTTTTCCGAATATATCCAAAATCCGGATCAAATGTTTCAAACAAATCTACTTTTGAAATTCCTTCATCAAATGCCCAACTTTGAGACGGATATAGCATATGATCTTTTACGCCCAATAAATCACCAAAATATTTTCTGACTAGTTTTACATTTTCTTTCGAAGATGTTTTCCCATGGATTTTTTTACTCCAAAATGATTGATTCCCAAGCACCACACCGACGACATCACGATCGGTTTTTCCAGTGGGTATATTTTGTAATAAAGTATGTTTAACTTCTTTTTCTCCAGGTTGAATAAAGGCAGCCATCGGCACTTCGTAAATACTTAGATCTTTCATACCCTTATAATGATTCAATGTTTTAAGATGAATTGGAATAATTTTTTTAACCCCGAAATAATCATATGTATCAAAATAGATTGAAAATTCATCTTCTTGGCTGAAAATATTAAAACTAAAATCAATATACCCACCTCCAGGTATCATGCCCAAACCATATTCTTCTTTTGGGTCAATAATGGTAAAAGAAGGATCTCTATTTAATCGAAGAAATGATGTATCTGTTTTTCCTATGGACAAATTTTGAAACCGAACTGTAAGGGTAACAATTTCATTCTTTGGGATATAATGAGCACCAAATTCATTATCTATGGAAAAATCAGCAATAACCATATTGGGAGGAACAACGGCTAAAGTTGTAAAACCCACCGGCTCCGGCTTTAAATCTTGGCCAGACCATTCGTCAACACGTAAGTTGAATTTCCTTTCGCCAGATTCAATTTTTAATTTTGCAAATATCGGAAATGAAATTGTCAATGTATCATTCACATCCAATTTTTTAAAAGTGGGTACGTCAGACAGAATTAAAGATGGCGTTAGTGTTTCCCCTAAGGGCTCAAGCCAAGGTTTTAATTCACGAGCAGGACTTCGACCATCATTTACAATTCGTGCAACAAATAAAGCATTTTCACGACCATCTAATAAGCTGTTTCCAGATTCTTCAACAAATTTGACATCAATCAATGATAAATGCGGTGGAGGCAATACAATATCACACATCGTTGGTGATTTAGGTCCTTCTTCTTTATCCTGATCTATAGACGATACACTGTAGCAATACTCCGTATCAAACGCCAACCCTTTATGTTCATAATAATTCCCTTTTGTACTCGTTAGGAATGTTTTTTCATTCGTTTCTTTATCCACTTTGTAAATGTGGTATAATTCTGCCCCTGTCATTTTTTTCCATTTAAATATAACGCGTTTTACATCACCAATGATTGATAATTGATCGGGGTAATTCACCATGATTTTTAAACATTCTTCATTGGACTTTGGTCCTTCTGTTCCATAAGCATCAACACATGTAATTGAATAACAATAGAATTGTCCTGGAGTAACAACATCAACATAAGAAGTATCAGTCAATTCTTTTATCATAACACCATCGCGATAAAGTCGGTATTTATGATCAACATTTAATTGAAGTTTTGACCATGAAAGTTGAATTTCATTTAAAGTGGCTAACCCTGACAGCATTGGGGCTGTGACTTCTTCATGGGTTGTCAGCGTTAATTCAGAAAATGGGCCATCATCTCCATCTTTATCATAGGATGCAATTTTATAGTAATAGGAATCGTCATAGGATAAACCTTCATCGAGAAAAGATAATTCACTGGATTCCATAATGAGACTATCATTTCTATAAAGATGATATCCATCAACTTCGTTCACAGGAGACCAACTCAAAGCGACCGTATTTTTTAGAATATCTCCCTTCAAATTAGCGGGAGGCGCATACATTCCTTTCGCACATTTAGATTCTGATTTTGGACCTTCTGTACCATAAGTATCTTGGGCTGAAACAGAATAACAATATTGCGCCCCGGCTGGAACATTATCAATAAAAAAAGTTCGAGTTACATCCGTTAAGTATCCTCCATTACGGAAAACCTTATACAACACGGCAGTGGCCACGGGAGGCCAATTTAATTTAATGGCATTTACGTCTCCATTAGCATTTAATTCTGGCATCAAAACTTCTGGATGAGTTTGAACCGTTGTACTTGGAGATAAAACACCTTCATCTCCATCATTATCATAAGATGATATTTGATAGTTATATTTGGTATTATAAGATAAAGATTCATCTTTAAATCCGGTGGAATCTTGAGTGGAAATTTTCGTATTATTTTTGTATAAGCTGTATTTTTTTACTTCGGGTATTCCTGTCCAGAATATGGATAAGTGTTTACCACTTCCTTCATCCGTTAATCCACCCGAAACAATATTCGGCACCAATTCCGGATAGTTATAAGATGATTTTTCACAAACTTTATTTGAAACGGGTCCTTCTAAATCATACATATCAATCCCACGAACGATATAACATACTTCATTTCCAGGAGCAACTTGATCTACAAATACATTTTCCCGCTGAGTCCCAATCAATTTATCATTTTTATAAATATTATAGGTTTCAGCTTGAGGTATTCTTTCCCATTTGATTGTTAAAGATTGTACTCCTCGATCAACGTGAACTGTCGTTTTTAGACCGTCTGTCGATAGGGGAATACTCAATCCAGTCATATCCCTATTTGTGACTGAAATGTTTTTGCCACCATTTCCATGGCCATCGCCAAACGCTTTTAAGATATATTCACCAGGTATAATCTGGTTTGAAAAATTAAATTTTCCATTCGAGCCAGCTTCAAATTCATCGATTAATTTGTTATCGGAAGATGTATATAAAAATATTTTAGCTTCTTCAATTTTACTTTTGCCATCTTCATTAACTAATGCACCTGATATTTTATAGGCTGGAGGTGTCTTCCCCTCCTGTTTAATGGATAAGGGTCCTTCTGCCCCATCGCCTGCGAGAGAAGATATTTCATAACTATATGTGTTCCCATATTTTAAATCAATATCAGTATAGTTATCCTTAGCCGTATTGGTTATTTCTTTTCCATCGCGATAAATATTGTATGTACTTGCTCCTTCGACTAATTCCCAAGAAAGAGTTATTGTATTTAATTTGACGTTAACAAGGATATTATTGGGTGGTGAATATTGACTCTTGTCACAAGCGGGTTTGGTTTGAGGACCTTCTGAACCAAATTGATCGCCTGGAGTCACATTAAAACAATTTTCAGATCCTGCCTCTGTCTTAGCCGTATAAGAAGTTGATTGCGTTGAATCAATCTTTTCACCATTTTGGTATATATAATATTTAACAGCCAGTGAATGGGTATCCCAAGAAAGGATAACACTATTTTCGCCTGGTTCTGCTTTTATTTTTTTTAATGCATTTAATTCTGGATGTGTTTGGATTTTTTTCTGAGCAGTTTTTGGCCCTTCACTTTTAACCCAGTCTACCGAGGCTATTTCATACGTATAATCTTTTTCATATTTTAAATTAAAATCATCATAAGCATTATCAGTCGTCGTCGTTATTAATTCGCCGTCTCTATAAAGGCTATAAGCACTTGCGCCATTAACCAGACTCCAAGAAAGATAGGCGGCATTTTTTTTAACATGAACTTCAAACGAATCAGGATGAGGGAATAACGCTTTCCCATATTCGGTTAAGGACCTCGGACCAATGGCACCATCTGATTCAATGGCAGCAATAGAATAATTATAAACTTCGCCACCTTTAACCGCATCAAAATAACTCAAGCCTGTCGCTTCTTTAATCACTTCATTATTTCGAAATACCTTATACCCTTTAGCGCTAGAAACAGAGGTCCACGATAATGAAACACCTCCCGATTGCAAATCAAGAGAAAGCTGTGGTTGTGCCCCATCTTTAGAAGGGTTTATTTTTAAATTATTGACATTAGAACCGTCTAAAGAAACTTTTTCCGTAGCTGAAAACGAACCATCACCATATACATTGATAGTATAATTACCGGATTCGAGTTTCTTAAATTTAAATTTACCATTACTCGAGGTTGATTGTTCCTCTAACTTTTGCTTTTTCCCATTATAAAGAACGATACGTGCAACACCAAACTTTTTGCCTTTCTCATTAGTGATTTGTCCACCGATTGACAACTTTTGTCCATAAGAATTATTTAAAATCAATATGGATAGGCAAAGCAATTTCACCGCGGAAAGAATGGGCAGAATTCCTTTTTTAGACCTAGTGCTTTTTATAATTGAATGATTAAGATTTTCCCGTTCTAGGTCTGTCAAATCCAAAGTTTGGTTTAGTTTCATCGTTTGTGGTATGTGTGGTTTGGTTCATGGTTGGATTAACTTAAAGTATAACTAAAATAATCGCAAATAATATTCTATGGATTAACATTAATAATCAAGCGCTACATATTGTTGCCAGAATCGAACCGATTCTGCCCATTGCTCTGAAGAATAATGTGCTTTTGTACCACCCATTAAGTCTAATTGATTTCGCATCATTGTAACTGGCCCCATGGGAAAATGTTCTATCCCAGTTGGGATGGCTTGAATACTTATAAGTTCCCATTCTGCATCGGTAGATTGTTCATTATTTTCAGCCAAAACATCATGTCTATAGAGAATAAACTCAACTTTACCTGCCGGTAATGATTCTCCATTAAGAGCCCTAATCTGAATATAAGGTTCTTCTCCTTCTTGTCTAGAAACCCATTGAGCTTTTAACGCTGTATCTGAATTAATTTTTGTATAAGGACATTGAAAATGTTTTACAATAGATTTGTCACAAGAGACAATTCTTACTCCGTCTCGATATCCATCTTCAAAAAATCCTAACTCCATTTGATTTTCAGCATGGGATGCAATTTCGTTGAATGTGAATTTTTCAGAATATGTTTTTCCCGAACCTTTGACTTGACGTTTTACAAATTGATTGACCGCTATAAGCATGTGCACCTTTTCCTGTTTAAATATTCAAATTTATCTTCGTTATTTTATTGCTTATTCAATCATAAACAAATAATTTAAAAAATGGATTTCCCCATATTGCTCCCCTTTGAAAATGAATGGTGGACGTTTTGTGTCTATTTTTTAGCAATACTCATTTTTGTTGGGTTAAGTGAAATTACATTAAAGAAAAAATGGTTCTCACCGCAAGCAAATCGAAAATTAGTTCACTTTATTATTGGGTTGGCTACATCTACAGCGCCTTTTATTTTTACAAATAATATTCAAGCAATCGCATTAGCGATTATTTTTATCGTCGTAAATGCCGTTACTTTGAAACAGGATTTATTTAAAGGCATTCATTCACAAGAAAGATTTTCATTTGGAACCGTGTACTTTCCTGTAGCATACCTTATCCTTGTTTCTTTTTTTTGGGGCTATTCTGAATTTATCATTTTATCCATGATTATTCTTGCCATTTCAGACCCATTAGCAGCCATCGTTGGTGAATCTAGAAAAACACCTAAAATTTTCACTATCTGGAAAGATGTTAAATCTATCCAAGGATCAACAACTTTCTTTCTAAGTTCGTTTGCCATTGTTTTTTCAGGGTCAATCTTTTTGGATATAAACATTTCATCTCCCTTATATTTTTCATTATTTGTGGCACTTGGCGCAACTTTAGGTGAAATGGTTAGTGACTCAGGATCTGACAATGTATCTATTCCCGTTATTAGTATTTTATTTATGATTTTTTATACAAATCTTTCTCAAGGATTACAACCAATACAAAGTCCTGATGTATTAATAGTTTCTGGTCTCTTAATTATTATGATAGCCATTTTTTCTGGCGCATATATATTAAAATCTTTATCTCGAAGTGGATATTATGGTGGATTAATGATGGGAACTCTCATCATTTTTTCTGGTGGTTTTACTACATTATATCCATTATTTATCTTTTTTATACTGTCTTCAATATTGAGTAAAGTCATAAAAAAAGAATCGGCAATTCAATCGAAAGGTTCAGTAAGAGATATTATTCAAGTGTACGCAAATGGACTGGTCCCATTATTGATAAGTCTATGGATGTATTTTAATCCAAACGGAGATTATATGCCTTTCTTTTTGGCATCTGTCGCAGCGGCAATGGCCGACACATGGGCCACAGAATTAGGAAAATTATCAAGACGTAAACCGGTGTCAATTTTAACGTTTAAAAATGTACCGACAGGTGAGTCAGGCGGAATAACATTTACAGGAACTCTCGGTTCACTTTTGGGTGCAAGCATATTCGTATTCTTTGTTTGGTTATTCTTCCCAGTTTATGGCAGTTTGGCCTACGGAATTATAGCATGTGGGTTCTTGGGTTCCATTATTGATTCCATTTTAGGGGCAACTATTCAAGCAAAGTATCAATTAAAGAATGGGAAAACTATTGAAATTCCTGAAGAGGGTGCTTCACTTATTCATGGGTATAGTTGGGTTAACAATGATATGGTGAATTTATTATCGACTGCAATAACACCATTGTTGATGGGAATATATTTATTTTATAAATAAAAAAGCCTTCCACGCTTAGTAGAAGGCTTTCCATTTTTTTTGATTGAGTGTATTCGTTTAAATCACTTTATGAACGAGTAAACCAACCATCACAATCAGTGAAATAAAAATAAGGGCTACACCCATATTTCCTTTTTTGATTTCTTCCCATTCATCAATATCAGATGACAGCCAATCAAATACTTTCAAGGCGATTCCCACGCCAAAAGCAAATCCCACAGCAGCAGCTATGGACCAACCGACTGCACGGCCGTATTGTGTTAATATTCCCATTAATGAATTTGGATCTTGTAGCATAGTATCTCCTTATAGTATTTCCATTTTTTCCATGATTGTTTTCATGAAGTCTGATGAGTCTGTGGTACCCTCTGCCAATGATATGGCTAATTTGGAATCACAACTCGCGATAAATGTGCTGAATTCTCCTTTTGAGACAGGAACCAAAACACTTACTTCCACCGTTGATGGAGTATAAGCATTGGCTAATCCCATTTCTTTTTGATGGGCCACCGCTTGTCCAGCAGCAGCAAAACCAACCAGCATAAACATTTCAAAATCATTCCTACCACTTTCTAATGTCATAGAAAAAGTATCTTGATTTAAGTCAAACTTGGATGCATCTACTGTGATGCGATAAGATTTACAGACATTTTTAATCTTCTTTTTAAACGCATAATTTGCCGAGAGTGTTTCAGACCCAACGAAAAGAAAGAGTAAGGATAAGAGTATTTTTGTATTTGAACGCATTATTTATCTCAAAATTTAGGTTGAATTTTAAAGGGTTGATGCTCTCTAATCAAGCGGTAAATATGACTTCTACAAATAGTTTAAAGTTATCTGCTTATTAAATGCTACTATTTAGAAATCAATCGATGATGATGATGATGATTATTTCAAATAAACTATTTTTTTAGACTGTGATTTATGCTTTGAAGTAAGGTGAATAAAATATATTCCACTCGCATGATTCTGGGGATTCCATTGAATATCCTGTCTTCCCATAGGTACGATACCATTTAAAAGTGTTTCCACTGTTCTTCCTGAAATGTCCAATATTTGTAGTGAAATATCACTTTCTGACCTTACATTAATTTGAATATTTGTCGTCGGATTAAATGGATTTGGGTATGCATTTAATAATTCAAAGGAATCTGGGATTTGTTCATAATTTTCATCGTATATATCTAACTGGTTTTCTTCCCACCAATCTCTCAAATCCATTACTTGATTTTCTAGGTTGACTAATGCATCACTAAAAGAGTCCCCCAAGGCTACAACCATCGCATAAATGGCTTCAGTAGAATCTCCAGAAAATAAATCATAATTTGAGCTTGAAGAAACAAATCCAGCACCGCCACCAGCCCCACCAGCCCAAAGCCATCCTTCACCCGTTGCCGGGTTTCCATCATGAGTATAGGGTGTTATTTCACCCGTAATCGGATGCACAATCGGATCACCGTTTGGCATTAAACCTAGAGTAATATTTCTAAGTTGTTCCAATTCATCTGGGAATACACCCAAAATATCACCATCTCCAACAGGAGGAGAATCGTCTACAATAAACCAACTTGCTGTTGTTCCCAGATTAGTTTTATCTGAATATTGATGCCCAAATGCAATCCCCGTTTCACCATTTTGCTCGGCAAGTGGCCCCTGCAACAAAACATATGCAATTGCCCGAGGTATATATCCATCATACCCATCTTGATAAAGATAGTTATACGCATAATTTCCATTGGTGTTATAACCGCCCCAATTAGCAGATGCATGATAAATGTCTAAATCTGTCCAAAGCGCTAAAGAAGCTTCATTTATATCAGTACTTCCTCGATTAAAAAGTTGATAACGAAAAAATATTGTTTGGTCCAAAACTGCTAGATTTACATTTTCATCATAAGACCAAACCGTTTCATGGATCTCAATTGGAGTTGCATCGGATTCTGGAAGACCTCTTAGCTCTACGCTAGGATGAGCATCATTATAAATCATAAAGGCCGTTTGGTCTCCATAGATTTTAGGTGACCCATCAGGATTACTGGGTGCTCCCCAATGCACAGGCCATTCATCATAATCGGAATCACCGGGGCCACTATTTTGATCTATATGATAAATTCTATATTCCGTAGAATCATTTGGTTGTGCAATCATGGCCGCTTGTCCGTCTATAATCGGACCGGGAGAATAAGCCAGTCCCCAACTGGAAGTTGTGCCTATTAACGAATCGTCCGCCATTCCAGTCAACCATAGTCCATGGGTAAAAACAAGGTAATTATTCCCACTTAACCACTCTACTCCTATGTAAGATCCTTCGATGAACCAATTCAGACTATTAACATTTGTCAAATTAATGGACATTGTATTTGTTGAAATTGTTTTAGAATCAAATCCATCTAAAATATGAGTTGTTGATTCTTGCTGTTGGCGAAAATAACCTCTATCTCCATATAAAAAAGACGATGCGAATAATAATATACTCAAATAATAGATTAAATAATTTTTCATTTTGGACTCCTAAACAAGATATTTCAATATTAATAATAATAATTGATATGATACAAGAATTAATCGGTTAGAGGTCTTCTTTTTTATATTCAACAAAATATCTGTATTTTTACCCTATGGATAGTACACGATTAGAAATGTATGAGCGCTTACGGGACTTTTTTGTTCCATCACCCATATTAGATGAAATATTTTCCCATGAAGAAGATTTTGCCATTCTACTCCAATCTTGGGAAGAATTGCGACAATTAAAGTATCAAGAAGATGAAATAGCCGATCAAATAGCTAAAACTATATTTAAGGAATTAGATATTGAACCTGATTATCAGGACGAAGATGAAAAATAATTCATTTTATATATTGAGGGTTCTTTCTTTTTAATTGGGAATGTGTGTGGACCATTATTTATAGCTTCAATTGTTGATTCTAACTCATTTGTTGTTGCATTGAGTGAAGTTTTATCAACAGGTTTATGCTCAATAATATCCATAATATCAGAACATTCGTTATCTGCTTTATTCATTAAAAAACCATCTACATCATCAATATACATGGATGGTGCCATTTTTTGATGGCTCTGAAATATAAAGACACTTTTCCACAATTTAGCTTCATGAGAAACTTTCTGTTGCCCCATAATAAAAGAAAATAAAAAACTGATAAATATAATGTGCTTCAATTACAACTCTTTCACATTAATTGTTTCGAGCCATTCAAATATTTCATTAGCCACATCTTTTAATGTTCCCGATTTAAAGGGCGATTCTAGTCCGGCCAATTCCACCAAATCAGAAAAGGGCATACTTCCACCCGCTTGACATAATTTCAAATAATCATTCCACGCTTGTTCATCTTCCTTATTAAATCTCATCCAAAATTGGAATGCACATGTTTGCGCCAATGTATAATCAATATAATAAAATGGCATTTGATAAATATGGAGTTGTTGTTGCCATAAGGCTCCACTTTCAGGGAAAGGCATTCCATCATAATCTTGCCCTGGACGATATTGAGATTCTAATTCCTTCCATTTATCTTTACGATCTTGGGGCGTAGCTTCGGGGTTTTCGTAAACCCAATGCTGGAAATGGTCCACACACGCACCGTAAGGCAAAAACGATAATGCACCGGCCAAATGTTTGTATTTAAATCGATCCGTTTCTTCTTCAAAAAATAAATCCATCCAAGGCCATGTGATAAATTCCATGCTCATGGAATGAATTTCTGCTGCTTCCATGGTTGGCCATAAATATGATACAAGCGGTTGCTTCCGAGATTCATAGCTTTGAAATGCATGACCTGCTTCGTGTGTTAACACAACAACGTCATGGTCCGTACCATTGAAATTTGAAAAGATGTAAGGCCGTTCATATTTGGGAAATCCGGTGCAAAATCCGCCAGCCATTTTCCCATCACGGTTCACTAAATCCATCAAATCTTCGTCCACCATTTTATGGAAGAAGTCTCCCGTTTCTGGCGATAATTCATCATACATTTTTACCGCTTTATTCACTAAATCATCCGGCGTCCCTTTTGGTTTTGGGTCCCCTTCTTTATAATTAATGCCATCATAAAAATATAAATGATCCAAATCTAATATTTCTTGGCGTTGTTCCTTGAGCTTAGCCACAATTGGGACAACATAATCTATAATTTGCTGACGGAAGTTTGCCACTTCTTCGGGGCCATAATCACTTCGACCCATCCGAAGATAACCTAATTCCGTAAAGGTTTCATATCCCAACGTTGTGGCGATTTTATGACGTAGTTTTACCAATTTATCATACAATTCATCAAACGTATCGGCATGACCTTGAAACCAATCTAAACGGGCTGCATAAGATGTTTTTCGTATCTCTCGATTTGAATCTTTATGAAATGGACCTAAGCCAGCAAGGTTATATGTTTTGCCTTGAAACTCAACTTGTGCACTGGCAATAAGTTGTGTGTATTCGTTTCTTAATTTAGTTTCTTCCAACATCATATCCATAATTTTAGGATCGAATGTTTTTAAATCCATTTCGATTTGTTTAAAATATTGCTTTCCCCATTTTTCTTCCAATTCATGTCTGAATTTTGAAGCCACTAAATCTTTATCAAATGCATTTCCAATTTCAGACATTTGTGGTCCAAGTGAATCATAATATTCTTTTTCTGCTTTTGCATCTTCATCATTTACATTCCGATTATAGTTTAAACTTGCAATCGCTTGGTAGGATGAATATTCCCTTGAAAAAGCATCTACTTTTTGGATAATCTCAGATTGAGTTTCAGCAGATTCTGCTTCATTAAATACTTTTCGCCATTCGTCCATATTAGCACGAAATGATTCAATATCTATTCTGTGGTATGGATAGTCGTTGTATTTCATTTTTTTTCTTCCCTAATCATGTTTTGTTATTTATTGATCGCTTCAAATTAATCTGCTACGATAGGACAAGCAACCCAATGATTTGGATCTAATTCTTTCAAATGGGGTATAGATTCTGCACACTTATCTTCCGCAACAGGACAGCGCGTCCGGAAACTACACCCTGACGGTTTATTTATTGGCGTTGGCACATCCCCTTCTAACACAATTCTTTGTCGATTTTTTTGTTCCGGA
This sequence comes from Fidelibacterota bacterium, assembly GCA_016784605.1. Classification (GTDB taxonomy): domain Bacteria; phylum Fidelibacterota; class Marinisomatia; order Marinisomatales; family UBA1611; genus JABHGY01. The sequence goes on along the minus strand of JADHUI010000013.1, from coordinate 20,874 downwards.
TCTGGAATAGGCACGGCAGATAATAATGCTGTGCTATAAGGATGCTTTGGATGATGATAGACTTGTTTCGCTGGACCAAATTCCATGAGATTTCCCAGATACATCACCGCAATTTTATCCGAAATGTGCTCTACAACAGATAAATCATGAGCAATGAATAAAAAGGATACGTCAAATTCCTTTTGAATATCCATCATTAAATTGATGACCTGTGCTTGAATGGACACATCCAAAGCAGAAACAGGTTCATCGCAAATAATCAAATCTGGATTTGTGGCTAAAGCGCGGGCAATGCCAACACGTTGTCTTTGTCCTCCAGAAAATTCATGTGGGAAACGATCAGCATGAACCGCTTGCAATCCCACCTTTTCTAATAAATTAATGACTGTATTCCGTCGCTCATTTTCAGTCTGATTTGTATGGAGTTTTAAAGGTTCTTCAATAATTTGGCTCACAGTCATACGTGGATTTAATGACGCATACGGATCTTGAAAAATCATTTGAACGCGTGATCTATATTTCCGGACTTCACGAGATGTTAACTTTGCGAAATCAACGGTCTCATCTCCAAAATGATACAAAATTTCTCCATCAATTTCCACATCCGGTGCCACATGATGAAGAATATTTATCATAGCACGTCCAACGGTCGTTTTTCCGCAACCAGACTCGCCAACTAATCCCACAATTTCTCTACGCCCAATGGAAAAGGATATTCCATCCACCGCTTTTACCGTTCCCACTTTTTTGGAAATAACGCCACCATGAATGGGGAAATGAACTTTTAGATTTTTAACGTCAACAACAGGTTTTTGGCTCATGATTAAGCTCCAGCTTCATCGATGAAATGGCATCGCACAAAATGTCCATTTCCCATATTTTGCAATGTTGGATTCTCTGTTTCGCATTTATCTTCCGCTAAATCGCATCGGGTGCAAAATTTGCATCCTTTGGGCATATCTAAAATATTTGGCACCATTCCACGAATGGTTTCCAAGCGCTCTTGCTCTTTCCCTTGATCCGGTCTGGGGATGGAATTGAGTAATCCTATGGTATAAGGATGTTTAGGATTTTTGAATAATTCTTTCACATTCGCCACTTCTTGAATTTCGCCCCCATACATAACAATAACGCGCTCGCAGGTTTCCGCCACAACTGCCAAATCGTGGGTAATTAATACAACCGCTGCATCTGTGTTTTCTTCTTTCAATTCCAACATGAGATCCAATATTTGTGCTTGAATCGTTACATCCAATGCAGTGGTTGGTTCATCTGCAATAAGCAGAGATGGATTTTTTGCCAGCGCCATAGCAATCATAACCCGTTGACGCATTCCACCCGAAAATTGATGGGGATAATCTGACATTCGTTTTTCAGCATCCGGGATTCCTACTCGACGGAGGAGTTGAACGCCATCTTGAAATAATTTTTCACTGATAATCCGATAATCACCCGGGATCAATTTATTGAGTCCTAAATAAGCCAAGGCCACAATACTTGGTAGGATTCCACCATAAATAATAGACATGAGCGAAGGAATAAACTCAAATGTCCACCCAGCGCCTAATTGTTCCATCAAGAAAAATACACCACTGGTTCCAAGTGAAATTTTAATCCGATTTTCGACAGAAATTGTTGGGAGAGATTTCCCTTTTCCGATGATATGATCTTTCACATAATCAATAAAATCTTTCGGTTTGATGGATTCGCTCACCTGCATTCCAACGGTGTAAACCGGATTCAAAGATGTCATAGGCTCTTGGAAAATCATGGCAATGTCGCGACCACGAAAATGTCGCATCCGTTTATACATAGCTTCTCGATAGGATTCCATGGATTCTTTTTGTGGCGAAGAAAAGAAAAGTTTAATTGCAATAAAAGCATCCAAAAAGAATGAAATTAAAAAAGCAATTATTCCGGGTATTCCCAATAGAAAATGAAACCCAAGCCACCCAAAGAAAAAGGCACGGGAAACCCAAGAACGCTTCTTTCCTTTTAAATCGTTAAAATATTTAAATTCAGGTTTTTCCCGGATTGAAGCTAATTCATCCCCATCAAAAATGGTTTCACCCTTAAAAGTAATGGTTCCTTCTGAGACTTCTCCCGGTGGATTTGGAATCAATTGTATCAAAGATAAAACAGACACAGATTTTCCTGAGCCAGATTCGCCTACAATGCCTAAGGTTTCCCCTTTGAAAATATCGAGACTTATACCATTGACTGCAGTCGCCCAGTCTTTCCCGACTTTGAATCGCGTTTTAAGTTTTTTGATGGATAATAAAATTTCGCTCATTATCTCAATCTCGAATACACTTTAGGGTCAAACGCTTCTCGGACACCTTCACCAATAAAGACGATAGCGAGCAAGGTCAAAAACTGTGCAACAACCGGAGAAAATACCATCCACCATTTGCTTACATTCTGGAGTCCAACATCTAACATTTGTCCCCAACTTGGTGTGGGTGGCGGTAAACCAAATCCCAAATAATCTAATCCTACAAGCATGGAAATTCCACCTACAACCGAAAATGGGAAATAGGTTATCACTGGCACCAATGAATTAGGTAAAATATGCTTAAAAATAATGGTTCGATTTCGTTGACCCATGGAAATCGCCGCACTCACATAATCTTTGGCTTTTTCTCGATAAAATTCTGCTCGCATGTAATAGGTTAAGAAAATCCAATTCACCATGGTATAAATGAAAATCAATAAAAAGAAGGATGGGCGAATGATGGAACTCATAATAATAATGACAAAAAGCATGGGCAAACTGGACCATATTTCAATAATGCGTTGAGCGAACAAATCCACCTTCCCGCCAAAGAATCCCATGGCGCCCCCAATGCTAATTCCCAGCACATAATTGACAAAAGTGAGAATCAACGCAAATGAAATAGAAATATTGAAAGCATAAAATAATCGCGCAAATACATCACGCCCTGTATTGTCTGTCCCAAGCCAATGTTTACGAGATGGCGCTTCATACATTTTGTTCCCTTCCGTCGTAATATCTTCGTAAGGATTATAAGGATAGACAGGCATGATTACCCAATTGTCCGTCCCAGACTCCCACTCTTTTTGAAGATGTCGATAATTCGCTTCCCCTGGAACATCCTGCCCAAATTGTTGTCCTGGATAATAAGATGCCATGCCAGGCATAAGTTCAAGAATGGCAGGGAAAAAGTATTCACCTTCATATTGAACGACTAATGCTTTACTATTAATCAGCACAGGTAATAAAAAGGATATACCGTATAAAGTAAGTAGCGTAACAAAGGAATAATAGCCACGTTTTAACCCTTTGAATTTTAGCCACCGCCGACGATTAATCGATATAGAAACGTGTTCTGTATTCTGTTTTTGTTTGCTCATTGAGTCCGCTTCAAATAGGGGCTAAAGCCCCATGCCTTTTTGTCGAAGGTTATTCCCCGACCTAAAGGACGGAGTAAGAATTTCTCTTATAATACTAGCGTTTACCCCATGCTTTAGCTTGGGGTTGGTGGATATGAAAGAACAGGGCTTTAGCCTAATTTGATCTTTTTGTAGTGGGCTCATCATCTTACTTGAACCTAATCCGTGGATCAGTTGTAGCTAAAGCCAGGTCTGATAAAATATTGGCTGCCAAACGAATCAGAACCACAATCACCAAGAAGCCTAGCGTAATGGGATAATCTCGATCCAAAATCGCTTGATATGCCATTCGCCCAAAACCATCAATATTAAAAACACGCTCAATAAAGTAGGATCCGGAAATCACCACTGCAATAATGTATCCAATGCCAGAAGCAATTGGGATAATAGAATTACGCATGGCATGAATCCAAACGACGCGTTTTTCGCTTAATCCTTTCGCGAATGCAGTTCGGATATAATCTTGGCTCAAATTTTCCAATAAACTGTTTTTCATGAGAACCGTTAGCGTGGCAAAACTCGTAATCGACCAAGCAATCACAGGCAATACAGCATGGTGAGCTTGATTTACAATTTTTTCCCAAAAGGACATGGTTTCCCACACTTCCATAGGCGCATGAAATCCGCCGAGTGGGAAAATATCCCAAAAGGTGCCACCGCCAAACAAGACCAATAATACGCCGCCTAAAGCCCATCCTGGAATGGAATAGGCGACAAAAATGACTACGCTTGAAACAAAATCGAATGATGAACCATGTTTTAGGGCTTTTTTAATTCCTAACGGAATACAAACGAGATAAGATAAAAAATAGCCAATAAGACCAAAAAACAGAGACACTTTAAATCTGGGAGCCATGACTTCCGTAACAGGTTTGGCATAGGTATAAGATTTTCCCAAATTCCCTGTTAAAATGCCCGAAAATTCCTGTTGAAAAATCACAGCTTTTCGTGTGCCATCTTCTTCAGTTTCATCAATGGATGCATGCCAAACTGGGCTGGCAGATCCATCTTTTTCAGTCACGGTTAAAGCACCCTTTTCATCGACAGACACATCCACACGCCAAATGTGTCCATCTCTTTTTCCGACACGTTTTTCCACCTGACTTTCATTTACTGAAATAAGAAAATCGCGATGTTTAATCTCCCGGGGCCAAATGCCAAGCCAAATGAGATACCGCTGATATATGGGTTTATCAAATCCGTAAAATCGTTTTAATTCTTTTAAAGCAGACTCTGGAAGCACGCTTCCGCCCATAGCATTTACGGAACTTCCGCCCCCTTCAGCTCCGCCCGTCATGCCACCCATTTGTAATTGCATGATGGTTTGTTCCAAAGGTCCACCGGGCGCTAATTGCAAAATTGTAAAAACGAGAATCGTCGATCCCAAAAAAGTTGGAATCATGAGCAAAAGTCGTCGTATAAAATATGTAGCCAAAAGATTTCCCTAAATGATTAAATGCTTATTAATTGGCTTTCAAATAATTGGGCCAAAACATCATGTCCATTTCAGCTTGGGGAAGTTTTTCACCTGAATCTTTTGCACTTTTCAAACGCTGGGCTTTCGTGTCATCCATCCACCAATACCGAAACATATCCCAATAATCCCCTTGGTATCTCGTAAACATCCATTCGGGAAATCCAAATTTATCCCAATATAAGATGCGCTGGTAGTTTCGAACGATACTCCAAGCTGTTGGATGCACATCAGAAAAAATGCCATCAATTTCACGAATGATTTCTACGCGACGTTTTTGATCAAAACATGTATCATATTCCGGTAATAGTTCATCTACCCGATCGCTCTTAAATCCCCATACATTATTATTATCATTTTGATCCGCTAATTCAGATCTTAAGGACGTCTCTGGGTTTGGATAAATCAATCCACCATAGCCCAACATAGCCACTTGATAATTCCGTTCATTGACATTTTTTATCATGGTATTATAATCCACAAATTTGATTTGCATATCCATACCGTATTCTTTGAGCATTTGCTGAACCGGTGTTGCCATATATTCATACGTTTTTGGTAAACTCAATTCAAAGGACATTACCCTTCCTGTTTCATCATGAATCAACCATCCTTCATCATTTCGATTTGAATACCCTGATTCTTTGAGTAGGTTGACAGCCTTTTCCGCATCCGGTAAAAATGGATTATTATTCGGATTTTCATAAATGGTTCCTGCATACATGGAATTCATATAGCCATATTCATTATAATACATTTCCCGATTCATTTTTACGCGGTCATATAAATAAGTGAAAGCATATCTAATATTTTTATCATCAAAGGGCCATTTCCGCATATTGAAAAAATAACCTGATGTTCCGGCAGGACGTTCCGAAAATACACGCTGCTTCTTTACCCAACCCATATTAATGGATTCATAATCGGTTTCTTCTACCCAACGCCGTGCTTGATTTACGGTATAAAAATCCTGTTCCCCTTTTTTGAATTTTTCATATTCCAATGCCGTATTATCTTTTACAATGGATACTTTAATTTTATCAAAATTATACATGTATTTTGAGAAGGGATCATCTATCGCCCAATAATCATTTCGTCTTTCTAAAATAAATGATTCTTGATTTCGAATTTTATCTTCTGGAATTGCATAAGGTCCGCTGTTTGTCATCATAGAAAAAGCATACTCTTCCAAATAGGCTGTTCCATCTAAATCTTTCAGAATATGATTGGGCAAAATAGCCATTCCACCAAAATAGAGAAAGTTACGCCAATTCACAGATTTTGCTTTAACCGAAACAATATATTTACTTTCGGCAACAGGACGTTCAAATTTTCCAAACGAAATTTGTTCGCTTGGAGTTAGAATTGTTTCATCCATGCGTAAATCCCAAGTAGCCACAACATCATCCGCCACAATGGGTTTTCCATCTGCCCAACGAGCATCTGGATTGATCCGAAATTTAAAATGGCGTTTATCATCTGATATGGACCAATGACTCGCCAAGCCGGGAACAAATTCTAATGTGGCCGGATGTTGCCCTAATAATGCTTCATAACATAAACGTTCAATGATACGAGAATTAATCATTTGACTCGAATTTTGTCCAACAATTCGCATGGTTCGTGGAAAACTAGAATGAATATATTGAAGTGTTCCACCTTTTACCGCATTTGGATCACCAAAGAATGTGCCATCTTTTTCGGACCAAACGTATGTTTCATAACCTAAAGATTCTGCAATTTCTTCAAATCCATAACCACCGTTTTCGGCTGAAGTAAGCATATCTTTCGACGATTGACTTGAACCCATTGCGGAAACGGATGATTTTTCTTTTTTCTCACCACCTCCACAGCCTACGATAAATAGAAATAGAGCTACAAAGGTTGAACTTAATATTTGTTTTGTCATTTTTTCCCCAAGTGAATTGTGTTTTATATGAATCGAGCCTGCAAATTTAATTGATATTTCAGTCTTTTAGTACTAATTGTCTGACATCCACCCCAATGCAAAATAATGAAAAATGATGACGCAAACATAATATAATTACTGCCTTACTCTAGATTTAAATAAATATAACGTATTATTTTAAGAATAATATTTGTTTAAAGTATTTTTTTTTATCTAGACTGCTAGAAACTATTATAGAACAAATATAGAATCCACTTGAAACGGTATTACCAAATTTATTTTCTCCATTCCAATTAAAAGAATGTGTACCGTTAGAGTTTACCTTTAAAGTCTCAAATCTTATAACTCTACCAGTTAAGTCGTATATATACATAAATATATTTTCTTCCGTTTTTGTATTAACTAATATATTAATATTCTCATTAAATGGGTTTGGATACGTTGTAATTACGGGTAAACCATAATCATATTTTCCAAATTGCGTTAAATTCAGGTTTAACAAGTCGTTATAGTAAATTGAAAAACCATAATCACTACTATAAATGTATTGTTCATTAACAATCCAATCATATGATATTTGAACAGAATCTACAATAATTAAATTTGTAGAATCTGAACTCTTAATTACATACATGTCACCACAATAAACAAAAGGATATTCAATCTGCAGTTTAGGGCTGCAATTGACTAATAGTTCAGATAATAATTCTGGGTAAATATTATTTGGATCATCGTTTTGGTAAATAGCTAATTTCTGATTGTTTAATAAATATAGTTTATTTTGATTAAATCTCACAATTTGTATATTAGGAAATGGAATAATAACCGGCAACTCAATTGGGTTATTGATATCATTAATTGACACCATTTTCAATTGAGAATGTACATTATCTGCCAAATAAATTATATCATCTATAGAATCAAATGTATAATCAATTACATTTGGTGCATCGTAATATGTTATTATTTGGCTTTCATTCGGGTTTGAAATATCAACAACAATAATCCCATTCTCTGGACTTAATGCAAAAAGTTTATCTTCAAAAATCTTGCTCTGTGTAATCTCCCAATTGAAAATTAGTGTATCAAAAATAACTATATTTTCTTGCATATCTTGTTCTGCAATCAATAATAAACTATCGGATGTAAGAAAAATATAATCAGAATTAACATCTACATCATATATTATATTTGGTAAGGTTAAGGTATTACAAAGCAAGTTTGGAAATTCCGGTGTTGAAACATCAATTACCCATAATCCAGAAAATCTTGTAACTGCATAAATCTTTTCATCATCATAATCGAGAGGTGTTGGATTATAACCAAATGTTGCGAAGAAAGTTTTTGAAAAAATATTATTTACATTATGTATATCCAATCTCCAAATTCCATAACCCGCGAAAACATTTAGTGTATGCCCCTTTTTCAAAACACCCCAAATATCAAAAATGGGTGATTCATCCCATAAAAATTCAATATAAGTTTCGATCGATAAATTGATTGAGTCAGAGTTATCGATGAGTAATATTCCCGGATTATAGCCTTCTCCAATATTTACAAGCGAAATAAATATGGCTAAACTGTCTCCACCAATATTACCTAATACATATGGTTCAAAATTGTTTTCTTGTAAAATGGTTATTACTATCGGATTCTCTAACGAGAATACAAATACTTTATTATATGATACTACATATAATAAAGTATTATAAACCTTCATTGAAGTAACAATTGATCCAATAGATGGGTGATGGTCAATTAGATCGATACTATTTGTATTTGATAAATCAACTATATCGATGACTAACCCATCTAATGTCGAGATATATAAATAGTTTTGATATTTTACAATATCGGTACAAATATCCCCACTCAGTGGGACACTATCGATTAAATAAATATTATTATAATCTTCCACATCTAATAAATACAAAGTATTAAACCCACAAACGTAGATTCCTGAATTAATTTTATAAATTTTTGAAAATGAATCACTTTCCCCTAAAGCTTCCCAACTTCCAATAATTTCAATATTGGAAGGCTGCGAAAGATCAACTAAATAAACTCCATTTGTAGTAGCTACAAAAGCTTCATACTCATTGACGACAATATCATATATAGCGCCATTTAACTTTTTTTCACCAAGATTAACAGTGTTATTTGAATCACTAAAATCTAAAACTTGCAAAACCCAACCATTCCCAATAACGACTGTATCTTCAGATGTATTATAGTTATCACCTGTACGGACATTCCCGTATCCTAATTGAGAGATTAATGGTAATGATCTAGCCGTTGCACTATTGTTTATTAAGGAATCCGAATTAATATCTCTAAAATATAATTCTTTAACTTTTAATAAATAATTGTCACCCGGGTCATTTTTCACATTTGGATATACGATACTAATAATAAATACCATGAAAAATAAATGATTGTTCTTCACAATTATTTCGCCATCCACCCTAACGCAAAATAATAAAATATTGCGACACCTACACAATATGAAAATGTGGATGTCCAACTAACCATAAATCTTGATTGCTCATAATCTCTTTGGTATTCTTTCGATTCAATTATATAGAATGTTTCGTCATGTCCACCCAAATTCTTGCACGCTTTTTCTACTCTAACATAACGTATTGTTTCAACCATATTCATTCCTTTGAGTCCTTTTTCCTTTGCCACGGCAATAATAGGATCAGAACAAGGGTCCTTAATCTTTGGTAAAATTTGTATTCCAAAAAGGCTATTAAACATCAGTACCATAATGATAGCTTTTTGAATATTTTTCATTTTAAACCGTATATAACTTTAAACGCGAATATGGGCAATTTTTCAATATCGTAAACGGGTCCCGTTATTTTATTTCCCTGCAACCGCCAATTCTTTTCACTATAATAATTGTGCATAAAACCTAATTTCAATTCAAGCCCCAGGTATGTTTTTAAATAATAGCGAAATCCAATTTGACCAGAATAACCCATCCAGTCTTGGCGCATAGCATCTGTTGTTGCTAATTCTAAAGCTTCATTTCCATAAATAGCTAATAAGGTATTCCAATCATCCCCAGATTCATTTAAACGCGTATTTAATGAAATTTTAGATCGTCCCCAAATGGGCGTTAAAGTAAAATTCAACTCTATTTTTGGTTTAATCCTAAAATATGTTTCAATGGGAAACATTCGATACGTTAATGATCGCCCAAATATGGGCTTACTACCACCATCACTTGTCATTTCGCCAAAATCCCAAGAGGTATAACTGGAATAGCCAATCCGAGCATTATAAAAGAATTGGTAATAAATGCCATAATTGGTTAACAAATTTCGATTCCATACTTTTGCTACGGGGAATTGGTTGTTATCATCGAACCCTGTTAAAGTTGGCTCATAGATTCCCATACCTAGTTCTAACGATAATTTCGGCTGCGCTATCAGCGAGGTATTTGAAAGAAGGATTCCCGCAAAAAGGATGAAACATTGAATTTTATTCTTCATAACTTGGTCGTAATTTAAGTCATATGGAGTCAATCTCTCGAAAACTATCATCATTGATTATTTTCTGTTCCTTCTTATTTGGGAATACAGATGTTAATCATTTTATTGTCTATTTTAATGGCGAAACGGAGTCCGTTTTAATTGATTCCTTAAATGAAGATTGGATCTATTATAAACTTAATCTATCAGAAGAATCTAAGGTCGTATCGACAGAAAAAGTGTATTTTATTTTTAACGACTTTAATCGAATGTATTATTACGGTTGGCATCTAAAAACAAATATAGACAGAATAGAACATCGTTCTGGCAGGCTAATAACTACAAATAATGATACAATTCCATATCGAGATATTCAATTTAATCGGCACATGATTAAACCTGAAATGCTCGTCACTTCCCCGAGTGATACGGCCTTCTATGTGAATTTTTTGGATATTAGAAAATTAGAGTCAGATTTCTCTATTCTAGAGTATGGAGCTCAACGTGGATTTGTTTGGTCATCATCGTTATTCTTTCTATTTAAAGGTTTTTCCAGTGATTTCGTTCCTCAATTGAGTTTAATCGGAATCGATTCAACGGGAAGCACTTATCCTTGGGTAAGTTATATGGTACCTTTATCCGTTTACGGAACAATGGTTTGGGATTATTATTTCAATAAAAATACCATTTATTTCAATCCAACAATGGAAAATGTACTTTTTGGTCGGAGTATGTATATTTTTTCTTTATCTCACATGATTAAAAGTAAAAGTATGCGTATTTGGAGACGATTTTCGAAATCAAATTTCGGGCAAAAGGTTTTATACATCCTAAATCGGAAAAATCCTTAAATTTCAATATCATTGATAGGAACCATGACACTAAATAAATACATCTTATTATTAACACTTCTATCCTTTTTAGGATTATCCTGTACGGGGGATGGATATCGTTTAGATACAATACCTGATACAACTCCACCTTCCACGAGTATTATTTATCCTGTGGCAGGACAAATTGTCTCTGGAGAAACTATCATTCAAGTATCCGCTACAGATAATCAAGAAATCGATTCAGTGACCTTCTTTGTTAATGGGGCAAGGATTGGCTCAAGTGAATCCGCTAATGATCATATTTATTCTATTGCTTGGAATACAGAGTCTAATGAATTTATTGAAGATGAATTTCATAGTATATCTGTTAAAGCTACGGATAATTCTCAAAATTTTTACCGAACACCCTCGATTCAAGTAAAAATAGACAACACAGATAATGAATCTCCATCTGGCACCATTCTCTATCCTTATACAGGGCAAACCGTGAGCGGTATCGTGAATATAACGGTAGATGCTTCCGACAATAACTACATCAGTAGCGCAAGTTATTATATCAATAATCAGTTAAAGGGGTACAATACGGAGCCTCCCTTTGTTTATGCTTGGAATACAGACATTGAAGAAGATGATTTACAATACTCTATTTATGTTATTCTCACAGATGCGAATGAGAATTCTGCCACTCTCGGTCCCATTAGCGTAACCGTTAATAATAATATACCAGCAGACATAACATTCCCAGTAGGTGCAATCACATTTCCTCCGGCAGGATCTGTCTTATCAGATATCGTGGAAATTCAAGTCACAGCTTCGGATGATCGAGGCATTGCAAATGTGGAATTTTTTATTGATGGTTCATTGGAAAGCACAGACTCTAATGAGCCATACGCTTATTCTTGGGATACGGGAACTGCGAGTGAAGATGAAGAACATATCATTGCGGTTATTGTGTCGGATCATTCAGACAATAGAGCCTCTTTTACTCCCATTGCAGTTATTGTAGATAATGAAGATCCGGGCGATGGACTACCTCCGGTTGTAACTATTACTCAACCTGCGGCAGGACAATCTGTTACGGGGACTGTTTCAATTCAAGTATTAGCGATTGATGAAACCGCCATGGATCAAGTTGACTTTATGATTAATGGAACATTGGAATATTCTGATGATACTGAACCCTATACATACGATTGGGATTCTCAATCAGCCGAGGATGACCAAGACCATATTATTTCTGTAACGGGATACGATTTAAGTGGTAATTCAACCCCAAGCCAACCCATTACAGTATATGTAGACAATTTCGATAATGAATTTCCTCAAGGCGAAATATTAACGCCATTTCCTGGACAAATATTGAATGGGACCGTTACGATTGAAATATTAGCCACCGATAATAATGCAATTGATTATGTTTCAATTTCTATTGATGGGTCAGAGATAACTCAATTATCCAATTACCCTTATACTTACTCATGGGATACAAGCAATAATTCTGAAGATGAATATCACGTATTAAGCGTTACAATTACTGATCAATCGGAGAATACATTTTTTATTCCTCCCATTACAGTCTTTATTAATAACGATCCCCCAGAAGATGCATCTCCTCCAACTATTATTATTACAAATCCTTTATCTGGACAAATAGTATCAGGGTTGATTTCCTTTTCAGCATTCGCTCAAGATAATGTAGCTATCCAACACATTGAATTTTTTGTTGATGGAACTTCCGTTGGCACAATGAATGAGTCACCTTATCAAATCGATTGGGATACCACTCAACTCGAAAACAATTCTCAACATACTTTAGGCGCTGAGGCCACTGATACATCTGGAAATATGACCATTGCGCAACCCATTTTAATTACGGTGAATAACGAATGAGATTGCCGTTAACAATACTCATTCTGGGGCTACTACTTTTTTGGGGTTGCGAAGCACCCCTTTTTCAAATTCCATCTGAAGAAGATACATCCCCTCCATTAATAACATTAGTGAATCCTGCAGATAAGGCCACCGTACAAGATACGGTCAATATTCAAATATTTGCTCAAGACAATGATGGAGTCGCATCTGTAGAGCTTTTTCTAAATGATTCATCCGTAGTCGTATTAACTGAAACCCCTTATCATTGGACTTGGAATACTTTTGAGTCTGGTGAAGATGTGGACATTTCGATTACGGCTAAGGCAATTGACAATACTGATAATGTAAACCAGACAGAGCCAATAAAGGTTACCATCGATAATTTTGACAATGTAAACCCTTACGGAAATTTTCTTAACCCATTTACAGGACAAACGGTCAATGGTATCGTTTCTATTACCGTAAATGCTCAGGATAATGATGGGCTGGAATCAGTTTCCATCTTCATTAATGATTCATTAGAATTTACCGGTTCATCAAGTCCTTATTCGTATCAATGGAATACATCTAACTTGGAAGACGATGTTACTTATGCTATTTATGCTATTATTCGAGACATTTCAGGTAACGAAACATCTATTGGCCCAATCAGTGTTCTTGTAGATAATTTAGAGCCTATTGATGATATTCTCCCAATGGGAAGTATAACTTTTCCTCCGGCAGCCGCTACAGTATCGGACACTATTTTAGTTCAAGTTGTAGCATCAGATAATATAGGTGTATCCTTCGTGCAGATCTATTTAGATGGTATTCTCGCGATACAGGATGAAGAATCGCCATACGAATTTGAATGGGATACTCAAACAGCCTCGGAAGATTTATACCATGTGATTAGTGTCATTGTGGAAGATGTCTCCGGCAACTCAAATTCATTGTCTCCCATAACTGTATTCGTTAACAATTTCATTGATATCGATGTTTTACCCCCAGCAATTGTGATTACGGAACCTGCAGCAGGACAATCGGTATCTGGAATAGTAAATATTCGAGCAACTGCAACAGATAATCGCGGCATTGATTATGTGGATTTTTATATCAATAATTCATTTGTAAATACAGACAATGAATATCCCTATGAATATTCATGGGATACAAATAATGAAATAGAAGATTCTGAAATAGCCTTATATGCCAAAACTTTTGATACATCTCAAAATTCAGCACAGACGCAACCCATTTCAGTTACCATAAATAATGAAGATAATATTTATCCAACGGGGTCCATTTTAAATCCTTATGCCGGCCAAACTGTTGGAGAAATCGTGTCTATAAACGTTTCAGCATCCGACAATGTGGGTGTAGCGACTGTTCAATTTTCTGTTGACGGATCAACCATCGGTTCAGTAACTGAATACCCCTATTCACTCGATTGGGATACGAATGGTTATTCTGAAGATGAAGACCATGTCATTTCAATTTCTATTTCTGATTTATCTGCTAATATGATACAACTGCAACCTATTGCTGTCATTGTTAGCAATGAACCTGGCAGTGATACGGATACCGAACCGCCCATTGTTGCTATGCTAAATCCAATTTCAGGACAAACAGTATCGGATATTGTCACCATACAAGTTTATGCCAATGATAATGATGGCATTGCATCAGTTTCGCTCGAAATAGATAGTGAATCTGTTGGTGTAATCACAGAAGAGCCATTTGAATTTGAATGGTCAACACTGGAATATCCAAATGGGTCGACCCATATATTGCAAGCAATAGCCGAAGATTTGAGTGGAAATACCTCTTTAACTCAACCGATTTTTGTCATTACGGATAATTCATATAGTGGTATTCCAGAAAATGTATCATTACTTATAGGTGCAGATTCTATTTCCCTTTCATGGTCCAGTGTTTTAGACGCAAACCTTTATCGTATTTATCGTGATAGTACATTTCTGGTAGAAACTTCTGAATTGTCTTTTTTAGATATATCTGTCGCTGGAGGAACACCCTACTGTTATCAAATTTCTGCTGTTAATAATGTTGGAACTGAAGGCGAATATTCAAATTCAGCCTGTGGAATTCCATTTATTTCTCCGCCCGTTGATTTAACAGCATCAATCATGGAAAATAATATTTCGCTGAATTGGACTTCTGTGAGTACCGCTTCTAATTATATTTTATATAGAGATAATCAAGATGTGTATTTTGGACCAAATATTTCCTTTGAAGATTTAGGGCTCGATTATGCAACATCTTATTTCTATTCTGTAAGTTCTGTCAGTGAAAATGGAGCAGAAGGTCCTTTATCAACGCCTGTTTCATTCACAACCCATGCTCTAGTTGAAGCTCCCGTTTTAAATGTCACAGCTGGTGATAGTGCCGTTTTGGACTTATCTTGGACGAGTATCTCAGTTGCTGATGCATATAGAATCTATAAAGACAATACATTTATGTTAGAAATTGGGGAGTTAAGCTATGCTGATTCTGTTGCATCTGGAGAGAATCACTGTTATAAGATAAGAGCTATCAATGAGCATGGCACTGAAGGGTTAGAATCAAACGAATCCTGTGCTACAGCCAATTAAAAAAGCCTTCCAAGATTTCTCTTAAAAGGCTTTTCTGAGCGAGAGACCGGACTCGAACCGGCGACAACCACGTTGGCAACGTGGAGCTCTACCAACTGAGCTACTCTCGCATTCTCAATTTTGAGCTGTGAAAATTATGATAATAGTCTTACTCTTCCAAACCTGTTTTCGGAAATAGTGTAAAATATATTTTTGGTTGAATCATAAGCCAAAACATCGATATGGACATAATTGTATTTTCTAATATTTTCTTTAACCCAATCATTTGGCCTTCTTTTAATCCGCACCCACATTCAATATTATATCCACGCATAATTGCTTGAACCATAAATATAATAAAACTAATTAATAAAAGAAGTATCCACCCTGACGCCCCTTCTACATAGACTCCAATAATTAAACAGATACCGATAATAATTTCTAACCAAGGCAATACAAGTGCAATCGTATTTTCAAGTCCAAAAGGAATAATGTGGTAATTATTGATTTGTTTTGCAAATGTAGCAGGATCAGATATTTTATCAATACTGGCATAAATAAATAAGCCACCCACGATAATTCGGATAACAAGTTGAATATATTTATTCATTTGAATCCATTACAATAGGTAAACCTGCTTTGTTCCATTCTTTCCAACCACCTTTAAATACATAAATATTCATATATCCTTCAGCCTGTAATTGAATCGCTAATTCTTCACTCGAGCCACAATCATCATCGCTACAATACACAACGAATGGATCAAATAGCCCAACCGATATATCTAAATATTCTGTCAGTCTTAAAAAATCACTACTTGAAACAGCATTGGGGATATGACCTTCTCTATAATATTCATCATCTCGGGCATCGACAAATGGAATATTTTTCTCAACCAATTGTTCAGCTATTTCAATAGATATATTCTTAATGAATGGCTCATATACTGGTTGTAAAATAAGCTCAAGTTCATTGACCTCAGATAAAGGTTGAGCCAGCCAAGGAACGGAATCCTTTCTGCTTAAGTTTATCGTTACGCCAATGAAGATTGACAAAAGTAGGAGAATAGACCCTTGTGTCCAGATTTTCTGAACGATTTTCATGATTATTTCTTTTTTGGATTAACCTTATAGTCGATTTTTTTATTTAGTTTTGAGCAGGTTAATAAAGATGCATCGACAAATGATAACATTTCCGGATCATCTTTAATTTTTTTGTTTAAACCAATACTCTGAAACTTCAAAGTATTTACAGCACTGACCAATGCGGCTTCAGCATTTACAATATCTTGGCGGTATTGTTTGATTAATTTCATTACGTTGGGCTGTTTCTCATATAGTTCATCTAATGTTTTGGTCGGATCTTTTTTCTGTAATCTTTCAAAACGACGATTGACAGATTTTATTTTTTCTTCATGAGACGAAACATCTACAACCGGTATATTATTTTGTTTAATATCTAGATCTAGCACCATCATATATTTTCCCTGCTTCCCTGAAGAATACAGAAAGGGTCCATCTTCTTTTTGTGGCATATGGGGCCTTGTACGATTATTACTTCCACTCACAAATATAAAATTGGCATCGGGAAATTCTGCTGGATGTTTCTGATGCTCTTTTCGGTCACTATTTATCAGTAAAACAATAAGATCAACTTTATCTTTCAATTTCTTAATTTCATTATTCCCAGCAGTCACATGATTACTTACTTGAACACCTGATGTTGTATCGGGTACAAGAGTCGTTAATCCAATCACTCCAACGGTTAAATTATTTCGTTTAACAATTTTGCTCGGGGGAAATAATAATTCTCCCGTTTCAGATGACCTTAGATTGGCTGAAATAAATGGAACAGATGTATTTGCTACTTTTTCCATTAAGAAATCTTTACCTAATAAAAATTCAAAATAGCCAACATTCAAAGCATCACATCCAATTTTCTCATACCCTTCTAGCATTATACCTGCTCGGTATTTTTGCGAATCCCGATTAAAAGATGTAATCATTTTAGTTGTGAAGAATAGATCGCCCGAATCTAAAATGATCGGATATTTACCTTCTGCTCTGAATTCGTTTACTTTAACAAGTTTTCTAGACAGACCGCCTAGAGGATTCTTCTTTCAACCACACGGATCTAGTTGCCCATGAACATTCCCAGTCACAACAAATTGAATCGATCCTTGCCCAGAAATTTTTGTGCAATTCCAAGCAAATATAGATATTATGGATAAGATTAATATTTTTTTCATGATTCTCCGATTATCCTTATTAGTTATAGAGGCGTTACCCACCACTTAATTTTACATTAAACCCTTTTTGGATTAATATTTGTTGAATTTTTTCTCGATGATTACCTTGTATAAGCACTCGCCCATCTTTAACTGTACCACCTACACCACATTTTGATTTTAATTCTTTCGCTAATTGTTTTAATTCTTGCGGTTCCATCATGATACCTTTTATAACTGAAACTATTTTCCCGCCACCTTTTCGATCTAAATGAATTCGAATATGTTGATCCTTTGCTTTCGGAAATTGAATATTATTCTTTTCATCATTGTGTGAAATGCTTGAGTCTGTTGAATAAACAAAGGAATGGTTTTTCATAATGTCATTAACCTATTTCAATTGAATAGGTTCCAGAGAAACCCATTTTTTTAAATCCTTTGATGAAAAGACTTTTCCGCTTTGTGTTAATGCAAGAAAAAATGGTGTAGGCCCTTCGCCTCTCGGTTTTAATACCAAGGTTAAGAAATCTTGTTGATTTGAAATTTGTGTTACAAACTGAAATGAGTCTCCTAAAGTGAGTGGATTTTTACTCTTGAGTTCATACAAGTTTCCATAATTCGTTAAAAAAATGAATCCTTCTACAGGAGGAGCAATTCCAAAAACATAATATTCTGCACTAACAATTTCTTCATTTTCAATTGATTTAGAGTCCAATTGCTTTAAACTGTTTTCCAACTTTTGGATTAAGTCGTCCGAAATTGATTCTCCAGCTGGGCCCGGCTCCCCTTTCTCACCCTTGATTCCAGGACTTCCCTTTTCCCCTTCTTCGCCCTGAATACCGGGATCTCCTTTAGGGCCAACTTGTCCCTGGGGAACGCACCCCATCCAAAGGGAGAAAATAATAAGTAATATTTTTAGCCTCATGATGGAGGAAATAAGTAAATTGCTGCTCTTGCCCAAGCCATAGACATTATTATCATTAATTCAGAAAGAATCGCACTAACAAAGAAAAATATAGATCTTCTTAATGCTGTATTTTTGTAGGCATTAATTTTTCCTAAAGAAAAAACTTGAGCTGCAAACATTTCATATATCTTATCTTCAGTCTCACTAATAGACTTTAAATAAGATGCATATGTATCGGCATCTTTAAATTGGCTAATACCTCCAAAAAAGGTAGGATTTGCAAATTGTTCGTCTTTATCCGTTTCTAATTTCACTTCAGATTTAACTTTTCTTACCCTTGGCACAATTACCATTACAAGGTGAATAATAGCCATTAAGGCGGAAGAAAAATAAACAAGAACCATCGCAAAAATAAACCAATTCATTTGAAGCTTCAGAAAGTGGACAATAAAGAAAACCATGAATACGCCAAGTATGGATAACATGGTAAATGCTTTTTGGTCAGTCCTAGCAGTGATTTGTTGTTCACTATTTAAAACTTGTAAAAGGGCGGATATATTTTTATCTGACATATAAATCTTTCAATAACAGTCCCTAATTTATTCATTTTTATCATTTAAGAGAGAAATATTAATAGAATTATTTTCTGATAAGCCTAAGAAATCATTGATGATATTAACTTTAAGAACTCCTCTTTATCTTTAATGATTGATTTACTAAATTGTAATACGACTTATCAATAATATAAAGTAATAGATTGCGAATTTAAAATATCGGAGTATAGTTTAATTAATATGATCAACTATAGGGAAATACCCACTTTATTTTTACATAAATGTGTTTTTATCATCTTATTTATTGGCTTCATATTTCTGAATTTCGGATATACACAAACAACACTTTCACCAGGTGATATATTATTAGTTACATTAAACGCTGATGGAAATGATAATTTTGATTTTGTCCCTCTGGTTTCATTAGAAGCAAACACTGCTATATTTTTCACGGATAACGCTTGGGATGGATCCGCAATAAAATCGAATGAGGGAACTCTAAAATATATAGCTTCAACGAGTGTTTCTTCTGGCACAATCGTTTCATACTCAGGTACCGTCGAAGGAGAATGGTCGATAGAAGATGCAGGATTCAATATTTCGGGAATAGGCGATAATATCATTGTGTTCCAAGGAAGTACAGTCTCTCCCATATTTATTCATGGTGTGGGATGGGCTAAAACTACAAATTGGATTTCGACAGGTACTGTTACTGCCAATAATTCCTATATTCCTTTAGGGTTAAGTGTAAGCAACAATACAATTATTAGTTTAGGTACGGCAGATAATTATCAATATGTTACATCTAATGGGACATCTGGTCCAAAATCAACTTTGAGGTACTGGACGTCTCAATCTGGAAATTATAATAGTAATAGTTCTACTGCTTACTCTGCCTTGAGTGGTTCGTTTTCAGTAGGATGTATCATTTCCGGCACTTCGGGTTTCCGTATGATGTCAAGCCCTGTAGCAGGACAAATTTATAGCGATTTGCTTTCAGAACTGTTTACCCAAGGGATGACCGGTTCAGATTCCCCAAGTGCTGGATTAGCAAATGTTTGGACCTTAAATGTATCTGGACAATCTTGGACATCCTTATCCGATATTTCTAGTAGTGGCGACAGTCAGACAGCCGGAACAGGATTTTTAGTATATGTTTTTGCCGATACAGATAATGATGGCACAGATGATTTACCGGTTACATTAAGTGTAAGTGGCACAGAAAATAGTTCTAGTGCCAGTATAACAAGTATAGCTGATGGAAACTGGGCTTTAGCGGGTAATCCTTATGCTTCTACTATTGATTGGGATTTAGTCACCAAAACAAGCCTTTTAGCGACCACAAGCGTTTGGGATGATGCTAGCTCTGCCTATAAGAGTTGGAATGGTACAACAGGTTCTTTAACCGATGGACTGATTGCCCCTTATCAAGGGTTTTGGATACAAGCCAGTGGAGCAACGGGAAGTATGACTATAGAGACAGCAGATAAATCCAGTGTCGCAGGTACTTTTTATCGAACCACAGATAATGATCATACAGGAAGTTTTAGTTTAACTGTTTCTTCAGATAATTACTCAGATCAAACGTATGTATCATTTATGGAAACAGGCGAAACGGGAATGGATAATGCTGAT
>JADHUI010000012.1 GCA_016784605.1 Fidelibacterota bacterium | reverse complement strand
AAGTATTTCAATGGATAAGTTCTCCAGTAATGGTTATGAAGATTCTTCTCTCGGTTTACTTTGTTGAATATTTATTCATAGGGGTTTTTCGATCAGAATGACATGATTGTTATATTTGCAAATAATGATATGTCAAAGACGGTTTCAGAATAATACTACAAAAAATAAGTCATTACGAGGAGTGAAACGACGCGGTAATCTCCTTAACTCCTAGGAATAATCTCAGATAATATTGCGGAATTCGCAGTGATTATTAAAGAAAGAATAGTCATTCCGAGTGAGAGACCCAATTATTTAAATAAATAAAGGTCTAGCCAACGAGGAATCTCCATCAGTATATCCTAAAGTATTTCAATGGATAAGTTCTCCAGTAATGTCTAAGAAGATTCTTCTCTCGGTTTAATTTGTTGAATATTTATTCATAGGGGTTTTTCGATCAGAATGACATGATTGTTATATTTGTAAATAGTGATATGTCAAAGATGGTTTCTAGAATTAGCATCAATCCAGAGACTGTCCCGTTAAAAATCGCTCGCAATGACAGTATTGAGTCTTGGTGGTCAGGAATAAAAAAAGAAACGTCAGGGCACTGTTGTAGTGTTCCCCTTTTTTTGATTCTAATTTATTTCAAATGATTTATATACTATAAACAAAAAACCGTTATTTGGTGATGGGAATTTATCCTTCATCAGAATTTTTAATTTTTACCCACCCAAAATAATCATTCAATCCTTTAATGGATAGAATGAAAAAAACAATCAGAATAATATTTAGTGAAATAACACCCGATGAAATTTTTGAATAAATAATCACAACAATATACCAAAGAAAAATAGGTAAAGTTGCCTTTAGCTTTTTTATGTATTTTTCTTCATTAAAAGGAATACCTCTTCTTTGGCATCTTTTACTGGCAGCTTCAATATTTAGTGATAAAAACTTATCATATAATTTTTTCATACGTATAATCTAATAATATTAGGGGAAAACAAAAAACCCCACAATAAAGTGAGGCTTTCTAGAGAAAAGTATGGTATTGTCTATGTCGGGGTAGCAGGATTCGAACCTGCGACCTCCTGCTCCCAAAGCAGGCGCGCTAACCGGGCTACGCTATACCCCGAAATGTGTTGAAAAAAAGCCCGGAAATTTAGGTCTATTTTTACAAGAGTCAAATGTCATTCAATAATCATGTCATTAAAAGCTTTCGGCCCATTGATCGGATTGAGTCTCACCGCAACACCGTTGGGTAATTGGACAGAATAATCAGACCATAATTCACTGGAATCATTCCGTGCATCTGCCACATAATAATCAGTCGATATAAACTGCGCTCCGCTGGATAAAGCTGAATCTCGTTGGTTTGTATCTCCCCTCCGAGCTTGTTCCGTATCTGCATCCGCCCTCGTACGAACAATATATCCTTGTTGGACCCATTTAGCGATTTCTTCCGTTGGCCTATTTTGTTTAATAAAAGCAGCTTCTGGCGTTCCTGGTTTAGAATCTGTAAATAAAATTCGTCCGGATAAGGAAGGATGATTTTTAATATATAAATCCCGAATGGATCCACCATTATCTAAACCAAAATAAACTTTTCCGCGGCTCTCACCCAAAGAGGGCCAGCCATTTGTAAGAATAGCTTCTTCTAATGTTTCTGCTTCGCCTCGAACATTATCGGGTGTAATAACTTTTTCTAAATGTGTCCCAAAGACACGTTTAATTTCAGCATCCACTGTTTCTAATGCTGTATAATCAAAAGTAAGGGGTTTCGTTACGCCAAACATAAAAGGGAATAAATCTCGAATTCCCTCATCTTTACATTCTACCAAAATAAAAATAGGAACATGATTTGGGTTTGCATCAGACCATTCTTTAACCGCCTTAAGAGCACTTGTGAATGTATAATAATGGGTTTCATAATCTATATCAGGGAAATGTAATACTTTCAGTCCAGGATTCATTAACGCGTCTATACCGGAGGCCATAGGTAACGAGGTAAATAAATTTCCAAATCGGCTGGAGTATAATCCGCCATTGGGATCATGATACAAATCTATTTCTATTTGACGAATCCCATAATGATCAAATTGATCGGGTAAGGATAAATGGGTATAATCCATTTGAGCTGCATTTGTGGAATCAAATAAAGCAATAATATTTAAGATGGATTTAGGTGTTTTAATGCGATAACTATTGTGGCTCCCAATGACTTGAAGTTGATTAATGCGTATATCATTTATGGATACGGGCAAACCCGGTTTTGGCGTTTGTCCAAAAATCACCGCAAGACTGATGCTTAGAATATATTTAATCATAATAATGTTTTATCTCATAAACAATAATGAATAGAACCTAAAACAAAAAACCGCTCGGTGCAACCGAACGGTTTTTGGGTGAGTGATGGGACTTGAACCCACGGCCTCCTGGGCCACAACCAGGTGCTCTAACCAGCTGAGCTACACCCACCATGTGGCTTTATATTGCATTTCTGCAAAATTAAGCGGGGAAAGTTAAGAGTGTTCCCCTTTGTTTTAAAATAGTATTCCATTTCTTTTTATACCTTCTATTTCGTCTGGGTTCGCAACGACATAATAAACGAACAAGTCATCACGAGGAGTGAAACAACAAAAGTCATTCCGAGTGAGAAACCCAATTATTTAAATAAATAAAGGCCTAGCCAACGAGGAATCTCTATTAGTAAATCCTAAAGTATATCACTGAATAAAATTTCTGCACATGTCTAAGAAGATTCTTCTCTCGGTTTACTTTGCTGAATGTTTATTCAGATGGGTTTTTCGATCAGAATGACATGATTGTTATATTAGTAAATAGTGATATGTCAAAGACGGTTTCAGAATAATACTACAAAAAATAAGTCATCACGAGGAGCTTGCGACGTGGTAATCTCCTCGGTTCCTAGGTTAAATCCAAACCCATTCAAGGAGACTGCCACGTCCTGCTATTCGCAGGACTCGCAGTGACTTTTAAAAAAAGAAACGTCATTACGAGGAGTGAAACGACGCGGTAATCTCCTCAGCTCATAGGAAAAATCTCAGATAATATTGTGGAACTCGTATTATACCATTAACCTAAGTATTAGATTTAGCCTTACTATAGTCAAATTCAAATTGTGATATAAAATAAAAAATGATCAATACGCAAATCATCAAAAAGATACAAAAAGAGTCTTTATTATTTAATAGCCCCCTTCATGGCTTAACCCATTGGCAAACAGTGGAAAAATATGGATTATATTTGGCAAAATATTCTAAAGCAGATGTAAATGTTGTTTCATTATTTGCCCATTTCCATGATTGTAAACGAGAAAATGAAAGCCATGATCCAAAACATGGTTATCGCGGAGCAGAATATGCAAAAGAAATAAAATCGCTTCTTCATATTTCAGATGAACAATTTGAATCTTTATATAAAGCATGTGCGGGACACACGGGCGGCATAAATGCATCAAATATTACCATCGCCACTTGTTGGGATGCCGATCGTTTAGATTTAGGTAGAGTGGGTATTCTTCCTGACCCAGATTTATTATTTACAGATGAAGCAAAACGACTTGCTGAAACGGGTGATGTGTTAAAAATAATATAAAAAATACCACTACTGTCCAAAATAGGGCAAAAATACTGTCCCAAAACACCCAAAAATACGTATATCTCCCCATTGTTAATTTGATTGCGAATCGCTTAAGTTTTGTGTCGTCACATAAAATTAATAAAGAGTTCTCTAAATGACTTTTAAAGACCTATACTACTTCATAGAAAACAAGATGAGGATGAGCCATATTTATCAACCGCTGCTTATTAAGACATTGGTTGATGCAGGTGGTGCTGCCACAGTGAGGCAATTAGCTCAACAGTTCGTATTGGAAGATGAGAGCCAACTTCAGTACTATGAGAGTACAATTAAGAAAATGCCAGTGAAGGTTCTTAAGAATCATGGAATTTTAATTGAACATGACAGTATTATCTCACTCAATGTCAAAAAATTTACTTTTAAGGAAAAAGCTCAACTGAAACGCATCTGCGAAGAAAAGATTCAACAGTATTTAGAAAAACGTGGTCTCGCAACATGGAACTACAGGTTTTCTGCTGACCCCGTTCCAGATTCGATCAGGTATAAGGTATTAAAAGCAGGTAAACAAAGATGTGCCTTATGTGGAATCACCGCTAAAGAGCGGATGCTTGATGTGGACCATATTATACCCCGTTCACGTGGTGGGAGTTCAAAAGAAGAGAACCTTCAAGTGCTCTGTGCAAAGTGCAACAGATCAAAGGGGAATAAGGACGATACGGATTTCAGAGATACGGTTACAAATATTAAGGATTCTAACTGTCCTTTTTGCAATGGGGTAAAAGTTGTTGCAGAAAATAATTCTGTATTTGCTATAAAAGATAATTACCCAGTTACTGAAGATCACCATCTTATTATCCCTTTTCGGCATACTGATAGCTATTTTACGATGACTGAAAATGAACGTAGTGATGCTACCAAATTGCTTAGAGTTTTAAGAAATAAATTAGAAGAGAAAGATTCAACTATCACTGGATTTAATATTGGAATGAATAGTGGCGTGTCTGCTGGCCAAACTGTGATGCACTCCCATATACATTTAATCCCACGGAGAGATGGAGATTCGGACAACCCAAGGGGCGGTGTCCGTGGCGTTATACCAAATAAAATGAACTACAAACTGAAGTAAAACTCTGATGAGTGACTATCAAATCAGATTAAAAGCATTTTCGTGGTTACGTGAAAAATCTGAAGTGTATGATGATATTTTACCGCGAAAATTATTACAAGAAGGGTTTGAATATGATGGAATTAAAATACCATTAGTTTCACCTCAAGGGATTTTCAAACCTAGGCAGATGAAATTACCATTAACTATTACTTCAATTTCTAATGGACCATATGATGATAAAGAAATTGGAAATTTTATTATATATAAATATCGAGGTACAGATATAAATCATAGGGACAATGTTGGCCTTCGAAATGCTATGGCGCAAAATGTACCCCTTATTTATTTCAATAGTATAATGCCAGGGAAGTATATCTCTGTGTGGCCTGCATTCATTATTGCTGATATGCCAAATGAATTAACATTTAAAATTGCATTCGATGATAAAAAACTACCTATTGTGAAATCTAACAAAATTTCTGACAGTTCTGATGCAAGGAGAGAATATATAACTACAACTGTAAAAAGGAGAATCCATCAGCAAAGTTTCAGAGAAAGAGTTTTATATGCATATAAAACCCAATGTACATTATGTAGATTAAAGCATAAAGAATTATTAGATGCAGCCCATATAATTCCAGATTCGGATCCCGCAAGTAAGCCCACAGTTGATAACGGATTAGCATTATGTAAAATTCATCATGCTGCATACGATAAATTTTTTATTGGCATAACCCCTGATTATACTATTGAAATTAGAGACGATTTATTAAGAGAAGTTGATGGCCCCATGCTTCAACATGGTTTAAAAGAATTGAATAAGCTATCGATACAATTACCTACAAAAGCGGGTGACAGACCAAATAAAGAATTTTTAGAAATAAAATATCAACAGTTTCTGCATTTTTAAAGTTTTCACAATTTATGTATATTCCACCAACATCAGGAACGTCTCAATGAAGTATTGAGACTACCAACCGAGCCGAGTGGCCACGGTGGTTTGATCCATAAACGGTAGATGTGTCCGAAAGGAAAACTATGAACCGCCTGATGTTTGGCGGTTTTTTCGTTTATAGACCTTCCTGCTGTGTTAACCATAAATAAAAAGGAAAACACATCATGAAAAGAAAGAATAGAAAGTCTCAATACTCTGAACTCCCCCATCCGGATATTCTGAGAACACTTCGTGAAATGAAAGCGAAGAATATGCTTGAGCCGAAGCTGATTTACTCATTATCCGAAGAGATTAATAATGAAATACGTCTGTCTGATGAAGAACAAAAGGAGTTGGATGAAGGACGGGATTATATGCGTATTTGCATTGTGACAGAATCTGTTAATAGACACCCGAAATTAGATAGAGTAGGTGCCTGGGATTTTTTAGACGCAACTGGCTTCTAAACAGTATTAAATAACGTGGCGATTTGTTAGGATTGCAACCACTTAAAAAATGTGCTAAACCCTTTAGCCGAGTACAATTTCGGTCCAAAGATGCAGTCCTGCAAATCTCCTATAAACAAGGAGATTAACATGAATACTTACATAACAAGAGAACTTGGACTTTATGGCCTTGATCATTTAGACGCTGCTATCTTGGCTGCTCTATCTAACAATTCAACCTTATTAATGATTGGACCTCACGGAAGCGCAAAAACACTCCTAGCAGAAAAGGTTTCGGAAATAGTTCATCTGGATTTTAGGCATTATAATACAAGTCTATTAAACTATGATGATTTAGCTGGATACCCTGTTCCGGATAATGAGAATAAAACATTGGATTTCATTCAGACTCCGGGCACCATCTGGGGCGCTGAATTTATACTTCTAGATGAAATTTCCCGTGCCAGACCGGAGATTCAGAATAAAGTATTCCCAATTGTTTACGAACACAAAATACAGGGAATCAAACTTGAGTCTTTAAAGCATTGCTGGGCGGCCATGAATCCCCCATCCGATACGGAAGATGACTTTGAACCATTATACTCAGGCTCATGGTCTTTGGATATGGCCTTGGCCGATCGATTTCAATTTATACTGGAAGTTCCAGGCTATTCTCATTTATCTCAGAAAGCCAAAAGGCAGATTCTTTTGGGAAACGATGTAAAAAGAAAAGGAATGGATTTATTAACTCTCACCCAGACTGTAAATGAATTCATTTCAAGTATACCGAAAAATGAACAAACATGGATTGCAGAATATTTAATCAATATGAATCCGCTTCTTGAAAAAGCAGGCCTGACCATTTCGGGAAGAAGGGCCCGATACCTGTTTGAAAATATTCTATCACTTTACAGTGCTGAAATCATTCTCGGGCAGAACCCTGTATTGGAAGAAACTGCTTTAAGAACATTGCAATTTAGCCTTCCTCATAGTGCCGCTGGGAAACCCATCGATAAATCAAAAGTCCTTCTGGCACATAAAAAGTCAGTCGAATTAACAAAGTTAGATATCAATTCACCCAAAGCCCAGATCAATCGCTTAACAGATCCTATTCAAAAGGTTGAAAAGGCGCTTCAACTTGGCGTTAACAAAACAGAGTTAACAAAATTAATTGCGGATAGCTTTGCATCGCTAAATCTGTTGGAAAGGTATTGCTGGATAGATCACCTGTTCCCCCGCCTGATTCAAGGGGACGTGAAAGTATCCGCATCCGTATTAGAACAGATTGGAGAAATTCAGTCTAATATTGTTAAAGGGGCTCATGAAGATTTTTCCGCTTCTATTTCCAACGGTACAACGAGGTGGAAAGTTTGGCAAAGGTTAAATGATGGCATTTCAAAAACCGACTTAAAAGACTCTGATCAGCTCATTACCCATATTGCTATTTCAAGAGCTTTATTCTTTATCGAAGAAGAAAACATTGAGCTGGACAATGTTCATCGTGTAAGTGCAGATATTGAAGAAAGGATAAAAACATGCAATTAAAACCCGTTTCATCAAACTTGATTCAGAATATGAGCTGCAGATCCCGGACTATGGTTAATTCACGGGGGATTGAAAAAGATAGACTTCCGATTAACCTGACAGGTACCGTTACGGATCTTTCATTGAACAATTATTATTCGGGTCCTCCTTTGCATGAAAATGAAGACATTGTTCCGATTATCAATGCAATGGCACAATTAGGCGTGGATAAGGATTATTCCAGTTATCTTAATTATATAAAGACGTGTCATAATCCGCACAAGGAACTGTTAGATATGATAAAGAATCCACCAAAGGAATTAATGGGATATGATTTGCCGTCCGTGGGAATTGTCGTTAATGATTTTGGATCATTTAGTCCGGGATTGGGATGCATATCTTCTTTGCTGACGGCTGTTTACATGATGGCAAGATGCGGCGATAACGTCTTTATTCGAGATAAAAATCCCCTTTTAGGTCGATTATCATTTAATCGTGAAATCGCTGTTTTATTTTTAGGAGAAAAATAATGTATGAATCGATTGAATCTCTGAAGTGGCGAATAGCAAATGTATTTCCATCTAATGATCTTGCATTAGACCATTTACTTGGAATGTTTAAAATGGCTTATAGTGATAAAGTGGAAACGGCAGCCGCTAAAACAGGGTTACCCCCAGTACTTCTGTTTAATAAAAAGTTCGTAAAAAAGTTCTGTAAAACGGATGAACATCTTCTTATGCTGGTCATGCATGAAATGTATCATATCCTATTAGGGCATACCCGATTGTTTGTAAGGGTTACACAGGCACAGAATTTTGCCTTTGATGCTATCATTAATTCAATGATCTGCAAAAGTATGAGTGATTATGACTATACGTCTTTCTTCAGCCAACTTTACGCAGATGATGGTTTAACGGCATTACTTCGTCCTCCCAAAAGTTGGAATCCAGAGAATGATTCCCAAGCTGCCTGGAAACTGAAAGGTGATCTCCTAGAAGCGCATAAAGCTCTTTACACATCCGATGGAGATATTACTTACAAAGATATATTTGAGTTAGTCAGCAATGAGATAGATGAAAAT
This sequence comes from Fidelibacterota bacterium, assembly GCA_016784605.1. GTDB lineage: Bacteria > Fidelibacterota > Marinisomatia > Marinisomatales > UBA1611 > JABHGY01. The sequence continues at coordinate 56,204 of JADHUI010000012.1, read as the reverse complement.
ATTGAAATTATTTTAATCGGAGATCATAGTGAAGACGGTGACGAGAATCCATCATCGCAGATTATAGATGCCATTGCAAAGATTGTGGCTAAATGGCCCGCTATGGATAAAACACAAGGAAGAGATATGGGAATGAATGCGGCCATGCAGGAAATACTTCTTGAAGCACCTAATAAAAAGATTGCGAACATTATCCAAAAGGCAATTCGGTATGCTGCACTCACAAATGAAGGAACTGTAAATAGGAAAGCTTTAATTGAGTCGGATACGATGTTTCCATATCCAACTCTACCGGACAGAAAAGCGACAGTCATGAAATCAATTGGGCAGTCAACTTTGTTTTACAAGGGAAGAATTGAAAGGATGATTAATAAACCCGTAGGAAGAGCCCACCTTTATTTAGACGTATCGGGAAGTATGGATATGATATTAGAGAAAATATTCAGCGGACTATTACCTATTAGACAATTAATCCATCCCATAGTTCACATATTCAGCACAGAGATTTATGACTATCCATTAAACAAAATATTTAAAGGACAATATAAATCTACTTTCGGAACAGATATTAATTGTGTTCTGGAGCATATAATCAAAAACAAAGTGAAGAAGCCGGTCATCATTACCGACGGTTATGTAGGAGAGCCATCTCAACTCCTTATATCAAAGTTACCAAGGAAAATAAAGTTCGTTAAGGTTATTACCGAAGACGGATTCGAACACGAGATGCAGTCATTATCCGGCCCGGTTTTTTTACTACCATCAATAGGAGAATAAAATGAATAATAAATATCCATTTAAAAAAGAATACGGTGAATCTGTTAGCCCAGGACACCCTGATAAATTAGCAGATGCTATTGCAGATAAAATTGTTTCAGAGACGGTTACCCATTATGAAAAATCATTAGTGGGTGTTGAAATTGCGACTTCTTTAAAGCATATTTTTATCACTGGAAGGATTGCCGTTCAAAAACCGCGTTGTGCTAGTTCGGCTCAAGCCATTCATAAGAATAAAGCAAATTTAAGGGAGATAATCAAATCTGTATATCAAGATGGTGGATATTCTAAAGAATGGGACCCGGATCCGGACAGCCTAATTATTAATATTGACGGATTGGTTCAGGACTCGCTACATGAAGGTGAAGAAAATATCAGGAAGTTATCTGACGACCAAAGTATAACGGTAGGGTATGCTGTTCATTCTCCGGAAACCGGTTATATACCAAGGGGACAATGGCTTTCAAGAGTTATTATGAATGAGTTAATGAATACGACTAAAGAAATGAACGCGTTTGGCCCTGATGCCAAAGTAATGACAGAAGTATCTGTCAGCGGTTCGAATTGGAAGCTGGATAAACTTGTGTGTTCTATTCAGCACTCTCCAGATATTTATTGGGAAGACATTGGAAAAACAATCAGAGAAGTATTAGAAAAGGTATCTGCAACAATGGTTCCGTCCAATTGTGAAATAGATCCTTGGAATGTAGAACTTATTGCGAATGGACACGGTGATTTTACTACCGGAGGTCCAATTGGAGATAATGGACTTTCAGGGAAAAAGTTGGTTGTGGATGCTTATGGACCAATGGTGCCAATCGGTGGTGGTGCTTTTAGCGGTAAAGACCCTCATAAAGTTGATAGATTGGGTCCATTACTCGCAAGAGAAATAGCACTTAAATCGCTAATGGATAACAACCTATCCCATGAAACTGTCTGGCTTACATGGGCTCCTGGTGAACAAAAATATATATCTATTAGGTCAGCATCAGGGTTGGCAGAAAAACTTACTGGGGAGTTCCCAAACGCGATTAATGAATGTTTCAGTCGATATTTTGAAGACAAATTAAACACCTTGATAAAATTACCCTTTATGGCAATTCATGGGTGGTTTGGTACACAAAAAGATCTGCCCTGGGAAATATAATAAGTGGATCTTGGTGGTCAGGAATAAAAAAAGTACCGTCATTACGAGGAATCTCCATCAGTATATCCTAAAGTATTTCAATGGATAAGTTCTCCAGTAATGGTTATGAAGATTCTTCTCTCGGTTTACTTTGTTGAATATTTATTCATAGGGGTTTTTCGATCAGAATGACATGATTGTTTTATTTGAAAATAATGATATGTCAAAGACGGTTTCAGAATAATACTACAAAAAATAAGTCATTACGAGGAGCCTGCGACGTGGTAATCTCATCGGTTCCTAGGTTAAATCCGGACCCATTCAAGGAGACTGTCCCGTCATTCGACGGGATTTTCAACCCCACTTCGCTATCGCTCCATTCGCAATGACATTAAAAAAGAAACGTCATTACGAGGAATCTCTATCAGTATATCCTAAAGTATATCAACGAATAAATATTCTGCACATGCCTAAGAAGATTCTTCTCTCGGTTTACTTTGTTGAATGTTTATTCTTATGGGTTTTTCGATCAAAATGACATGATTGTTTTATTTGAAAATAATGATATGTCAAAGACGATTTCTAGAATAATACTACAAAAAATAAGTCATTACGAGGAGTGAAACGACGCGGTAATCTCCTCGGTTCCTAGGTTAAATCCGGACCCATTCATGGAGACTGTCCCGTCATTCGACGGGATTTTCAACCCCATCCCGCTTTTCGCAGGACTCGCAGTGACTTTTAAAAAAAGGAAAGTCATTACGATAATCGTGAAAATCATAGGTTTGATAGTTGTTATTCATGGTTATGTTGTTATAATCGTGAAATTTATGTATTTTCCATTATGGCTAAAATATTAAATGTATTCAAAAAAATAGAAGATTTACAAAAACGGTATGTCCATTTAGCTCAAAAAGGGCAATCGCTACTTACGCTCATCCTTGAAACAGAGGTGGCAGAGCATGTTTATAATTCAAATGCAATCGAAAATAGCACATTGAGTTTAGATGAAACTGAAAAAATATTATTGCAGATTGATTTAGACCGATTTATTTCTGAACGCGAATTATTTGAAGCAAAAAATCTTGCACGCGTTTTATCTTATATACAGACAAAATCAAAAGAGAAAGAATTAGAATTGGATGTAATTCTATTGCTGCACCAAATGTTAGTTTCAAATATTCGAGATGATATTGCTGGGCGATTTCGCGGTGATGGCGAATGGGTTAAGGTTGCCAATCATATAGCATGTGATCCAGCTAAAATTGAAGATAAACTTCAAATAATGCTTAATGAATATTATGCGTCACCAATGGTAAACATTATTAAGCGAATTGCGCGATTTCATTTATCGTTTGAATATATTCATCCTTTTGTAGATGGGAATGGAAGAATTGGGCGAGTGTTGAATAATTATTTACTTATCCGTGAGGGGTATGTGCCCATTAATATTCAATTTATTGATCGTTCACATTATTATTCAGCTTTCAAAGAATATGATCAAAATAAAAAAACGACCATCATGGAAGAAATTGTTGGGAAAGCATTAACAAATAGTTACCATAAACGGCTGGCCTACTTAGAACGAAAAGAAATTGTTACATTGAATGCATATGCAAAAATGAATAAAATATCTCATTCAAATTTAATTAATAAAGCACATCGTCAAACGATAGAAGCGTTTTCTGAAAAGGGTATTTGGAAAATCGGAGTATAGTTTTTCTTTTTCATAACCTTCTTATGTCATAAGGAAGAATTCGTTACATTCAAGGAGATTGTCCCGTTCATACTTCGCTCACAATGACACAAATAAGTGAGTCTTGGTGGTCAGGAATAAAAAAAGAAACGTCATTACGAGGAGTGAAACGACGCGGTAATCTCCTCAGTTCCTAGGGTAGAATTTGGCCATTCAAGGAGATTGCGTCTTCTTCGCTATCGCTCATCATCGCAATGACATTAAAAAGAAACGTCAGTACGAGGCATGAAATACGGGACGAAACAACAAAAGTCATTCCGAGTGAGAGACCCAATTATTTAAATAAATAAAGGCCTAGCCAACGAGGAATCTCCATTAGTAAATCCTAAAGTATTTCAATGGATAAGTTCTCCATTAATGGTTATGAAGATTCTTCTCTCGGTTTACTTTGTTGAATATTTGTTCATAGGGGTTTTTCGATCAGAATGACCTGATTGTCTTATTTGCAAATAATGATATGTCAAAGATGATTTTTAGAATTAGCATCAATCCAGAGACTGCCCCGTAAAAATCGCTCACAGTGACAAAAAGAAAGAAACGTCAGTAATAATATTTGAAAGTGATTTTGTCTTGTGTTAATTTATTTTGGCCACAAGGTTCAAGTTCCATAAACATATGAAATTATTCCATCTTATAATATTTATTTCAACCCTTTTTTGGGTATCGTGCGCTGAGGATATTGAATCGGGATGTACTGATTGCAATGCAAGCAACTATAATCCCAATGCAGTTAATGATGATAATTCCTGCGTCCTTTTGAACACGCAAAGGTTGGGGTTGTATTCTGTTCAGGATTCCATTATGAGCCCTTTCTTTGATATTTATTATGATGATTATTCCATTCAGATAGAGCGAGACTCTTGTGACTCCATTGGAATTATCATTCAAAATTATGGTAATATTTCAAACTCAACGGGACCGTTAAATGTGAGTGCGCATATTAGGGGAGATTCTATATGGATCCCTTTTCAAATTATTGAAGCACCGGTGCAAATATTTTCAACGGATTATATAACTATCTATGAGTCTAAAGGATATTTCAAGGATGATTCAGTTTTTATACCTATATATTTTATGGATGCGTTTGACCCGTATATTGGTAATCTATGGGGGAAGAAGCTTTAGGTAAAATAAAGCAATCATTTTGGCGAAGTTATCGTGTTCTTTTTTAACCTTAAATTGTGTGCTATTACTCCGGCGACAATTAACCGTACTTTTTCCCCCTTTGTGTTTCGGAGTGGGGTCATTAAAAAAAGGGTGAAATCCTAATAATCATACGACTAAACTATGCTGGAGTAATAATAACCAAGTTTTCACAATGATAGATTTAATAAGCGTGAAAATACTGAACCCAAAGGTTCATTCTCTAAAATCGTTATAGATTATTTAATTTTAATTAACAATCGTATCAGTTTTATTTGTGGGTGACTCAATTATAATTTCCCAGCCGTTTAAAAGCTAAAAATCTTTCATTAAATATAGGACTCAATCATGGCACAACAAAAATTTCAAACTGAAGTAGGGCAACTTCTTCATTTAATTACCCATTCTCTGTACACCCATAAAGAAATATTTTTACGAGAACTCATTTCTAACGCTTCTGATGCATTAGATAAACTTCGGTATCTCACTTTAACGGACGACGCATTCAAATCATTGGATTTTGATCCAAAAATCAGCATTGAATTTCAAGATGGAGATGAGCCAAAACTCATTTTATCCGATTCAGGGATTGGGATGAATAAACAAGATTTGAAAGATAATTTGGGAACCATTGCTCGGTCCGGAACCAAGAATTTTTTATCCAATCTTTCCGGCGATGAAAAGAAAGATTCTCAATTAATTGGTCAATTTGGTGTCGGTTTTTATTCCTGTTTTATGGTGGCAGATAAAGTGGATGTAACAACTAAAAAAGCAGGCGAAGATGATGCTTTTTCATGGTCCAGTGATGGCCACTCCGGATTTGAAATTAAAAAAGATGTTCGAAAAGAACACGGTACAACCATTACGCTCCATTTGAATGAAGAGGGAAAAGAATTTGCTAATCGGTGGCAGATTGATAGTTTGGTAAAGAAATATTCAGATCATATCGATTTTCCCATTTTTCTCACATACGATGATATTGATTATGATAAAGAGGGAAAAGAAGAAGGCAGAACATCAAAGACGGATCAAGTGAATGATGCAAAAGCCTTTTGGACTCGCTCTAAAAGTGAATTAAAGAAAAAAGATTATCAGGAATTCTATAAATCCATTTCCAATGATATGGAAGATCCATTTGATTGGGTTCATTATAAAGCGGAAGGAACGTTGGAATTCACGTTACTTTTTTACATTCCAAAGAAAGCATCTCCGGATCTATTCAGAACGGATTATCAAACAGGCGTCAAATTATATGTAAACCGCGTTTTCATTACGGATGATGAAAAAGAATTACTTCCTGTTTGGCTCCGGTTTGTAAAAGGGGTGATTGATTCATCCGATTTGCCCTTAAATGTGAGTCGGGAGATTTTACAACAAAATAGAATCATGAGTAAAATCCGCTCTAATGCTGTGAAAAAAATTCTAGACAAATTGAGAGATACAGCTAATGATAAAGAAAAATATACCGAATTTTTCAACCAATTTGGACGACTCATTAAAGAAGGTGTGTACCAAGATTTTGAGCATAAGGATGCTTTAACCGATTTGCTTCGATTTAAATCCACGAAAGAAGAAGGGCTCGTTTCTCTTAAAGATTATGTGAATCGTATGGATATAGACCAAAAGGCGATTTATTACATTACAGGGCAAAATGAAACATCATTGCGGAATTCTCCTTTATTAGAAATGTACACTAAGAAAGATATTGAAGTATTAATACTGGATGATGAGATTGATGAAATCATTATTACATCGGTGCCTAAGTATGATGAAAAAGATTTAAAATCTGTCAATCGTAGTGGCGCAGCAGATGATTTCTCGGATGAATCAGACGAAGATTCTGAAAAAGATACCAAGCCGGTGTTAAAGAAAATCAAGAAAGTTTTGGGCGATAAAGTAAAAGATGTAAAAATGTCCAATCGTTTGAGTGGTTCTCCTTCATGTATTGTGGCGGATGAGAATGACCCTACATCCCAAATGCAGGAAATACTGAAATCCATGGGACAAACAGATATGCCCGAGATTAAGCCGATTTTAGAAATTAATCCGACTCATGAAATTGTGGAAAAACTGAAAAGTATGACGCGTCAAAAAGCATTTGATGATATTGCCTGGCTTTTATATGAACAAGCGTTGATTCAGGAAGGTGTTACATTAGAAGATCCGTCTGGATTTGTGAAACGATTGAATAAAGTCATTACGAATACATTGTAAAAGAAAGTCCCTTTTCTAGATGCCTAAATTGCCTATTTACACATGATGAATAAATGATTAGCTTTCCAGCCGAATTTTGTCTCAATCTTTATCATATGATATTTAGACAACACGTGACAAAATAACATTTAATTAAAACACAAAGGAAATAACATGTCAAAAACAAATGACTTAGCAGATCAAATCAAATCACTTTTTGCTGATTTTGAAGATAATCATGACAAAAACATGAGTGGTAATAAAGCTGCTGGTAGCCGCGCGCGTAAAGCAGTTGGCGAAATTAAAAAATTAGTTACTGATTACAGAAAAGCTTCTGTTGCTGGTGAATAATTAAATTCAATCTAAATTGAATTCTAAAAACCCTCGTAGAAATACGGGGGTTTTTTATTTATAGCTATGAACAATTTGCATTTATATTCCTGTTTGAAAAGATGAAGCAATCCAAGCATATTTTAAAAAGAAAAGTTAAAATCCATAATGAAATTCTTATTTAATACACTACTCTTAACCGGAGTCCTATTCGGACAAGAATTATTTGACCCGTATGAAGTTCGTATGATGGATATTTATTTTTATAATGCTGACTATGATTCTATTTTACAGGCACAGTGGGATGCACATGATAAATCGTATGAATTAGCTACAATAGTTGTGAATGGGGACACTTTGGATAGTGTGGGTGTACGCTATAAGGGAAGTTCTACTTATTATTATACTTTAGAAACAGACAGTCCAAAATTCCCATTAAATATTGATGTGGATCTTGTACACGAAGATCAATCGTTATGGGGCTATAATAAAATTAAATTATCCAGCTCTATTTTTGATCCTACTTTTGTGCGAGAAACTTTGGGATATTTAACCGAATCTACCTATTTACCCACATCTCAAACAGGATACATGAATGTAACCATTAATGATGAATTAATGGGTCTTTACATATCGGTAGAATCAGTCAATAAACCATTTCTTTCTAAGCATTTTGGGAATAAGGATGGATCCTTTTTTAAATGTGAACCTCAGTCTCAGTTTGGGGAAGAAGGATGGGTAAATCCTGATTTACGTTGGTATGGAAGTGATTCCACTCTGGATGAATATCAATTAGGATATGAATTAAAATCAGATGCAGGATGGAATGATTTGCTTGAATTGATTTATACTCTGAATTTTGATATGAATAATATTGAATCAATCCTAAATGTGGATCGCGTTCTATGGTTTTTTGCCGCATCCACCGTTATTCCAGATTTGGATACGTATAATGGGTTTTGGATACACAATTATTATATTTATAAAAATATAACCAGTGGCCAGTTTGAAATAATTCCTTGGGATAAAGATCATTCATTTGGAGGCGCTCTTGTTAATTTTGTTGATAGTCCCCAAGATATATACGAATGGGATCCCTTTATTTTTGAAGGAGATAATTCTCGGCCTTTATTTAATCAATTGATTTCTGTCCCCATATATAAAAAATATTTTAGTGCTCACATTCGTTCTATTCTTAATGATATTTATAATGTAAATGATATTCAATCACTTGCCTATGGTCTTCAAGATGGCATTGAAACTTATGCTGCCAACGATCCAAATCTTTTTCCCTTATTTGGGACAGGACAATATTTCCAATATAATGTGGACAACTTTTTAGTTACAGGGTTTGGCCTAGATTTTTGTGGCATTGTTCCAACCGTTGAAGCGAGAAGAACCTATTTATTGGCACACGAAGAAATTTCAAAAGTTGCACCGTTGATTGGAGATGTGTTTCAATCAATCGATACGCCCGAAGCGGGGCAAACGGTTATAATTACGGCGGAAGTTACAGGCGCAACATCCGTAGAGCTTATGGCAACAACGAGTCACGCTCATACGCATTTTTCAGCCATAGATATGTTGGATGATGGTCAACATAATGATGGAGAAGCGGGTGATGGTCTTTACGGAGCTATTTTTCCATTTGATGAAAGTGGATCCACCGTTCATTATTATATTCGCGCTCAAAATGATGATGCAATTATGCTTGATCCGGAATTGGCAGAAAAAGAATTCTATGCTTATACCATTCAACCAAATTCTGCAGGTCCCGTAGTTGTTATTAATGAAATCAATTATAATTCTGCGGATAATTTTGATTCAAATGATTGGGTGGAAATCTATAATCCAATGGATCATTCTTTAGATTTGAGCCAATGGATCTTTAAAGATGAAAATGACGATCATATTTTTCAATTGCCCCACAATACAACACTCGAATCCAACCAATATCTTGTATTATGTAAGGATAGTGAAGCTTTTTCAGACTTTTATCCATTTGTAACAAATTATGTGGGTGATTTAGGATTTGGGCTAAGCGGGGGTGGAGAATTAATCCGATTATTTGATTCAAGTGGTATCTTGATTGATTTTGTAGAATATGATGATTCCAGTCCTTGGCCCGAAAGCCCAGATGGAAATGGACCCACATTAGAATTGTTAAATCCAATTTTAGATAATGCTTTAGCGGAAAATTGGGCTGCTTCAAATGGAAATGGTTCTCCTGGAAATGACAATACCACATTTGTATCTACAGATGAAGAAATAATAATGCCAAATTCGCTTTCTATATTAGGAAATTATCCAAATCCATTTAACCCAACCACCACGATCCGGTTTAATATTCCGGGAGAGACGCCATTAATTGCGTCTCTACACATATACGATTTAAATGGGCGGTTGGTTAAAACATTAATTCAAAGTAAAATGATGCCTGGGATTCACGATATTAAATGGAATGCTACAAATATGAATAACGAATCTGTGGCAAATGGGATCTATTTAATATCACTACAAATGGGAACAGAAAATCAAACAGGGAAGATGATTTATTTAAAATGAAAAAAATAATTTTTGTATTTACCATAGCTTCAATGTGTTATGGTCAACTCACACTTATGCATAATGGGATAGAAAGAAATTATTATGTATCCTATCCAAGCGATGCATCGGAACCCTGTCCACTCATTATTAATATGCACGGGTTTGGGAGCAATGCTCTTGAACAGCAAGGTTACAGTGGAATGAATAATTTTGCTCATAATTCCGGGATGGCAGTTGTTTATCCGAATGGGATCAATCATGCTTGGAATGTGGGAACGAATTGGGATAACACAGAAGCGGATGATGTTGATTTTATTCGTGTATTAATTGATTCTGTTGCAAAAGATTATGCGATTGATTTGGATCGTATATATGCTTGTGGAATGTCTAATGGCGGGTATATGGCTTATGAATTGGCCTGTGAATTATCCGATAAAATTGCTGCTTTTGGTTCAGTAACAGGAAACTTCATGTTGAATGATGATCAAGTGTGTGATCATTCGAGAGATATTCCTATCATTCACCTGCACGGCACCCAAGATCCTACCGTTCCCTATACGTATTCTTATGATGAATCTTTATTTGTTTCAGAAGCTATTGACTATTGGCGAAATCAAAATGGATTAGATTTAGTTCAAGTTGAAACAATACCAGACAGCGATACAACTGATAATACTACTGTTGAGAAATACACCTATTACACGTCCACATCCAACACACAATTTATCCACTATAAAGTAGATAACGGAGGGCATCAATGGTTTGGTTCTTCTCTGGGTGATTGGTTTATTGACGGCTTGGGAAACAATAATCATGACATAAATGCGAATGAAGTATTAATTGAGTTCTTTTCGATGTATAGATTATCCGATTTTTTAACCACGGATCCTGAAAACAGTCCAGTCGTGGCCAATCAAATATTATTATATCCTAATTATCCGAATCCATTTAACCCAACCACCACGATCCGGTTTAATATTCCGGGAGAGACGCCATTAATTGCGTCTCTACACATATACGATATAAATGGGCGGTTGGTTAAAACGTTCGTTCAAGGTGAAATGGCGGCTGGGATTCATAATATCAAATGGAATGCAACGAATGATGATGGATTAACTGTGGCAGCGGGCGTGTATATATCCGTTTTAGAAATGGGGCATCAATCTGTATCCCAAAAAATGATTTATATAAAATAATTTAACTTTTATGATTGCCTTCGGTCAAAAGGCGTAACATTGGAGGGAATAAATGAAACGTGTTGGAATGATGCTCGGGATTATTATATCATTGAATTCGCTGGGTGTTTCACAGGTTCAAACACTGTTTGGCCCTGATTCATTTGTTATTATTGAAGAAGGTCAATCCGGATTTAACGCAGATTTAAATATGGCAGATCGGTTTAGCCGCGATCACGATTCGGCCGGCGATATTAATGGCGATGGCATGATAGATTTGGTCGTTGGAGCTCGGTCTGATGATGATGGAGCGACAGATGCCGGTGCTGTCTATATTCTCTTTATGAATCAAAATGGAACGGTTCAGTCTCATCAAAAAATATCCATGTTAGAAGGTGCTTTTACAGACACTTTAATTGAAAGTAATTATTTTGGCTATGGTGTCGCAGGAATAGGTGATATTGATGAAGATGGAGTCCCCGATATTGCTGTTACAGCTATTTCTCCGCCTAACAATTCCTTATATATCATCCACCTAAACAACGATGGAACCGTAAAAAATTATGTAAAAAATGAAAACGTATTTTCCCAAGGATTGTCCGCTATTGGGGATTTAAACGGAGACGGGCGAACTGAATTAGCTATTTGCAATCCCGCTTCAGATGATGGGGGAAATAATCGAGGAGCCGTGGATATTGTGTTTTTGGATTCTACATCTTATATCATCGATTCAAGTACGGTAACTATTAGCTCAACTCAAGGCGATTTTGGAGAGGGTATTGAAGATGGAGATGGATTTGGCGGTAGAGAAGTAGCTTCATTAGGCGATTTGGATGGAGATGGCACTATTGAGTTAGCCGTTGGATCATTTAAAGCTGATAGTGGGCGGGGCGCCATTTGGATTATATCTTTGGATGCAACAGACTATCATGTTGTTTCGAAATTAAAAATTGGCGAAAACCAAGGTGGATTTGATGAACTGTTGCTTGAGGCAACGAATAATAATCAATCGAATGGAGCTATGTTTGGCCACGCTTTATGCCGAGCGGGAGATTTGAACGGGGATGGGGTTCCTGATCTTATTACAGGAGCAAATCAAACGAATGAGGGATATGCTTATATTATATATCTAAATCCAGATAAAACGGTAAAAACTTTCCAAAGGATTAATAATGCGGAAGGTGGGTTTGGCTTAAACTTAAGTACGAGCGGTCAATCTGGGAGTGGAGAACGGTTTTCACGATCCATGTCCTTTATTGGAGATTTACGTCAAGATGGAACTTTAGCTGTGAATGTGGGTGGAGGCGCTGGCGGAACGGGCACATTGTATATACTTTTTTTTAAACCATGCGAATTTGAAGGACAGGACGGAACTTATTTTTGGCAAGGCGGGAGTATGCTATTTAGTAATTGGACTCATAGCACCCAAACGGTTAACGGTCCTTTAACCTTTGAACAATGTGCTTATAAAGCATTCGAATATGATGCGCCAAAAATGACATTTAAAGAAGAGGATGGGCGATGTATTTGTAAAGATTCCACGGCAACATTGGCATATAGTTCTGAAGGAAGTTCATCCTATATTAATGAATGCAGTTCTATTTATTCTCTTGATGTGAAAGATGTTTATAGCGCACCAGATCATTTTAACTTGTTATCAAATTATCCAAATCCATTTAACCCAACCACCACGATCCGGTTTAATATTCCCGTAGTAGAGACGTTTCATGAAACGTCTCTACGTATATTTGATATAACCGGCCAATGGGTTAAAACGTTAATTCAAGGCGAAATTACGGCTGGGTTTCATGAAGTCATTTGGGATGCAACGAATGTAAACGGTATATCTGTTTCAGCTGGATTATATATTGCTGTCCTACAAACAGATCAGCATCTTGTGTCGCAAAAAATGATTTTATTGAAATAGTTTATTCGTTTTATCTTTTTTATTTTTAGTCTATAATAATGCTATTGGAATTCGTTTATGACACAATATAAAAAAATTATGGTTTCACTTGTGGGGGATGGCAGCGAAAAAGTTGTTATTCAACATGCCGTTGAAATGAAAAATAAATTAGACGCATCCTTGGTTGTGATCCATGTAAATGACCCACATGCTGGCGAAATGAGTATGATGATGGAAAGCCCAAAGGAAATTACAGAAGACATGATTCGTGATCAAATATCCGAATATGGGTTTGGTCAAATACTTCGTGATTTAGACGTTATCATTACTGAAAATAATAGTATTGCAGAAGCAATTAATGAATTCAGTCAAAAGTGTGATATGCTCATTGTTGGGCATAGAAAAATGAGTACATTTAAATCTCATATTATGGATTCTGTGGATGAGGGAATTGTAAATAAGACCAAATGCCCTGTGCTTGTTGTTCAAAAAGATTAACATAATCCTTCAAATTGTTTTTTAATTTTTAACGTGCTTTCGCCTTTATGGAACAAACATATTATATAATTATTATGAGCGCTCTGGTAGGAGAATACCTTCTATCTACCGCGAGTTCTATACTCAATATGAAAAATATTTCTCCAAATATTCCAGATGAGTTCAAGGATGTTTATGATGAAGAGAAATATAAAAAAAGCCAAGATTATTTAAAGATAAATACACGTTTCGGATTAGGGACAGGTGCTTTTGGGTTATTACTGATAATGGGCGTCATTCATACGGATTTTTTTGGATATGTAGATCAATGGGTTCGACTTCAAACAGATCATTTTATTCTTCAGGGATTATTTTTTTTCTTTCTACTCTTTATTGCAAAAGATATTATATCACTGCCTTTTTCTATTTATAGCACTTTTGTGATTGAAGAGCAATTTGGGTTTAATCGAACAAGTGTAAAAACATTTATAACTGATTTAATTAAAGGGTATGCATTAACACTTGTATTGGGGAGTATCATTCTGTCTCCTATTCTATATTTTTTCGAAATATATCAAACAAATGGTTGGTGGATTGCTTGGAGTATTTTGACGGTATTTATGATAGCGATTCAACCGTTATTTGTCCATGTTATTTCGCCCATGTTTAATACATTTACACCATTGGAAGATGGGGCACTTAAAAATGCGATTGATGCATTTTCGAAGAAAGTACAATTCCCAATTGCTCGAATTGATGTTATGGATGGGAGCAAACGATCATCCCATTCAAACGCCTATTTCACAGGGTTCGGGAAAAGTAAACGTGTGGCATTATATGATACACTTATGGATGATCATTCAGAAGATGAAATTATATCCATCGTTGCCCACGAAGTTGGTCATTATAAAAAGAAACATATTATTAAAGGAACCATTCTTGGCATTTTAGAAACAGGATTAATGTTATTTATTTTTAATCTTATCAAAAATGATCAAGCGCTTTATTCTGTTTTTGGTGTTGAAAATATGTCTGTTTATGCCGGACTTTTATTTTTTGGAATGCTCTATACGCCTGTCAGTTTAGTTTTATCCATATTCACCACAGCATTAAGCCGTAAGAATGAATTTGAAGCAGACGCTTTTGCAAAAGAACATACCCAAAACCCACAAGCATTGATTTCTATGTTGAAAGGATTAGCCGCAAGAAATTTATCTCACTTATCGCCACACCCAATGACTGTTTTTCTTTCTTACAGTCATCCTCCTGTGAGTCAACGTATCGAAGCGATTAAGCAATAATTCTTTTTCTGTGGCAGCCAAAAAATATTACGTTTATGTTATTGAACTTTCTCAGGAAGTTGCCAGTATTCGGAAATTTAGAGATCGAAATCCACATTATATAAAAGGAAATACGTGTGTATATGTGGGACAATCAAGTCGAAAACCGGCATTACGCATGGATCAACATAAGGAAGGATATAAATCCAATAAATATGCCAAAAAGTTTGGTTTAACCTTACGTCCGGATTTATTTGAAAAATATAATCCTATCCCCACCCGGAAAGACGCTGAAAATATTGAAGCCATGTTAGCCACCCAGCTCCAAAAACAAGGATTGGGTGTTTGGTATAATTAGTTTTGTCTAAGGAGAAGCCCTTGTTCAACCGCATAACGAATTAAACTGGCTAAATCATGTTTATTCAATTTATTCATTATATTCTGTCGATGTTTTTCCACGGTTTTTGCGCTAATATATAATTTATCAGCGATTTCAAAGGATGTTAATCCCTCAGCGATAAGAGATAAAACTTGTCGTTCTCGATTGGACAATTCGTTTTTTTCTAGAGCGGTTTTCCTTTTCTGTTTTCTATCTTTTAATCCATCTCTAGCTGCTTTTAAAACAGCCCCAGAAATATCCGGACTAAAATAGGGGTTTCCATCTACGACAGATTGGATCGCTTGGACTAAAGTATCCGCAGCCGATTGTTTAACTAAATATCCAGAAACGCCCGATTGAATAGCATCAAGAACATATTCATCATCTGAATACATAGATAAAATAATAATTTTTAATTCTGCTTCTTGTTTTAATACAGCACGTGTTACTTCCAGCCCATTCATGTTGGGCATGCCAATATCCATTAATGTAATATCTGGTTTTAACTCTACAATCAATTTAGTCGCGTCTATTCCATTTTCAGCCTCTCCGATAACATCCATATTTGGAACAGCGCCTATCACCATTTTTAATCCATCTCGTACAATAGCATGATCATCTGCTATAAAGATTGATATATTATTTTTCATGAGTCACTCCCGATTTTTTATAAGGTAATTGAATAATAACTTCCGTTCCATGGCCAAGTTCAGAATGAAGAATAAATGTTCCACCTGAATACTCGACTCGTTCTTTCATGCCCGTGATACCTAAACCGCTTACATTCCCATTCTCCGGTGATGAGCTATGTTTAAAGCCGATACCGTTATCTTTAATAATCAATAAAAGTGATTCTTCATTTAAGGTTACTGAAGCATCAATTATTGTTGCTTTAGCATGTTTAGACACATTGGTTAAACTTTCTTGGAAAATGCGATATAATGTTGTTCTTGATTGGTCATCTGAAATAGATATTTTTGAATCACCTAATAGATGAACATGAATCCCTGTTCTATCCGTAAATGAACGCGCATGAGCCTTCATAGCTGGAACGAGTCCTAAATCGTCAAGAATGGATGGGCGAAGTTCAAAAGAAAATCGATGAATATTATCGGCTGTATTTTGGACCAATGATTGACAATCGTCGATACGTGATTGTGCTTCCGCATCTTGTTTATCCATTTTCAGTTTAATATGTTGAAGATTTAGATTGACAGCGGATAGAGCTTGCCCAACTTCATCATGTAATTCGCGACTGATTCGACCGCGTTCATCTTCCAATATTTTCAATGACTTTTGTGATAGATCCTTTAATTGCTTTTGATAAGATTGGATAGACTCATCTGCTCGAATACGTCGAGTGATATTTCGAATAATGGTTAATACTTGGTTGCCAGGAACAGGCAACATTCGTGCTTCAAAATATTCAATTATTTCAGGGGTATCCATTTTAGGTAATGAATATTCAACTGTAACAATATTTTTTTG
This sequence comes from Fidelibacterota bacterium, assembly GCA_016784605.1. Taxonomy (GTDB): domain Bacteria; phylum Fidelibacterota; class Marinisomatia; order Marinisomatales; family UBA1611; genus JABHGY01. The sequence goes on along the minus strand of JADHUI010000012.1, from coordinate 39,627 downwards.
ATTCAAAGTTTCATGGACACCCTCCATTATTCTATTGGCCACATCCGGTGGAAGTATATCTGGGATTTTTTTCCCTAAAAAATCTTCTGGATCTAAATATAAATCTGTCAAATTTTCTGCTTTATAATTTAAAATACGCCCATTTCTGTCAACTCTAAAAAAGAGATCAGGAATTGCATGAAAAATGCCCATTAATTCATCAGATGTTTTTTGAAGCTCTTGCTGCGCTTTCTTTTCATCGGTTATATCACGCATATCACTCACAAAACCCACCGGCACATCATTACTTTGGAGCAGAGAAGCATAAATAGATATTAGAACATGGGTTCCGTCTTTTTTACGGACAGATACATCAAAATCAAAGGTTGTTTCTTCTTTTGCCATAATCTTCTCTCTATACTCGAGAAGTTTGTTTAGGCTTTTTTTAGAATAAAAATCTTCGAGTTCTAAATTATTATATTCTTCAATTGAATATCCAAATAAATCAAGGTGAGATTGGTTGCAATCAATGAGGTTTAAATTTAAATCGAATAAAGCCAATCCATTAGAGGATGTATTAAAAATACTTTCAATGCGTGATTTTGTATCCTTGATTTCTTGTGTTCTCTTTAGAACCGTCTGTTCTAATTTTTCATTAAAGGATTCAGCTTTTAAATGGGCATCAACAAAATCTTTAAAAACGGATCCGGAAATAGTAATGGTAAAAAAGAGAAACCCGATAATGTTTAAGGATGATTTTTCTGTATAAAAAAGATTAAGGACAATATCCGTTAATAAGAAACCAAATAAAACTAAAGCGCCTAATAGGAAATTTCCAATGGGTGAAAGATAAAGTAAGGACCAAAAAGATTGACTGTTGATTCTCTTTTTATATACTACAATAAAATGTACGATTAATTGATAGGCTAGATACATTATTGCAATGGGTACAGTTATTTCCCACAGCCTTAATAAATCATGTAAAAAGGAGACTGGAGCCCAAAGGGTAAAAGTGGATAAAATACCAAAATAATAGACAATATATTTCGTTGGTTTATTTACCTGTCTTTGAATCATGCCCATCACAAAAGCAAAAAAGAATAATGATGACATAAACATGCCAAAATATTCCATCCGGAAACCCAAAAGCCCTTTGTTAAACCAAGTTGTTATATGGTCTACACGACCTAAATTATATAATGAAATACAAAATGTCCATCCAGCAAAAAGAAAATAATTAATCTTGCCGGGGATTTTTAAATACATGTATAGCCAAAAGAGCCCAATGACAAAATAAAACCAAACTAATCCATACTGGAAAATAGGAATTCCATCATTGATATAATCAGTTACATTACCAAAAACATAAGGCCCTTTATAATATAATCCTGTCCCTAAATATGCCGGACTACCAATAATATGCATCGTTAGGATATTTTCCCCACTGCTGATGATATTATTCGGGATTGGAATAATGCGTCTTTTTCCTCTAATAGGCAAATCCAAGCGCCCATTCGTTTTAGGATATATTCTTTTTTCGATACTGACACCATTAAAGAAAATTTCCCAATTATAAGCGATGCCAACTAAGTAAATCCCAAGAGCTTCCGTCGATACATGAATCGATTCATCTAACATTAAAGGGAATACATAAGTGAAAGATTCAGCCGGGGGATTGTGGAGAGAAAAGAATGTATGCTTAGTCACATCAGATAAGTTTAATTTTCGAATACTCAAAGATTGGCCACCGGATGGAACACCAGGAATACGGTGCCAACCATCTTCACTATTTGGATGTTGATTTACCCAATCCGGATTAAACCCTTTTCGTATATACACATCTTTTGTCGACAAATCTATGGCTTCAATTGCCTTGGCGCCATTGAAGAGAAGAATGAAGAGTAGAATACTATATTTTATTTTAATAACCATTTAATCAGTTCAACATGTATGATAGCTAAAATTACATGGAAAATCATTAAAAAAGAGCACTACTGTCCAAAATAGGGTAAAAATACTGTCCCAAAACACCCAAAAATACGTAGATCACCCCATTGTAGGAATTTGACATGCACTCGTAACTTAACCCGTGTTTGTAAGAGGATATACAAACATTGTTAATCAAATACATTATAATAACGTCAGTCTCGCATTCGTGCGGGTTTATTTATACTGCAGGGGAAACTTCGGTTTCCCCTGCTTAATTTCACTTTTTCTCTCTATACACCGACTGGAATAATCTGTAAATTTATACAAGACATAAGTGTCTTAAAATAGAATTATGGCTCAATTAAAGACGATTTACGGGGGAGTGAATATGAATACCAAGATTCTCAATGTCCTTTTATGGATATTATTTATAAATATTTCTTTTTCTCAAACAAAACTTTCGCCCTTTGGATTTATCAAATTTGATGGATTTTATGATACAAAAGAAGTAGTGTCAGCAAGAGAAGGACATATTTTGTTATACCCGACAAATAATCAAGATGAAAGTCCCCATTTAAATTTTGTCTTATTCCAAACACGCCTTGGGTTAAAAATAAAGTCAAACACGATCGGAGGTGCAAAGGTTACAGGAATAATTGAAGGTGATTTTTTTGGAACAGCAAACGGAATGGAAAACACATTTAGGCTTCGGCAATCATATGTATCTCTCAATTGGGAAAAAAGTTCACTCCTATTTGGGCAAACGTGGACGCCCTTATTCACAACCAGTGTATATCCGAAGGTGATTAGTTTTAATACTGGAATCCCGTTCCAACCTTTTGCTCGGATGCCACAAATTAGACTGACTCGAAATATGAGTAAAAAAATAGAAATGTTGGCAGCATTAACCATGCAAAGAGATGCATACCAGGAAATAGGCGGAAATGAGCAACAAATAAAATCGGGGTTACCGGGCGTGCATTTTCATATTCGATTAAAAGGAGAACATTATTTGTTTGGTTTGGGAAATCATTATCGGACAATAGTTCCTAATGAATCATCTGAAAAATTATCTTCATCCGTTTGGACTCTATATGGGAAATTTGAGAATAAACAATTGGGTATCCGATGGAAGACACTTTTTGGGGAAGATATGGCCGACCATTTAATGCTGGGGGGCTATACAGTTAACGAAGTATATGGCGTACGTGAGTATCAAGCATTAAAATTGGCTAGCCACTGGCTAGATCTTCGTTATTCTAAAGGGCTATTTATCTTTGGTTTATTTACAGGATTCAGTGAAAATTTAGGTGTAGAAACAGAAATAGAGTCGAGAGAGTTCGTTTCACTTTCAGCTAGGTCGCCCAATATAAAAAATATCTTTCGATTGAGTGGTAGCATTGCCTATAAAGTTGAAAAAGTTCAATTTGCGGTTGAATTAGAATCAACCACAGCATCTTATACAAGTAGTTATGATTCTTTTCTTGTCCCAAAAGCATTACCTGGAGACTTATCTGTTTCTAATTTGAGAATTCTATTTTCATCCTATCTCTTTTTTTAAGAATATATAATTTATCCTAATACAAATATTTCAACGTTGATTGTGTAAAAGCGGAATTATGTCTAGATAATATAGTAAGTACTCACTATATTAATATATGGTTGCAACAAGAATGAAGAAAGAAGATCGTATCCAACATATATTGGATGCCACATTAGCCTTGGTTGGGCGGAAGCCAATGGAATCAATTCGTACAGCTGAAATAGCAAAAGAAAGTGAGATTTCTGAAGGTGCTTTATTTAAATATTTCACATCAAAAAGCGAAATTATAAATCATATTTTAGCGCAATATGAAAATAAAAGTCACCCGATTACTCCTGCTGAGAAAATTACAACGGTAGGTGAATTTCGCGTTTTCATTGATGACTATTTATCAAGCTTGATAAATATGACACCAGAAAGGATTGCTTATCTTCGTTTACTATTACAAGTAAGTATGGGAAACGGGAAATTAGGTGGAATAAAATATAAACAAGTCAAAGATGGATTTTGGGCCATTTTGGAGGATAGGATTAAATACGGTCAATCTCATTGGGGGTTTAATCAAAATATTGACATAAGAATACAAATTCGATTATTTCATTTTTCTGTTTTAATGTTTTTAATTGAACAGGAAATATTTAATGCGAAAGAAATTGAATCATTTGAATTGGAAAAAGTGAAATTAATAGCTATTTCAAACTTTTTTGATGTATTACAAGGAGCGTAATTATGGCCAATAATACAAAAATATGGTATTTGAATAATTTCAATTTATTCAATGGTGTTGATACATCTTCCATGGAACAAATGAATAAAATGTCAAGGATGAAGGAAAGTAAAAAGAAAGAAATAATTTACTTTCCGGAAGAAAGTAGCGATACAATCTATTTTTTGAAAGAAGGTAAAATTAAAATATCACGCGTAGCAGAAGATGGACGATCAACCACAATCCAGCTATTAGGTCCTGGAGAAATATTTGGTGAAAGTGCATTATTAGGCCAGGAAATCCATGAAAATATTGCTGAAGTAGTTGAAGATGCGGTCGTTTGTTCTATTAATAAGGATATATTTCAAGATTTAATGAAATCAAACCCCAAATTAAATTTAAGTATTAACAAATTTATTGGATTCAGATTACGAAAAATTGAAGCACATGTTGAAGATTTGGTTTTTAAAAATTCAAAACAACGAATTATCGCCTTTTTGAAGCGTTATAGCACAACCTTTGGGAAAAAAATGGTAGATGGTTATATGGTACGTCCATTCTTAACTCATCAAGAAATTGCTGATTTAACCGCTACCGCTCGGCAGACGGTCAATATGGTTTTGAATGAATTAGTTGACCAAAATACAATCAAATACACAAGACGCTACTTAATAGTTCATGACGAAGAATGGATTCAATTTAAATAATTGTCCGAGTGCAGACAGTTGGATATAGAAAATTAAAAGTAGAATATCCTATGATGAAAAACGATAAAAACAGTCAAAATCATTTGGTTCAAGTCATTGTCCGGGAATCATGTTCCGTATGTGATGGTGTAGTCAAATTATTGGAAGCGTATCAATCTTATCAGAGTGAAATCACCTTACAGATAATTGATCTTGAAAAAGGCGATATTCTTCCAAAAGGCCGCCAAAGCATTATTACACCAGCAACGTGGGTTGATGGACAATTATGGTATTTGGGTGGTATTGATTTAGATCAATTTGCCAAAAAAATTGATGGATTAAACTTACCCAATCACGAAACTGAAACGATTTGTGCATGACACTGCTGAATTCAAAAAAACCAAAACAAGGAGATAAGAAAATGAATACGATTATTAAAATATTAAATGGATTTTCAGGCATAGGGCATTGGTTGCCACGGGCATCGCTAGCAGCAACATTTCTATATCATGGATTCCCAAAATTTATGATGGCGCAAGGAATGGCCGATATGATGGGCATGCCTGTGATTGCCGTTTATATGCTAGCTATGATGGAAGTAGGTGGAGCCGTATTATTGCTTTGGGGCGGATTTGGCCCCGATTGGGCAACTCGTATAGGTGGATTATTAATGGCAGCGCCTATGGTTGGTGCGATCGGAATGGTTCATGCACAAAATGGCTGGAATTCAGTAAATATGGGTCCAGATATGCCAGGAAAAGGCATGGAGTTTCAAGTGCTTATTTTAGCCATTGCGTTATTTTTTGCCGTCAAAGGGAATAGCGCTAATGATATAAATTGATAGAAAAAAGATGAGGAAATATCATTATTATTTCCTCATCTTTTAAAATGATTCAATGGATTTAAATACTTATTGTGCTTTTATTGGAGAAGAATAATGAAAACATCTTTTATGACAGTTTCTCTTTTGTTATTAGCATTTTGTGCACGTAATGAAATACCAGTTTCTGCAACTTTTGGCGTGGAAGGGATGGATGTTCGCGGTGGCATACTATGAATGGGATGGCCGACTAATATCGGAAAAACTCTGGATGAGTTGAAATATATTAAGAAACAAACTTTTGATCAAGGCACCCGCCTCTTTACAGTGTCATTCATTCCAACAAAAGAAACAATACAGCATATTTTTAAAACTGTTGAATCAACAGGAAATTTCAAAATAATTAACTGGGTTATTTTAGAAAAGGATTAACACATGTTTGATATCATTATTATTGGTGGCGGTATTGGTGGTTCAGCATCCGCGCTTCGTGCCGCTCAAAATGGAATGAATACGCTTTGGGTTTTAGGCTCAAAAAAAAGTCGAAAACGAAGTCGATCTCAATGGGTCATGAACCTAGATAATATTGTGGGCTTCCATGAAGATATTATAAAAAACCAAGCCATAAAAACATTGAAGAAACATAAACTGGATGAAGCTGTTTCTTATCTTGAAAAAGAACACTATCATATAAATAATCGCATGTTGATCCAAAATACAATTCAGCGAATTGAAAATGGATTTCCAAATGTAACCATAAAAGAAGGTGAAGTATCTCATTTAGAGAAGGAAGACTACGCCTTTTCTATAAAGATTGATGATGGACTCTATAATGGGAATTCTGTTGTTTTATCCATGGGTGTGATGGATGAGCAACCCCATATTTTGAAACAAAATAAAAAAGGGGAATGGGAAGAAACACCCAAATGGATTTATCCTTTTTCAAATCGTGAACAAGTTTTGTATTGCATTCGATGCGAAGGCCATTTAACAAGTAAAGATTCGGTCGCTGTCATTGGGCATTCTAATGTGTCTGCAGAATTAGCCATGATGCTTCATGAACGATATAATAATAAATCATATATATTAACCAATGGAATTCAACCTGAAATTTCAGAAGGCCGAATGAAAATTCTAGAAAAATATGGCGTAGGAATCATTTCGGATCCCATTACAGGGATATTAAGTGAAGGTGTTAAACAACTCCATGGGTTCGAATTTGAGTCCCATGATTCAATAGAAGTGAAATTTGGTTTGATTTCTCTCGGTTTACATCGTGTATATAATGATTTAGCCCGACAATTAAATGCTCAGCTCATGGATCAATCGCATCCGGAGGAAAAACGTCATGTATGGATTAATCATAAAGGGGAGACATCAGTGACTGGACTTTTTGCCGTTGGCGACATGGCTAAACGGGAAGATGAGCCTATGATGAAACAAATTTATACTGCCCAGGAATATGCTGTGCGCGCTGTGGATACCATCGATTATCGAAGACGGAAAAGACTAAGAGAACAATGATAGCTTTCTAACAAAACTGTCGGCTAATTGACAGTTTCGTACCATATGCATGAGATAAAATAGCCCATGATTTAATTGATTCCATTAACAAAAAAGAAAGGACTAATCATGAAAAAATCATTTAAAAAAAGGATCGCACTTCTGTTATTACCCTTAATAACGGTTGGTGCATTTCATGTCTCAAATGATTCAGGATTTATAACAGGAAGCGCATCATCCACAAATGGTGATTCATTTCCAGTCATTGTTGAATATTTTAATATTCAAGTATCAGACCCAATTGATGGTGTACGGGCTGTAGATGTATCTATTCCCATAAAACGAATTACCACTGAAAATTGGATGAGAGATGTCCATATGAAAATGTCTATATTCGATAATAAATATAAAACAATCACATTCAAAGCCAATACGCGATCGGAGTTAAAGAATGGATCCGTTTCTTTGGATGGAGTTCTGACAATAAATGGCATCGAAAAAAGTCACCAATTAGTTTTATCGATACATAAAAAGAATCATGGGTTAACCATTAGTGGTGCTACCACAGTGAGTTTAGAGCGATATGAAATTTCACCCCCAGGCATGGGTCCCATGAAAGTGAATGATAAAGTTGAAATTGAATTAAAACTAGATATTCCAAATAATAATATATTGAGTTAGTCTTTTAATGTAAGGTGGATTCTCTCATTAGATTCACCTTGCAAAAAAAAATAGGAGAAAAAAATGAAAAATGTATTCTTAATCTTATTCCCATTCCTATTATCCTTTCTAATCGCAAGCGATAATGGGGTATTTTCAGTTTTAAGTTTTAACGATGCAGTGTCTGTATCCAAAATTGAAGGGAAGCCTATTTTTCTAGAATTTCGAGCTGACTGGTGTCATAATTGCAGAAATATGGATAAAACGACTTTTAAAGATAAAGGCGTTTTATCAGAATTAGGTAGGTTTATTGCATTACAAATTGATGTAGATAGCTTAGAAGGCAGGCGGTTAGCTAAGCAATTTAATGTTCGTTCTGTTCCTGCTATGTTTGGAATCGATAGCGAAGGGAATATCAAACTAAAAAAAATAGGTTATCAATCAGCAAAGGATTTAATTCAGAGTCTTGAAAATTTCCAATAAGCAACAAAATCTGCCCTATATATCTGTAGGCCAAATGAAAGAAGTGGACCGCCTAATGGTGGGAAAATTTCACATATCCTTAATTCAAATGATGGAAAATGCAGGAAGGGCACTCGCGCATTTAACGGAAGATTATTTATCAACCCCCGTCAGTCATTCTACCAAAATAACTGTGTTGTGTGGTACGGGGAATAACGGCGGTGGCGGAATGGTTGCTGCTCGCAATCTATCTAATCGTGGCTATACTGTTTCTGTTATTCTAATAGGTGATAATATAAAATTAAAACCAGTCCCTGCGCACCAATGGTCCATTTTGAATGAATTACCTTTGAAACAAATTATAAAACCAGCCTCAAATGAACTAGATAAAATTATTTCTAATTCTGACATTATAATTGATGCCATGATTGGATATGGAATGACAGGAGAATTGAAGGGGCAATTACTTGATTTTATTCAATCAATAAATAACCAAAAATCTAAAAGTATCATTTCATTGGATGCGCCAACCGGATTTCGATTTGATCAAGAAGTGAACCCATTATTTACCGTTCAAGCATCAGCAACTTTAACTTTGGCTCTTCCAAAAGTGGGTATGGATGATCATCAAAAAAAGCATATTTTAGGTAATTTATATGTAGGTGATATTTCTGTTCCACCGGCATTATACCATCAAATGGGTATTTCTTATAATGACCCATTTGGCACGAACCAATTTATTCGATTGAATTAAAAATACTTATTCATTTGAACTTATTGATATAAAGTACCATTCATCTGACTCTCCCCATCGGACAATTAACTCATTTGGCGTTAGAGTGAATTTTCCAGATTTATGGTTTTGATCAAATAAAAAGAGATGCAATGAATCTTTTTTTACATTCCAACTAAATTGATGTTGCCAACATTGTGTATCGTTGCATCCTTTTTCTATTAATATTTCTTCATCTTGGAATTCCCAAGTTAGATTAGAAATTGGAGATGAATCTACAGGATTATTCATTTTAGATAGGGTCCAACTTCCAACAATGGAATCAGTCATTTCGTTTTCTAATACCACATTACAGGAAGAAGCCATAATGAAGAAAACAGAGATAAATATATTTTTCATATCTTTTTCTTTCCCCGAAAAACCCCATTATTATTGATTGAAAGAGAAATCCTCGGAACAGGTTCGGACCCGTCTGGGAACAACCCGTTTGAAGTCCATTGATATACTGGGAAATCAATCCTTAAATGAAGCCAACGCCAATCATGATGTGTGGGCGTGAGATCTAATCCAATTATCATTACATTCAGCCTGCGGGATTGTCGTTCCGTATCCCAGGGGGAAAGAGGCGCGATCAATTTTTGAGATTGGAGGGCTGAAAACGGAGAAAGCGCCAAAGACTTAATCCAATATATGGAAGAGGATAAATGAATATTCACTGCATCATCAAGAAAAACATTATCTTGGATTTTTTGGTTTTTAGATAGAGAGACTGACAAAGATAAATCTGCAAGGAATGATGGTGATTTTATAGCCCAAGGCATTTGTATCCGATTTGTGTATCCTACCATGAAAATGGGGACGGCCCCTGTTGTAAATGGGAATTGAGTGTTTGTGAATGTAGGTGATTTTGGGAGGCTCAATTCTTCAAAAATATATCCCAGTTTCCCTGGCAATAAATGGCGCATTCCTGTTTTGAATCCAAGTTGAAAAACATCGCTACTACTGTTTGAAAATGACAAAAATTCTTCAATTTGTAGCCAACTGCTTTCCAGCTGAATATACCCTATGTTCCGTTTCCCAATATAATGTGATATCTGTCCATGTGCGCTGACTGAAGCACCATAGCGAATTCTTAAATGATCATCCGAAGTAAAAGTTGTGTTAAAGCCCCCTACCCAATTGAATGACTTTCGATCATCGAATTTGGATGGCCAATGCTTACCCCAATTTGTGGAAGATGTTCCCCCGCCATTATTAATAGACCCCACAATAGAACAGCACACCTGTCCAAATATCGGATGGATTAAAATAAGGGTGAATAACAATGTTTTAAAGAGTCTCATAACTGTATTTCAGTATCCGGATAAAAAGCTGCCTGGGAAAACCAATATGAAATAAAGGCATTTGCGGGGATAAGATTATTTGAAGTTCCATCTATGGATTTCCCAAGAATATTCCATCGATTTCCATCATCATCTTCAAGAATGATGTTTCCGTTTTCTATATCCCATTCTGAAATAGATAAAGCGGATGAGGTTTGATACGCAACTCCTGTTTTTTCATTACTTGATAGTATGACAGCAAAAAAGAGACCATCAATTGTTTCATTCAAGATGGTGGGTTCTTCAAAATTATTGATGGGATACGCTTTTTGAGTATATTCAGAAATAATGGATATAACGCGTGTTTTTGCTGGCAAACGATCATCCACAGGCGGAATCGGAAAAAAGATATAATCTCCACATTCTTGAGAATTACAGGTTCGATATTGCCCATAAGGGTAGCCATCGTAATTCCTGGAATAGCCAGTATTTGAATTGACGACCTTGGAATCAGGGAATAAGTTTTTCCATGTACCCCAATTCATTTCAATCATTGATTTGAGTTTTAGTTGATCTCCTTGACGAGATCCTTCTGCAGATTTTAGAAACATTTGTGGCCAATGACTTTCTGACTCTCGATCATACATAATTAAATTGCTATTGTATAAGAGTCCAGAAACCCCAAAAGCACTTTCCGTCTCAATATGCAAAGCACTTCCTGTGAGGGGGCAATAGGAAATACTATATCCATCTTCGTTAATTATTTCATGCCAGTCTAAAATAGAGTGTGGAAATGCCATATATTGTTCTCCATCCCAAATTCCCACAACCAGATCATTGTCATCAAGGAATTCAAGGCTATTTCCGCCAACGGTTGATGTATTCGGATGTTCCAAACTTGGGATACAATCTTTCCCGGCAAAGCACCCTTGGCGAATATAATTGTCATCGACCAAGCAATCTTGTAAATCAATATCTGAAGCTAACAAATCATCTTCTTTGCATGCGCCAAATAATATGAGTAATAGTAAGAGTAATATTTTCATGATTGTCTCCTATAAGACTTAAGCATTGAATGATTATTTTATTAGGATTCCTTTTCTAATTTGAGATGCATTCTCCATAGAAATTTCGAAGAAATAAATACCGGAAGAATGATATCCAGAATTCCATCGAATAGTATGGCTACCCGACGCCATATTTTCATACAGGTTTGAATCGACTTTTTTCCCAGAAATATCTCTAACAATCAATTGTACATCTGTTCTTTTATGCAGGTTTAATTGCAAGGAGGCTACCGGATTAAATGGGTTGGGAAATATTGGAGATATGTTGATTCTTTCAGGTAGATTATTTTTAGAAGCGGTTGAGACAGAAGGAAGTTCATTCAAGTACTGCACCACCAAACTTTCGACTTCCGAGTGATTGTAACCAACAGCAGAATAGCGAACCACCATGTTATGATCTAATATAATATTTTGCGGAACATATCCAAGGCCAAACCAAGACCAAGCCATGAGAGAATCATCGTCAATTAAGGGATAAGTTGCACCCAAACCTGCCCATTCATCACAGCTATAAGGGGCATACCATTGTCGCCCAAATGAAATTACGCGAAATCCATTCTCAAATTGCTCTTCATATAATTGATTGACAGGAGGGATTTCTTGTTGGCAATACGTGCACCAGGATGTAAACGTATTTATCATTGTTACGAAGTATTGCCCACCATTTAAATTTCCATTATAATCTCTAAGAAATATTTCTCCTTCAGAATTTGCGCATGTAGGCAAGGGACTATTCTGATGTTCAAGCGTCAGTTGGTCGCCAACCTGGTATTCTTGGGAAAACCCGATATGGAGAAATAGATAGATTAGTATTAATATTTGCCTCATCACATCATTTCATTAAGACTATTTTTTGGGTAACAAAATGTTTTCCTGCATTTAGCTGAACTAAATACACACCAGAAGATAATGGCTTACCCTGAGAGTCAAGCCCGGGAAATAAAATTTGATGTTTCCCTTTCTTAATTTGTTTTTCGCGGATGAGTGTTTGAATGATTCTCCCCATTGAATCTATGATATCCAATGTCACTACATCAGTAAAACCAATTTCAAATTGAATGGTTGTGGATGGATTGAATGGATTAGGATAATTTGAAAGAAGTTTAATCCCGTTTGGAAGTGGAAAGTCTATTTCACTTGAAACGGTTTCATCCAAGAGTCCTTCAATAATATTAATCATAGCTCCTGGGTCATATTCAGTTTTAGCTAAGCGAATGATTCCTTCAGCATCCATTATATAATCTCGAGGAAACGGGCTCTGACTTCCCGGGATATTAAATTGGCTATAAACGCCAGCATCATCACGTAAGACAGGGAATGTAATTCCTTGGTCTTCGATAAAATCTTCAATGACCGCAAGCGGTTCATTTGAAATGCCAATCACTTGTAAACCTCGATCGTGGTATTCTTGCCAAATAGAAATTTCAATGTCCGAAAACTCCGGAGCACAGACAGGTCACCAAGCTGTAAAAAAGGCGAGTACTGTGGGCGATCCCATTAAATCACTTTTCGAAATATGGCCATATTCATTTACGCTGGCTAATTCAAAATTTGGCGCAGGATCACCTGGCATAGGGCCGTAAGGGTAATTCCCCCTGACGAAAATTGTTAATTCACTTTCATCGTAATCATTCGTTTCTAGCAGGATATTTTCTGTCCAATTTGATGATTCAGGAGAATAGGTGATATGAACTTGGCTAGATTCACCCGGATAGATTTCCAGATAATCCAAAGCATAAGAAAAGTTTGAATTGCTTGATACTGAAGGATTAATAACGAGAGGAATACTTCCATTATTTTCTATGGAAAAATTAAGCGTCAATGATTCATTTAATCCAACTCTTGGAAAATCCACTCGATGGGATGAAATATCCATGTCTGCTCCAGTAATTGATTTATATTCAAAAACGGATAAATGCGCCCATTCTGCAGAAAAAATTGTATTATTTATCATAGCAGTTGCCATAACACGCCCTCCGGTATTTTTATATCCTTTTAAAATGAGTTCACCTGATTCATATCCTAAAACTTCTATATCGTCCCAGTCAGCGACAACAACAAGAGAATCATTGGCATCAACGCGTGTAGCAAACCCTGAAGTATTATAATTTGATAATAACAAAGGAGATTCTGGGTTGGAAACATCAAACATATCGACCCCATCCGCTCCCACAGCCATGAAAAGATAATTTCCTTTTTTAACCAAATCTTTTGCTGATCCACTTGTGGGTATTTCAGAAATGATGTACGGATTTTCAAGATCAGAAATATTCGCGATTATTAAACCACTCATTCCATCAGCAATATATAAGAAATCCTCTTCAGGATACGTTGCCCAGGCATTCTGTGTTTGAATGATACTTTTACGAGTTAGGTGAATTGGATCTTCTGCAGATACAACATCCACTCCCATTTGGTGTGTTGAAAAAAAGAGCGTATTCTCTTGAATGGATGCATGCTCATATCGTGTATTGACAGCTCCGTAAACACCTACATGGGTTGGATCACTTAGATTAGATATATTGGCAATATGTACGCCACATTCTCGTCCATTCCCATAGGCATAATTCCCACGCGTCACCCATGAATAGATACGCCCATAGTCACAACCGACTGCATAAAAATCGCCTATCACAGAAATATTATCCGGTTGAGAAATATTGACAATATTTAATCCTCCCAACCCGCCTGGGATGAAAGCATGACTACCAGTAATATGAACATCTAATAGTTCAAAATTAGACAATGATGTGGAAGAAACAATTTCAAGGTTTTTTCCGTGTGAAAATTGAAGTAGAAATCCAAAAAGGAATAATTTTACAATGTTTTTCATGAAACTTCTCCGTTTAGGTTGATTGAAAATATCCATCATGGCTATAATGAACTGTCCGTATGGTGACATTTAGTCGATAGATAAATGATGAAAATCTTTCCTAAATAAAGTAACTTTTCTAGAAATGATAATGTAATCAAGGAGAGGAAACATGATGGCATCACCACAAGAAATGATGGATAAAATGGTTGGGAATCTATCAGAAAAAACCGGGCATGAATTATCGCATTGGCTTAAAGTTGTTCAATCGAGCGGCGAATTGAAACACAATTCAATTATAAAATATTTAAAAACTAATCACAATATTACCCATGGGTATGCAAATTTAATTGCCTTTAAATTCAGGGAAACGACTGAAAAAAGTGAATCGCCTGAAGAGTGGGTCAAAAATCAATATACTGGTCCCAAAAATAGCTTAAGGCCTATGTATGATAAATTAGTTTCTGTTGTTCAATCATTTGGAAACGATGTAGATGTATCTCCAAGAAAATCTTATGTATCCATTCGCAGGTCAAAACAATTTGCTATATTTAAAGCATCCACCAAAACGCGATTAGATGTTGGACTTATTTTAAAAGGAGAAACTGAAACAGAAAGACTTAAGTCGGGAAAACAATTCAGTGGAATGATGACACATCATGTAGAAATATACTCAATGAACGATATTGATACTGAATTAAAAGGCTGGTTGAAGAGCGCTTATACCAAAGCTTAAGAGAGCAAACTTAACATATACGTGGGAGCTGTTCTCCGATTGGCATATCTACAATTCGATTTGCTCCAAGACCCGTTTTCATCGTTACCATGCCGGGATGATTGGATACAACTTCTCCAATGATGACAGCGTCTTTCCCTAACGGATGGTTTTTCATTGCATCAAGAATATTAGGGGCATCTTCATTAGAAACAACAGCAATAAGTTTTCCTTCATTGGCAACATATAATGGATCAATCCCAAGAATTTCGCAGGCACCTTTTACATCTGATTTAACTGGGATATTCTCTTCAATCAAAGATATACCCAAGTTGGATGAACGTGCGAATTCATTGAGCGTAGTCGCCACTCCGCCTCGGGTTGGGTCTCTTAATGCATGGATATTATTGCTTCCTTTTAGCATAGAATCAATCAACCCATTTAACGCTGCCGTATCACTTTTTACTCTTGATTGAAATGAGAGGCCGTCTCTACTTGTCATAACAGCCATTCCATGATCAGCTAATGTTCCAGATAAAATAATTTTATCACCCATTTTGATTTGGCTAGAAGCAATATTTAAATCAGACTCTAAAACGCCAATGCCTGTAGTATTGATAAATATTTTATCACAACTTCCTTTATTAACAACTTTTGTATCTCCAGTGACAATGGTAACGCCTGCTTTTTTAGCGGCAATTTCCATGCTAATCAAGATTTGGTGAAGGTCTTCCATAGGTAAGCCTTCCTCCAGAATAAATGCCACACTTAGAAATAGGGGTTTGGCTCCGCACATGGCGACATCATTCACTGTTCCATTGATCGCTAATTCTCCAATATTTCCCCCCGGGAAGAAAATAGGATCCACCACAAAAGTATCCGTAGAAAAAGATAAACGTTTTCCCGGGAAATCCAAAACAGCTTGGTCCTCCATAGCATTCAATGTTTTATTGGAAAACCGAGGTAGGAATAATGTATCAATTAAATCGTTGGATAATTGGCCTCCTGCGCCGTGTGCCAGCTGAATGGTCTTGTGATCCATAATTGGCAGAGGACATGATAAATTTTCAATTTTCATATTTCTTAAAACCCATTATTGCTTTTCGAAAGTTTCAATCTTCTGCAAAGTTTTTTCTTGGAGATTTATTTTTCACTTTCCCATTCTTTGATATTTATAATATGCCGCACATGCCCCCTCACTGGAAACCATGGTTGCCCCTAATGGTGTTGTGGGCGTGCATTCTTTTCCAAATGCGGGACATTCGTTTGGCTTTTTTAATCCCTGCAGAATGACTCCACTAATGCATAATTCAGGTTCATTTGTTTGAATATCTTCAACAGAAAATTTAAGATTTGCATCATAAGCACTATATTGTTCTCGAATAGATAAACCGCTTTGGGGTATTTCACCTATTCCGCGCCACTTCCTATCTGTAATTTTATATATTTTTGAAATTAATTCTTGTGCAGGCTGATTTCCCTCTCGTTTTACCGATCGCAGATATTGATTTTCTACTTCATATCGTCCTTCTTCAAGTTGTTTAACGACTAGAAGTATTCCTTCTAAAACATCCACTGGCTCGAATCCGGTTGGAACAATAGGCACTTGATATTTTTCTGCAATTGGGTCATATTCTTCCCAACCCATAATCGTGCAAACATGCCCGGCTGCCAAATAACCTTGAACACGGTTTTCAGGAGAAGATAGTAATGCTTCCATAGCCGGTGGAACCAACACATGGCTGACCAATTCGCTGAAATTTGCAATACCTTCTTTGGCTGCTTGGTGTATGGCCATAGCATTCCCCGGAGCAGTGGTTTCAAAACCCACAGCAAAAAATACCACTTCTTTTTTTGGATTATTTTTGGCAATAGTTAATGCTTCCAAAGGAGAGTAAACGGTTCGAACATCTCCTCCTTCAGATTTGACCATGAATAAATCTTTCTTGCTCCCGGGAACTCGAAGCATATCCCCAAAACTGGTAAAAATCACGTTTGGCTTTCCGGCGATGGCGATGGCTTTATCAATAATTTCAAGTGGCGTTACACATACAGGACAACCAGGACCATGAACCAATTCAATTTCTTTCGGTAAAACTTGATCAATGCCATTTCGAATAATAGAATGAGTTTGCCCACCGCAAATCTCCATTATCACCCATGGTTTTGTCACCGTCTTGTGAATTTCAGCTAGGATTTTCTTGGCTAAAATAGGATCTCGAAATTCATCAAGATATTTCATGATTTATTGTCTATATCATTTATGATTTCGCCTAACTCTTCCCAAGCATCTAAAGATTTTTTAACTTCATCATCATTTAAGATAGACAGAGCAAAACCAGCATGAACAAGGGTGTATTGACCCACTTTGATTTCAGGGAGATATTCAAGGCATGCAGTATTTATAGTGCCACTATAATCTATTTTTCCCATTTTAATGCCATTTTCAGAATATATTTCTGTCACTTTCCCGGGGATAGCTAAACACATAATTATTTTATATCACCTTTTGTTAATTGTTTACGTGTAATCATTGCTTGCCCTAGAGATAAACCACCATCATTCATGGGCACTTTATTATGAGTATATACATTAAAATTTTCATATTGCAATTTCGGAATTATTCCTTCAAAAAGCACATGGTTCTGAAAAACGCCACCACTTAAAACGATGTTTGAAATGCCCGTTTCATCTTTTGCGATTTTGACGGTATGAACGAATAAATCTATAAGTGTTTTGTGAAATCGATTGCTCAATTGATTGATCGGTTCACCATGTTGAATTCCATTTACAACATTGCGAATAATGGGTGAAATCAGCATGTGTCTAATATCATCTATTCGCTTAATGTCAAAATCAAACGGCTGAACATCTAAATCATTTGATTTTTGCATAAACTCTATAGCGGCTTGACCTTCGTATCGAATGGTTTGTAATCCTCCACTCATAGCTGCAACAGCATCGAATAACCGCCCGCAACTGGATGTAATTGGACAATTCACATTCTTTTCTATTAATTCCACAATGGGGGATGAATTCAAATTTTCAATAAAGGGTAAATCCGGTAATTCACCAAAAGTTTTTTGCAAATATGCAACGGCAGTTCGCCAAGGTGCTTTGATGGCTGCATCACCACCAGGAAGCGGCATGGGCTCAAAATGGGCAAACCGTTGAAATCCTGAATAATCGCCGATTAATATTTCTCCGCCCCAAATAGTTCCATCTGTTCCATATCCAGTTCCATCCATAATGATGCCAATCACAGAATCTTTCAAATGATTTTCTGCCATACATGATGCCAAATGAGCATGATGGTGTTGAATGCCAAATGTTGGAATATCCGTTTGTTCTTTCACCCATTTTGTAGAGAGATATTCTGGGTGGAAATCATAAGCAATACTTTCTGGTTTGGACTCAAAAATCCGCTGTAAATGATCTATTGTTTGTGTGAAAAAGTTAAAGGCTTCCATATTTTCTAAATCGCCAATATGTTGACTAACAAACGCTTTTTCATCCTTTAATAGACAGACTGTATTTTTCAATTCACCGCCAACGGCCAAAACGGTGGGTCCTTTTGAATTTACAAATATGGGACTAGGAGCAAATCCACGACTCCTGCGAATGGGATGAATCTTTTCATTCAAATGGATTACGACAGAATCATCTGACCGAATGTAAATATCACGATTGTGGGTCAGGAAATAATCTGCAATTCCATTCAACCGAGAAAACGCTTCTTCATTTTCGATACAAATAGGTTCTTCAGTTAAATTGGCACTTGTCATTATAAGATGTGGAGCACCATAATGAAAAAGAATGTGATGTAAAGGCGTATAAGGTAGCATGATACCAATGCGGTCATTCCTTGGCGCCACTTCATCAATAATGGGAATATTTCGTCGTTTTTTAAGTAAAACAATTGGACTTTGAATCGAGCTTAAAGCTTTTGCTTCATCCGGATTGATATGGCAAAATATTTTTGCTTCATCGATTGATTTTACCATAATGGCTAAAGGTTTTTCTTCCCGGAGTTTTCGTTTTCGAAGATTCTTTACTGCTTTGGAATTGCTTGCATCCACAACCAAATGGAAACCACCCAATCCTTTAATGGCAATATTTTTCCCATTATAAATGCGTTTGACTGTTTCTTGTATAGGATTATCGATAGATATTATGGATCCATCAGAATCATGCAGTTGAACGTGGGGTCCACAATCAGGGCAAGCATTCGGTTGAGCGTGGAATCGTCTATTGTTAGGATCATCGTATTCATTATGGCAATCTGGACATAATTCAAAATGCCGCATGGAAGTAAAAGGGCGGTCGTATGGAATATTTTCTATTATTGTATATCGAGGGCCGCAGTTTGTGCAATTAATAAAAGGATAGAGAAAACGTCTGTCATTAGGATTTAATAATTCACCTACACAGTCTGAACAAACAGCCACATCAGGTGAAATGAGCGTAGAAATAGACGTGTTTTTTTCCGACTGAACGATGGAAAAGTTTGATTCACTTTTCAAAGGAATTTCATTCGTTTGGATATTGGATATCAAGGAAATTGGCGGAGCTTCACTGCTTATAGCATTCGAGAAATTGTCTATATTTTCCCCAAAACCTTGCACTTCAATTATGACCCCATCTGCAGAATTTGAAACGGTGCCCTTAAGTTTATATTGATTCGCCTGGTTATAAATAAAAGGTCTGAAGCCGACGCCCTGGACGATTCCATTAATCCGAAACCGTTTTCGGAGAATCTTTGGTGAATCTTTCGTTAGGATTTCTGTTGCTGTTTCAACCATGTAATCCAAGCATCTAAGCCATCGCCAGTTTTAGCGGAGAGTTCGAAGAATTTCAATTGATAATTCACTTCCAAAGCATATTGCTTACATTTTTCTACATCAAAATCCACATAAGGCAGAAGGTCGATTTTATTGATAATACATATATCCGAAGCGTCAAACATATGGGGATATTTCTGTGGTTTATCTTCACCTTCAGTAACGCTGATGATGACTATTTTCATAGCTTCACCCAGATCAAATAGAGCAGGACAGACTAAATTGCCCACATTTTCAATAAATAAAATGGATTGATTTTTCAGATCTAATTCTTCAATAGCATGTTGAATCATATGTGCGTCCAAATGGCATCCTGTCCCTGTATTAACTTGAACCACGGGAACGCCGGTTTTATCAATTCTTTCTGCATCTCGCATGGTTTGTTGATCGCCTTCAATGACGGCAATATCTATATTTGGTTTGATGGCGACAATTGTTTTTTCCAGAAGTGTTGTCTTCCCAGATCCGGGTGAACTGACAAGATTGAGTGCTATAATTTCTTTACCATCAAAGTATCCGCGATTTCGCTCAGCTAAAAGATTATTTTCTGCTAATACATCCGTTTGCACATCAATTTTATGGCTGTGATTGTGTTGGTGGGCATGATGCTCATGCTTATGCTTAGGTTCGTTTGGTTTTTGAATTGTGGCATGTTCATCAGGATTGCCACATCCACACGTATCACACATAATATTTTCCTTTAATCAACATTTATGGATTTAATTCTTAAATCTTTTCCCTGAATAATATCAATGGCTATTCCATCACATTCTGGACAAAGTGTAAAAAATGTATCAGTATCAAACGAATCATCACATGCTATACAGTGGGCTTTACCGGGAATCGTTAATATTTTCAATTGTGCATCTTTAGCGATTGAATTATTTCGGGCTGCTTCGAAACAAAAAGCAAGTGAATCTTCTAATACGCCCGCTAATTTACCAACTTCAACCTCTATTGAATTTATTTTATCCGCACCATTTTGATTTGCGGTTTTACATGCAATTTTTACAATATTAATCGCTAATGTCATTTCATGCATTATTAAGCGTCAACTTACAGAAAAGAAAGGTTTTATTGAGGGAATATAAAATTATCTTGTATTGCCTTATGTGCTAAGTCATGATAATCTGAATGAATCACACATGTAATTGAGTTAATAGATGTTGTAATACCCAGCATATTAATATTCATCGCACCAAGAGCTTCGCAAAATTTTGCTGCGATTAATGGTTTAGAAGCAAAATGGGGTCCATAAATTGTAATTATCTCCACGGGGCATTTCGTTTTTAATTTTTGAGCTTTTGTTGCTACTAAAATAGGTGAATGAAGCGATTTTGCCACGTCACACTTGTTCGTATGAAAACAACATGTAATATTACTCAATCCATCGCATGCCTCTGTTTCACTTATAAATTCTAGGGATATATTTTTCTTCCCAAATATTGAAAATGCCCTACCTGCCGAACCTGGCGAATTGGGAATACCGATCATTTCAAGCATACACATATTTGGGTGATGAATCACACCGCCAATGAGAATTTTATCATTCATGAATTGGTAATTTAACGGTAAATGTTGTCCCTTCATTAAGGGTGCTATTGACAAAAATAGATCCACCTAATTTGTCAATAAAGCGTTTTACAATTGCTAACCCTAATCCAGTTCCAATTTTTTCTTTTTCGCGCGCTTTGGCTGTCCGATAAAAATCATCAAATATCATTGGAATTTCATTTTCAGAAATCCCAATGCCAAAATCAACGATTATGAGCTCCATCTCATGGCTATTTTTAATTAATTCTAAGATAACTTGGCAATTATCATCGCTGTATCGAATGGCATTTGACAAAAGATTAGAAATTATTTTATCTAAAAGTTCTGGATATGTTTTCATTTCGAAATCATCTGGTATTCTTAAATCAATATTTGGTTGTTTTATGGCATATTCATCCAAAAGTGATTCACGAATATTTTGAATCAAAAGTGACACATTGCAAGGGGCGAATTGAAGGGGCTTTTCATCTGTCCCTTGAGTCATATCAACAATATCTTTAACAGTATCCAATACTTGTTGAGAACGGTCACGCGATCGGGAAAGTAAATCATCCGCTTTTTCATTTAATGATTCTTTGTAAAGTGAAAGAACCGTATCCAGGGCAGATTGAATCGTCACAATGGGCGATTTCATTTCATGAGCTACATACCTGAAAAAATCCAGTTTTGCTTGATCAGCAACAATAAGTTGTTTTTGTTTATGAATTAATTCATCTCGAATGACTCTATATCTGGAAGTAACATTAGAAGCGAGAAAGGCTGTAAATAATATGACAAAGCAAAAAACACTTAGTGCCATATATATATATACAGGATCATGAAGGTGTTCGCTTGAACTTAAAATATGAAAATGATTCAGTAAGCCAAATTGAACGCCCAAAACTTCAAGGGAAAAAAGAATGATCGCCAAAAACGCTATTTGGTAGACTTCTTTTCCTTTGAAAATAATACTTGAAATCACAACATGAATAAAATAAAAGAACGAAAATGGATTTTCCACTCCACCTGTTAGATGCATGAGTATTGTGAGAAAGAATAAATCCATCACCATTTGAAATTTTAATATTCCTAATTCCACGATTCGATCTAAAGCACGTCTTTTTTTATTTGTAAGAAAATATCCTATATTAAAAATTAATAAAAGGCCAAGAGTCCAAGTTAGATATGTTAAATGTAAATGAAGATTGAGAATATGGGAACCGGAGAAAACAAATATTCCCGCAATTAAAATGGCTATCCATCGAAGCTTTATGTACCAATTTGATCTATCCCTTAATGTTTCAGGAGATGTATAAGATGAAAGAATATTTCTTCTTTCCGGGGGAGGAGATACGATATTTCTCATGCAGAAACCGGTAAATACTTACGAATTATATCTACGAGTTTTTCTGGGTTTACAGGTTTTTCCAAAAATTCATCAACAGGAAGAAAAGCTTCATCTTTTTCAGGTCTAAATGAATAGCCTGTTTCCTGGCTTATTGCTGTAAGCATGACAATGGGGATGAATTGGGTTGATGGGTTTTGTCTAAGCGCGTAAGCAGTGTGAAACCCTTCATCTAAGTTTCCCATCATTACATCAAGAATGATAAGGTCAGGTGAAAGTTCGTTTGCAATTTTAATCCCGTGTTCTCCAGATTGGGCATCAAGTACGTTAAATTGGTTGTGTTCAAGGTTGACTCGTAATATTTCAACAAGATCAATATCATCATCAATGATTAGAATAGTTTGAGTGTTTTTCATACTTTTTTACCTCCAGTTCGATTTTATCGATAATTTCAGGAATTATTTTTTTAATCGTATTCGACAAGGGTTGGTTCATACCCATATTCCTAGGTTCTATGCCAATTAGGATTAAGTGTTTAGGATATATTTCTAACTGCTTTGCTAACGAAAAAATTTCAGGAAGACTAATACCATGAAGAGAAAAATGAGTCCAATTTATGGGGAGAGAAATATCTTCAGGCGAAAAAATGTTAATGGTTCCAGGTTTTGATTTCATCCGAGCAGCGTCGATTAAAATGTTTAGCCCTTTGGGACTAAATTTGTCTAACAGCGCAAAAGGATCGGAAAGGATATCATGGAAGATAAATTTAGTGGAAGTGGGCAACAATTTCATTTCTCGAATGACTTCTTGTGCGACGCCATCATCTCCGTAGAAAGGATTCCCCGCACCAATAATATGGATAGATTTATTCAATGAAATCAACATCCAAAATATGCACTGAACAGGAGATACACGGGTCATAAGCACGAACCAGCATTTCTAAGTTTAAGACAATTTTCTCTTTAGGCTCTTGAATGATTTCAGGGACAAGTTTTACCATATCGTCGTCAATATTTCCCAAATTTTGTCCTGTAGGAATGATACAATTGGCTTTTTCAATTTGCCCTTGTTGATTGTAAGTATATTCATGATAGAGAATGCCACGCGGGACTTCTGTGGCGGCCACACCTGTTCCAAATTGGACCGGCGCCTGATTGGGCCTTTCGTTTTTTAGTCCTTTAGATAACAGTCTATCGATAATGTCAATCGCATCCAAAGTGCAGTGAATGGCTTCAGCTACTTGAGCAATTGTATTCATATATGGATTGGTGCAGGGCGTGGTTAAGCCCATTCTTAATCCAGCATTCTTTGCAATATCATGCATTTGTTTATAATTATTATTCCATCGAGCTAAGGCGCCAACCATCAGAGAATCGCGATTGTGCTTTGCATGTTTAGATGTACTATATGGCACCACAAATTCATTAGTCATATTGAGATATTTTTCAATGGGAGATCGTCCCGTATCTGAAGAATATATATCTCCATCATACAGAGCATATTCTGAATCAGAATGAAGCGAAATATATTCTGTTTCTCGATTAAAACTTGGGACTGATTCTGCTAACGCGACCATTGTTTCTACCGTATTTAAAGCATCAGGCACCATTTGTTCGACGAGACGTTTTTTTAAATTTTCTAACTCTTTAACACTTGGGATATGAGTAAAGCCACCAGGGACCAATGTAATGGGATGAACAGCTCTGCCAGAAACAGTATCCCCGATATCGTTGGCGAGCTTTTTCATTCTTAGTGCTCTAACAACCACATCTTTATGGGATGAGATTAGGGGAAAGACAGATCCAACACCTAATAAATCTGGTGTAGCCAAAAAATAAGCATGGAGTATGTTACTCTGAATTGTAGCGCCGTGAATAAGAAGTTTTCGTAATAAAATTGTTTGTTCAGAGACTTCCAAACCTAATGCATGTTCAGTGGCTTTAAGCGATGCAATTTGATGCCCTAAGGAACAAATACCACAAATTCGTGAAGTAATTATGTGGGCTTCATGAAAACTACGTCCCTTCAGCATCGCTTCAAAGAAACGAGGTGCTTCCACAATTTCGAGTCGTGCTTTTTCCAACTTCCCATTCTTCATATTCACAACAATATTTCCGTGACCTTCTACGCGAGTGAGATGTTGGACGTTAATATTTAAATCTTTTGTCATATTGATTCCCTATAAAGCCTGGTTTTCATAATTGAATAATTCAAGACGCTTTTTGGCTTCTACAATCGAGAGGCCATGACGATTTAGAATGGCCAACATGGCTTCAACATCTGGTTCATCAACGAGTCCACGGCATCCTGTGCAATATTGACCAAAGTTGGTGCAGAGAGAATCACACCCTCCACGCGTTATGGGGCCAAGGCAAACCATTCCCTTATCATAAACGCATTCATTTTCATTTAATTTGCATTCAACACAAACGGCATGTGTTGGTTTAATGGGCTTTTTCCCCATTAGGATTGATGTTAAAATTTTCAGGAATTCATTTTTTGTCATGGGACAACCCCTAACCTCATAATCGACCCGAACGTATCTTGACAATGGTAATGCAGGAAGCGTGGGGAAAAGATCTTTGTGGCATCCATAGACCTCTTCTCGAACTTGTTCCAATGGGTATTGATTTTTCATTGCATTCATTCCGCCTTGGACCGCACAGGCGCCAAGGGCAATAAGGATTTCGCTTCTGTTTCGAATATCATGAATGCGCTCGACACAGTCTGGCGTTGAAATGGATCCTTCCACAATAGCAATGGTATAATGATCAGATTTATCGTCCATGGCTTCCCGCCATTCAACAATATCAATATGCTCGAGTAATGCGAGCAGTTCGTCTTCAAAATTAAGTTTATTTAATTCGCATCCTTCACAACCTGTAAAATCAAATACAGCGACTTTTGGTTTCATTTTAGAGCCTCCTGTAATTTTTTTAACTCAGGATAATGATAAACCGGACCATCCTGACAAACCAATGAATGATTAATCTGGCAATGGCCACATTTTCCCACACCACACTTCATTCGCCGTTCTAAAGATAAATAAATATTCTCATCAGATAGCCCTTTTGTGAGGAGAGATAAAAGGACAAATTTATACATAACGGGCGGGCCGACGATAGCGGCGACCGTATTTTCTAAATCTAAAGTCACGCTTGGAATTAAAGTGGTAATCACGCCTACTATCCCATGCCAATCTGGTGAAGGCTGATCAACGGTCATTTGGAATTCAATACCCGGATGCGTTTCCCATTGGTCTAACTCACTTTTATACAATAAATCTTGACTAGATTTTGTGCCATATAGAATGATTAACCTGCCATAAGATTTTCGATCGTTTAAAATGGTATGAATGAGCGAGCGGATAGGCACAAGTCCAATACCACCTGCCACGATGAGCACATCTTTTCCTTTGAATTTCTTTAAGTCAAATCCATTCCCAAAAGGTCCACGGATACCAATCAAGTCACCCGAATTTAAGGCGTGGATTTTTTCTGTAAGTACGCCAACATCTCGTATTGTCATTTCAAAAAGCCCTGGGTTTTTCATGGCAGATGTGATAGAAATTGGCGCTTCGCCTACACCAAATAAAGAAACTTCAACAAATTGTCCGGGGTTATAGGAGAACGAATGTGTCTCTGGCATTTGGATTTCGAACCATTTTTCTTTTTTTGTTAAGTTATGAGTTTGTGTAATGGTTCCCATAGATGGAAGGTAAAGATTTGCTTCCATATTTTCTGGAATTGATTTAAAAATTTGCATCATGCGCCTATCTCCCGATTTGAATCATGAATGAGATCGTTTACAATATCTACAATACTGATTCCGGCGGTGCAATAAGCAGAACAGCGGCCACAGCCAACACACCAAGATTCACCTGTTTCTTGTGAAATATATTTAAACTTTCGATATAGACGATGCCGCATACGTGCTGCTTTTTGATTTCTGAATATTTCTCCACCTGCTACTTCTGAAAAAGATCGAAGCATGCACCCGTCTTGTGTTCGAATTCTATTGCCTGTTTTTAAATCCAAATCCACTTCATCTTCCACATTAAAACAAAAGCAAGTGGGGCAAACTAGGTTACAGGTACCACAGCCAACACATTTTTCTGCATAAGATTCCCAAACCGGACTATCCCAAGCGCGAGAAAAAACATCGGTAACTTTTTCAAATCCACCGTCAATATGAGCATTAAAAGATTGTTGCTTCGGAATGTCCCCATCGAATTCAGGAAGCGGAAACCCTTTCATTAAATTTTGGCCTGATTCTGTTAAAGTCTCCAATAGGTAGCCATCTTCAATTTCATGAAGGAAAAGATCAAATCCACCTGAATGATTTGGTTCCCCATCCTTTAAAACTGAATTTGAAAAATGCCATTCATCGGGTGTATAACTGACTCCTATAAAAAGAGCACCCTGCCGTCTTGTGAGATATTGGCTTTCTGCATGCCCAGAAAGGAAATTGTGATCTAATCTGAATACGGCTTCCAAATCATAATTATGAACACCTAAAAAAATAGCATTAATAGGTTCGACTTTACTTGATGTTGTTTCTTTTCCATCAGTAGAAAAGGAGAAGAGCGTTTCTTTAGGCGGAAGAAAATATTTTTTTATAGAAGAAAGTGTACGATCATAATTGAGAATAACACATTTTGGGTCAGAAACTTTTCCAAATGAAAAAGAGTTAATCCCATTTTTATGTGGAGCAATCACATTCTCTATTTTTTGCAAATGTGATATCCAATGGGGGATATCATTATGTGTCATAAACGTTAAAGGAAAGATTTGTTTCATTATTGACCTCCATTAACCATTAGAATTTAGCATTAA
Organism: Fidelibacterota bacterium; assembly: GCA_016784605.1. Lineage (GTDB taxonomy): Bacteria > Fidelibacterota > Marinisomatia > Marinisomatales > UBA1611 > JABHGY01. Next base: position 12,136 of record JADHUI010000012.1, on the reverse strand, counting down.
ATGGAAAATAAGACAAAAATATCCTTAAAAAATATTATATATAAAAAAGCTCTATTTAACCAATAAAAAATATGGCTAAATAGAGCTTTTTATTTACGATGAACTATTAATCGTTCATCAATATGTGAGAGTTTAATTTAAATAAGGTTTGAGATCCATAAGAAATAAGGATAATGATCTTTCGCCTGGTTTTGCACTTCTGCTAGATGAAAACATAAGAGATTTATTATCAGGTGAAATCATTGGGAAACCATCAAAAGCATCACTGTGCGTTAAGCGAGTTTGTATTTTTGTTTCTAGGTTTATCATATAAATCTCAAAATTGTGCGGTGGATGTACTTTTACAAATACAGCATGAATTCCATCAGGACCCGGATGTGGCGCCCAATTTGTTTCATCGTCAAAAGTAATTTGATTTAGATCTGTTCCGTCATGATTAATTGTGTATAATGTCATTGGCTTTGCTCGCGCATCATCATATTCTATTTTCCAAGCACGATATAAAATCGTTTTACTATCGGGAAGATAGAACGCTCCCCCTTCTTGCCATTCATCCGTAAATGTAATTTGATGCTCATCCGTTCCATCAGATTTCATTTTCCATAAATCAAGTTTTCCATCAACTTGGCGAGTAAATAGAATCCATTTTCCATCAGGAGAAACAGATACTTCTGCATCATAATGCATATTATTAGTTAATCGTTTTACATTCCCACCATCCAAATCACTTGTATATAGTTCTGCTCCCTGTGGATAAATTTTTGGTTTTGACCAATCACCGACAGGAACATCTGGATAATCTCGAGTTGACGTCCAAATAATTTTGTCCCCATCTGGGAAATAATAAGAGCATGCATCTTCACCTTTGCTATTAATTAAGGTAATATTTTCCCCATCAATGCTAGATGTATAAACGCGATGAACTTTATCATCTTCCGTAATTCGAGCATTACATATAAAGCTTTTTCCGTCAGGAGAAAAATAGGCTTCAGCTGCCATGGGAATATTGGGTATGGCTGTAACGCGAGATTCATCTCCCTGAGCATGATTCTTCTCAGAAGGCCCGATAATAAAGACAAGAACGATCATAACAAGAATGAGCGCACCTATGGCTTTTGTGTTATTCATTGTGAGTTTCCTTTTTTTGTTATTTTAGTTGAAATTCAATACTTAATTGATTTGTATTCCCGAATGGGCCAAAGGGTAGAATGCTGTAGTGAATACTTGTTTCGCCTAAGATGGTTGTATTCATTTTAAGACCAGCGCCAAAAGTGAAAGCATTTTCAGTATAATTCATCCGATATCCACCACGTAAAAAGAACATTTCTTTGTAAGAATATTCACAACCTACATTTAAATGTTCACTACTGTCATTTGGATGCTCAGCATCAATGGCTAAAGTAACACGGTTAAAATGGTTTTCAATAAATGCATCATTCATACCGAATAAATCCACAGATACACCAATTCGAATCATTAAAGGAATGGGCCATGTTTCTGTATTGAGATTTACATCGGTTAAATGATTTCCATCTAATTGATCATCAATATCGGATTTACCAATTAAATCTCGCCCTTCGTATCTAAGTTCGCCACCAAAGTTGGACAGAGCCATTCCGATTTTTAAATTGTGAAAAGACGTTCGCAATATAGAGCCAATATCAAAGGCAACGGTAGAAGCAGATTCATTATAAGCAGATGTGCGGATATATTTCAATGTTAATCCATAAGAAAGTCGATCACTTATTGATTTGGCATAGCTGAGACCCATGGCTAAATCCAATACGGAATAATATAAACCATTACCATCAGGTTCAATCACGGTGGTGACTTCCTTTTCCCCCATCGTTAATGCGGAGAAAGAAACACCGAGGTGATTATTGTTTTTCAAAGGAATAATGGCCCCAATAAATTCATGTGAAATATCTAATGCCCAATCATTATGGGAAAAAAGCGTATTAATACCTTTGGAAAAAGAAAGCCCAGCTGGATTCCAAAATAGGGCTGATGCGTCATTTGCAAGACCCACAAAACTTCCTCCCATTCCCATGGAACGTGCGCCGACACCCATTTTTAAGAATTGAGCGGAGGTACTTCCTACTTTATCAAATTCATTTCCTCCAAATAGAAAAGAAAATAAAATTATTAGGAATATTTTTCTCATTTAATCACCAAAAATCTTCCCGTTTTTTCTTGTCCATCTTTTGTTGATGCATGAAATAAATAAACTCCCGGTGCAATGAATTGATCGTTTTTGGTTCTCATATCCCAAAATTCATATCCGGTATTAGAATCATGTTCTACTTTTGCAACAAAATCACCCAATAGAGTATAAATATCAATGGTGCATTGATTGGGTAAATGATTGAATTGAAGCTTTTTCCCGAATTCTGTTTTTTCCCAAATATTTGTTACAACATAAGGATCAGGAACTACGCGAATATTTTCCAGTGTATTTCCGCTTATCTTAGATTCAGAAGAAGCTGTTGTACCAAATGTATAGTAGATGCCTTCTCTAAATGGTTTATACGTTTTTATCGTAAATTGATCTCCATTTGAAGGAGCAACAGCGGTTTGGTTGATGGTATTTCCATCATTATCTATGTATGTGTCAGGAGTATTGTTTGTTAATAAGACTAAATAATTATCCCAATTCATTGAAGCGCCTAGGATTAGGACATCTACATGAAGTTCTCTCCAACTTCCACCTTCATCTGCTTGTAGATACCCAAGTCCACCCGGCTCAAGATCCCAACCTAAAGGACTATAATAATAACGCCTGTAATATTCCCATGGAGCAGGCATATTGAATTCACCAAGAATAGAATATTCAGATACATCAATGGGATTGTTTGGGTCTGTAATGATTTCTACTTTTAGAGGTAAATGATAGGTTGAATCAAAGGGGAGTCCCGTTTCGTAAACAACCATATCATAAGACCATTCGCCACCAAACACATCTAACCATCGCGCATCGAGCCCTCCATGCGGACCTGTATCGATTGTAATACGATAATCATCTACCGTAACAATTTCATTTCCTTCCGCTTGGCCACTCGGGACTAAATCGGGCCGAACACTTTCTGTCCGCCAATCAAATGTACTTGTATCTCCAGCAACGTGTGTCCACCCAATAAAACTAACACCTGCAGGTGAATTTTGGACTGTCACTCTTAACCCATCGACAACAGGCAAATTATCTCCGGATTCATTTGACAGTAAATGATTGTAATAAAGTGTATCATTATCAGTGGTATCTATAAGGGTGAAACTAATATCCATGGATGTATCGCCACTGGCGGACACAACTTGAATACTATCCTCAAAGGTGATTTTATAACCGTGTCCTGTGACTTTTTCTGGATTCACAATTTCGATTTGTACAATTCCTTCACAGATGCCACCTTTAGCCGATATACTATTTTCTGAAATGGACGCAACAACATGATTTGTCGCAGGTGCCCCTGGAATGATAGACACGACATGAGATTCAAAAACAGAAGATCCTATTGGGTATAAATAGGATTGCTCCAAACTATCACTCACTTGGTTTCCGTGATCAAACGCAGTTACACAATACCAGTATTCTAATCCATTGATGAGGTTTGAATCAACGAAAGTGTGAGAAAGCCCTGAATTGATGCCTAAATATTGGGGAAAAGCCGGATCTAACCCTGAAACATCCATATTATATCTATCATAATCTTCTTCTAGAGAATAATCAAAAGTGGCAATCGGTTCAAAACCAACCGGGATTCCATGTCCATCCGTTACAATGTCGCCCCAGGTTTTTCCTTGATCGGTGCTTCGGAATACTTTATATCCTTCAAAATCTTTTTTCCCTGTTAAAACATCCAAGGAATTTTCAGATGGATTTTCATCCCAATATAAGGTGACTCTGCCATCACCTGCTACAGCTTCTACATTAGGTGCGTCAGGGGGGCCTGATCCTTGAAAATACATAAGGTGCATATCATTGGCCATTCGAACATTATTCATCAGGTCTGTTGTATCGTGCTGGCTTGGTATTTCTCCAGCATCCCCCATGATAAGTCCAAGTGTAATGGTTACAAAAGAATCGGCTGGAATATCGTGTGGTCCACTTGAAATGATAAAATTTATACCGTCACCTTCAAGCTCAACACCGCTTTCTTCATCATACCAAGATGGATAATATTCTCCTAGAGCCGCTGGATCTGTATCATCTATTTTTTGATCATCCCCGTGAAAATACCAGGATAATGAATCGAGCAAATCTTCATTTTTTTCACTGGTCATTAATGCCCACATTTGTTCATCTGTTGTTGGGGAAACGCCACGACCGAAATGATGAAAATCTGTAATGCCTATATTACCAGGTGTATCATAAAGTCTTAGCCCAACAATGCCTAAAGGATCATCTGTATGTGCCCATGTTTTATTTCGTTCGTTATTTAAATCATAGACATAGACCAAATCTTTTTGTCCATCCCCATCTGAATCCACAAAATTAATATAATCATGCATATCAAAATCAGGGCGAAACTTGGCATAAAACCCAACAGAAATATCGTTTAAATCCTGACCACTTGTATTAATAATGCGCAATTCCCAAAAAATAAAATCTTCTGCATAAGGTCTTCCATAACTATAAGCTGTTTGCTCCACAGTAAGCCCAACTTTCCCTTGAGCATTTCCATCATCGTTGTAGGTACAGAAAATATCTCGATCACTTGTGAATTCATTAAGCCTTGAAGGAAGAACGCTTGGGTCTAAATGCATCCCTAAAGTATCAGGATCCATGCCTGTTACATCTACACGGAAATAACCGGGCCACTCGCGTTCAGAAGATGATGCCCAAATACCCTCTTCATCATAGTAACCATATGGCCATGTTTCCCTAAAATCACTCGAAGCTAAAAAAGGTGTATCGTCCGACTCTGCTTTTATTTCGCCAGAATACTCTCTTCCAGGAGCATTGTCAAGTGGGAGCCAGTCAACTACTTTAGTCATGGCTTGAGAAACAGTTTCAATAACATTATGTTCATCCACAGCTACAACTAAACCAAGGCCATAAATATATTGTCTATCAGAATCTGCTGATCGTGGCCAATGTCCTGCATTCGTAAACCAAACATGAAAATTGGCAAGATCACCCATATTACTTGTGTTATTTTGAAGTTGTCCCTTATCCATAACTCCAACAGCTTTTTCACTAAAACCAAATGGCTTACCAAGCATTCTAGATGGAGTATTGCTGTGACATTTTGAACAATCATTCCCAACCAATAATGAAAGGAATAATATGGGGCTCAATAATGGTTTAAAGCTATTCATTTTAAAATGTGACACTTACACCTGCTTTGATATTTCTACCTTGTCCAACATGGGTTGGGTTATAATTTGCATCTAAAGATGTTCCAACGCCAAAGACACCGGGGTCGAACGGTTTGCCTGTCCTTGAATAAACATAATAGACATTTTCATAATTTGTTAAATTTTTAATTTCTAGAAATCCTGTCATGGCAAAAGATTTAATATTGAGTCGTTTTTTAATACGTAAATCAGCAGTAAATGTCCATGGTTTTCGAGCCGAATTTACTTCCACTCTTAGTGTTGGATCGACATAGGGTGTATAAGGAAGACCACTTCCTGCGTTCACTAAAATGCTTGCATTGATATTTGCCAACGGTTTCATCCCACCCAAGCTAAATCCACTATTTTTATGGGTTCTGACATAAGCAGATATTGAAAAATCATGGCGTTGATCAAAATCGAGAAAAAATTCTTGATGAGGAACTTCTTCCTGTACATATGCGGAAAAATAACCGCCAATCGGGTTTGAATTATTCCCTTTTGCTACAGACATTGTATAAGCAAATGATCCACCAAAAATACCGGAAAACCGTTGATCTAACAGGAAGTTAAATCCTTTAACGCTGGCATAATCGGTATTAGCATATGCGACATACATATTGGATAAATATCGAATTTGAACCGTTGAAAGCAAATCTCGAATATCCTTTGACCATATACTAAATTCCATGGCAAGATTATTAGAAAGTGCTTGTTTCAGTCCCGTTTCAAATGCGATTGTTTTTTGAGCGCTTACATTTGGATTTCCTACGAGTGGTAACGCTGATGAAACATCTTTTTTGGCGTTATAAGTCATAGCATCAAAGGTGGGCGTTTGGAAAAAATGGCCATAGGAAAAATGAAATACGGTATTATCAGTTACGGGGTAAGCGAGCCCAATTCGGGGACTCCAATTGGATTGAGCGGGCGCAGGTGTTAATTCGGCTGGAGCCCATACATTGTTTGTAGAATCCCATTCCACAAAACGATTTATATCCTGCCACATCGACGCTTGAGGATCGACATAATCCCATCGAAGTCCAAGATTGAAAATAAGAAAGTCTAATTCAATTTTGTCTTGTATATAAAATGATCCGTCGATAGGTGTAAAGGTGGTATCATCTTTAAAATTTGTTCCCCCAACCCATGGTTGTTCTTCGATATGAATATTTAATGCATGTGGTGTAACGGTAAAACCTGTTTTAATTAAATGGTTTTGATTTGCTTGGTATGTTAAATCATATTTCAAAGAATAAGTTTGGCTATGATTGTCTATATAAGATCCTCGATTCCCCACATCATAAAAATAGACAGTTTTGTCTGTTAATGGGCGTTCATATTCAAGAGGCATTTTATCCATCACGCCCGAAAAACTAGCCACATCTTGTAATGTTAAATAGAGAGAATAAAAAAGTGGCTCACTGACAGCATGTGTAAATGTCAAGGCAAGACGATCATTTGATTTAAATGTATGGCCTTGATACAGAGGGCGATATTTCCATTGATGAGAGTAATTTTGGTACAAACGGTTTGAACTATGGATATGGGCTGCAATTTTTGTTTTCGGATTTGGTTTAGTTGTTAACTTGAATTGTACATCTTGATTAACATCAAAACCATGCGGAAGTTGGCTATCCTTAGAACTATAATATGATGAAAAATAAAAATGAGTATTACCAAAAGGAAGCCTCCCGCCTAGATTAAAACTTCCCGAACCAGACAAGGGTAAGTCAAAAAGGGGTAGAAGTGGTTTCGCGGATGATTGCTCAATGTTGGTTGATAAATAAGGATAAATCGCTTCTTTCAAATCAGTCCATTGGTAATTAGAATCGGAGACAGCATTAAATGCTCCAGGTGAATGATATATAGAAGAAGAAAGTTCGGGCGAAATGAATTCAACCTTTCCTTGTAATTTATCGCCACCATCTTTTGTAACAATATTGACTACACTCGACATAGCTTGCCCATATTCAGCATTAAACGTTCCGCTAATGACCGTCATTTCTTGAATGGCGTTTTGATTAACAGACCCTGAAAAATCACCCTGGAGCGGGTCTTTAACGACCACACCGTCAATCATGTATAGTATTTCTTTTGTTCTCCCTCCACGAACATGAATTCCGCCCGATGCATCTTCTGTGAACCCAGCCTGAGTTACAAGAATATCTTTAAAATCATTTACCGGCATATCTACAATGGATTCAGAATCGATCACCTTAACGGACGATGTTGCATCTTTTTGAATTAAAGGTCGAGACGCTGTTACTTGAACTTCTTCTCCTTCAATGACAGATTGAGGCAATCCAACATTTAGTTGTGTGGTAAAATCAGACATAATTATTACATCAGCTTGAACGGATGTTTTATATCCAATCATCATGATTTTTACAGTATAATGACCTGGAGTGATATTTAAAATATAATATTCACCATTTTCATTTGTAGCTGTACCATGGTCTGTACCAGAAATAATAATATTAGCACCGATCAATGGCTCTCCGGATTCTGAAGTAATCGAGCCGGAAATTTTCCCGCCTACACCGGCAAAAGTGAGGGAAGCTAATAAAAAAAAGATTAGATATTTCGAAATAGAATGGGTCATAAAAAAAGCAGGGATGGTTTCCCATCCCCGCTACAACATTATTTATTTTAGAAGAATCATTTTTTTAGTTTGAGAACTTTGTCCATGATTTAGGGTGTAAATATAAACACCTGCTGGGACTTGATGTCCATTGGTATTTAATCCGTCCCATTGTATGGAATATTCTTTTGCTTCCATATAACCATTTGCCAAATTTTGAACAAGCTGTCCATTAATATTGAAAATATTTAAGGATGATTCAGCCCCTTCATTTAATGTGAAATCAATAGAGGTTGTTGGATTAAATGGGTTGGGATAATTTTGTTTTAGTGTAAACTGTGTAGGAGTTAAATCCTGTTCATCATTAATGTTGCTTGAAGTTTGAGTCACAACAATATTATCAAAATACCCTTGTAAGCCGCCATTATTTTGGAAAGCCCAAAGTCCAAATTTTCCACTACCAAATTGATCATTCCCATCATCTACATAACTGCCTAATTCTGTCCCGTCGAAATAGCAGGTAAAATGAGTGGCCTCACCAACAGTTTCAACCGATAATTTCATATGGTGCCAAGCGTCTCCATCGTAATAGCCACTTGCATCAATATTTTCAGCAAAGGTATAAGCCCAACCATCAAGTTGATTGTTATACAGTCTGAATCGATTGTCGCCATCAAAATCTGCTACAAACTTATATACAAATCCGTGTGAAACAGAACCTTGACGAGAAGAATCACCATAAACGATAAGACCGGTGTATGCAGATCCTCCTGAATTATTAACATAACACCACACATCTGCTTCGATAGTATAATTCGTTAAGCTAGTATCGCCCGCGAGAATATAGGATGCGCCGGCATGAGACACATCTTCATCCCAAATCATTCCTACATAATTACCTCCGCCATCTAGTGTAGCAGGAGCTGTTGACATTGTAACGGCCTGTATGGGTTCTTCGCCCGCAATGAATTGTTCCCACGCTTCGTTTGGAGCGCCGGATTCGAAATCTTCAGAGAAAATAACGGTTTGAGCTGTAAGGGGAAGAATAGCAATACTTATCCCTATAAATATTGTTATCATTTTTTTCATAAAACCTCCTGAGATGGTTATTGTTGAGAATGCAATCGATGAACCTATATTGGTATGATCATCATACCAATATAACAATTGTCATCAATGCTGTAACTGAAATTAGTTCATAGGAAATATATTGTCAAATCATCTTTTATAATAAGGCTTTAGAAAAATTGGGCTATATAATCCTTACCTTAATTGTGTCGTTGGAGCATATCGACATACTTTTCATGAATGATTATCTTTCACTGAGTTTAAAGGTTTTGTCTTCTTTTTTACCATCACGTTCAATTGTAAAGGTAACAGTATCGCCAGGTTGGTGTTCTTTCAAGAAGGCTGAATAATCTTTCAAGTTTTTGACATCTTTACCATTAAAAGCGGTAACAATATCATTGATTATTAAACCAACTTTGGATGCGGGAGAATCATCAGCGACTCCAGCAATTCGTACACCCACTCCCGAAAATGTAAAGTCGGGCATGATACCCGTTGATGCCTTTCGTTCGCCAGTTATTTTATTTGTGGAAGGTTTTTGCAAATGACTTTTTCTTTCTTTACCCGTGAAAGCCATAGGTTCTCCTCTTCCAGAAAGATACTTTGAAACTTCGTATGCAACAGTTGCTGTTTTAACCAATCCTGAAGCATCAATCTTTTGAGCATCATCTTCCGGCACATGGTAGTCTGAACCAACACCAGAGTAGAACAATTGTACACCTGGAATCCCTTTCTCAATAAACGCCACTTGATCACTGGCATCTAAATCTTGTGGAATAATTGCTGTTTCAATTCCTGCAGAATATTTAATGCCCATAAAAATATATTTCCATTCAGCAGCAGATGTACTATTTAAAACCATCAATTTATTTTCAAATAATCTCCCAACAGTATCAATATTTAAATTGGCCAATATTGAATATTTTTTGTAATTGTTCACAAAATAACGAGACCCAACTAGACCAGCTTCTTCTGCAGTAAAAGCGACAAATATAATGGTTCGGGAAGGATTTGCTATTTCGCCAAATGATTTAGCAAGTTCTAACATAACAGCTACACCGCTTGCATTATCATCAGCCCCATTATGGATTTTACCATCATTCCCTTTTTTAGCGTTAGGCCATCCAAAGCCCAAATGGTCATAATGGGCAGAAATAACAACTGCTTCAGATAATATTGGATTATTTCCAGGAATAATTCCAATTACATTTTGTAATTCAACTCCTTTTTTATCTAAAACATCTTGTGTCCACTTTTGGAAGTATGACTCTGTATCACTTCCAGGTTTTAACCCATATTCTTCAAACTTATTGGCAATATAATTTGCTGCATCATCAATTTCTTTTGTTCCAATACCGCGTCCTTTTAGTTTGTCATCTGAAAGGTAATTAACGGTTTTCATCATTCTATCAGTTGAAAATGTCGCCGATGTCGTTTCAAGTGTCTTCTGGGTTCTAACGCCAACCTTCCCATCATCATTTAAGTTTTGCATTAAAGGTGAATTGCCTACATACCATTGGCCCTTTCCAACATTTTTGGCCCCTTTAAAAACGAGATAAGAATATTTCCCATAATGGGGAACCAGTTGTCCAATGCGTGGTAAGGATTCAAAGTCATCAGATAAAATAAGGAGCAGATTTTTAAATCCATCCCAATCTTGTCCTGTTAAGATAAATGTATGTCCAGATTTTGGATAACGCTTTCCAGCAATTGTAATTGTTTCATCGGTTATTTCAATACGTTCAGAGATAAAGGTTGGCAACTCTTTTAGATTAAGAATAATTGGTAAACTATTTTTGTCTTGAGATGATATATCTTGAGTTGAATGAATAGTAATATCACTTTCAGTTACATTATTTCCAAATGTTTTGAAATGTGTTGGATCATTATCCGTGAAAAATAATTTGTTTTTATTTCCCAAAGCTGCAGATAAAATAGGCTCAATTTCTACAGGGTAGAGTCGGCGGAATAAATGTAAGTCTGGGTCAACCGAAATGGAATTTGCTTTTTTCGATAATTTCATAGAAAAAGATGAAGATGGAGAATTCAAAACAATGGTTGTATCAAACCCGCTATCAAAATGAATGGGCACTTCCAATCGATAGTTTTGGCCACTCTTTTCAAGCAATGTGAAATCAATTGAATTATCAGACGCATCATTTATTTGTAAATCCAAAATCGGTGCACCGTCTTGTTCGATCCATTGGGGAATAATATGACTCAAATCTTTCCCGGATGTTTCTTCGAATGCAGCCACCCACTCTTCCCAAGAAATCTTTTGTTCCAAGTGTTTGGTATTTACCAATTTCCATGCTTCAAAAAACGGTTCAGTCCCGATTTCTTCTTCAATCATGTGATACACCATCATCGCTTTATTGTATCCGATGGTTCGTGTTTCTGGACTCGTGCGATTGATAAATTCTCTGATGGGGAAATCGTTTTCTTCCGTGACATAATTTACATATTGTTTCAAAATATCTTTTCGGTAGGTTTTGGCTGCGTCTTGAGACCGCTTCAGTTTATATCGATAATCGGCACCATAAACCGTGGCAGATTCACACCAATTTCCGCGTTCATAATCCACATACACGCTATTTCCCCACCAATTGTGGAGCACTTCGTGCCCCAAAGAAGTAAATACAATAAAGGGAAGTCGAATGACTTGTTGTCCTAATAAAGTCCATGCAGGCATGCCGTAACCCGTGGGAAAGAAATTTTCCACTACTGTAAATCTCTTGTAAGGATATGGCCCAATCAATTCAGAATATTGTCGAATATATCCAGCTGTTGCTGGAAGATATTGATCGAATAATCCTGTATCTGCTTCAAAGAAATAACAGGCAACTTCAATGTCATCTACCCATGTGGATTTTGTTACGAATGGCGCTGCCATAAACATATTGCCATCATTTTTAAATGGGTTTCCCCAAGATTGGATTTTTCGACCATCTTTCGTTTCGTTGGATAAACGATTCCCGTCGCTGATTGATTCCCAAGCTTCAGGAATATTTGCTGTGAGTTTGAAGCTTGCCATAGATTCATTTCCCATGGGATAATAGCTACCAGCAGGGCTAAAGTATGCGCCTTGTTCAGAAATGGTGGCTGTAACTTCCCGACCCACATTTTCATTGGAAAAATGGACATCTTCTACAT
>JADHUI010000037.1 GCA_016784605.1 Fidelibacterota bacterium | reverse complement strand
CAAGACATATTTGAATACATAGAGGTATTTTATAATCGCCAAAGGCTTCATTCAGCCCTAGGCTACAAAACACCTATTGAATATGGAGAACTAACAAATGTTGCTTAACTTTGACTCAACTTTTTCGTATGAAGTCCAAGGTAATTCATCATCATCAGATGGTAGTTATTCTATTTCTAATGTTCCTGAAGGCCCTCAAACGATTGAGGCATCATTCATAGGATACGAATCATCAATATCGACAGTTGATGTAACTAGCGGAAATGTAGAAGTCAGCTTCTCATTATCAGTTTCATCCCTTGCGACAGATGAAGTTGTAGTATCAGCTACACGTGGTCGTCCAATGAAAATCGTAGATGCGCCTGTGACTATTTCAGTATTAAATGAAGATGATATAAGAAGAGACACAGGTTTCTCGTTTGTTAACTCATTTAAAAAAGTGAAAGGCGTAGATACATATCAAACGGGTATTGATGGAGTTGCGATTAATGCAAGAGGCTTTATGACATCTTACAGTTATCGTTTTCAACTTCGTGCTGATGGAATGAATAGTATGCTTCCTGGAGCAGGTATTTCACCCCAAGGAATGTTACCAGTCATGAAGGAAGATATTGCACGTATGGAAGCAATTGTAGGTCCAAGTTCTGCTTTATATGGACCGAATGCACATAACGGTATGTTAAATGTAATATCAAAACATCCTAAAGATTCTCAAGGCGGAACGGTTGTATTGGGAGCTGGGCAAAATAGTATAATGAATGTTCGTGCAAGATACGCTGGTGAAGCTGGCCCCATTGCTTATAAAGTTAATTTAGAAAAACTTTCAGGTGAAGATTGGAAACTTGAAAGGAATTACTGGATTGATGGTAACGGTGATGGTGTAATGGATGAGGGTGAATATACAGTAGAAGGTAATGAAACTGACGTTGATTATCTTAAATATAATGCATCTGCATACTATGGTCTTGGAAGCAATTTGGAATTATCTGCTGGCTATGGATCAGCAACAACATCAAACTTACAAACAACTAATGTTGGCCATTTGCAGGTTAAAAATTGGGTTGTTTCAAATTGGTTTGCGCAAGTAACAGGTTCTAACTTTTTTGCTCGTGTGTATGGCATGAAAAATACAACAGGTGAAACATACCAGTTAGAAACACGTGCATTGTATCAGTTAACAACTGGAGCATCAAAAGAAGAAGCTGTTAAAGCTCGAAACTTAATTGATGACTCTAATCGTTTGAATGCTGAAGCACAGTTTAATACATCTTTTGGATCAATGGACGTTATTGCTGGAGTAGATTATGAAAAATCAAGTCCAGTCAGTGGACGTACCTATTTAGATGATTCTGGTACAGACCCATTTTCTGGAGAAGAAGTATCTAAAGATATTGTTATCAGTCAATTTGGTGCATATGGCCAAGTAGAAGCTGGATTGCCAATGGATTTATCATTAACAGCTGCATTTCGTTATGATCAGCATGATTTGTTTGATCCGCAAACCAGCCCTCGCCTTGCTCTTACATGGAAAGGTCTTGGAAATGGTGCAATTCGTGCTACCTGGAATAGAGCATTTCAATCACCCGCAATATTACAACAGTACCTCTATATTTATTATGGAATGCATCCGCTTGGACTCCCTATTTTCTTAATGGGCAACAATAGTGGCTTTACCACTGCTGATGGTACTGAAATACCAAGATTATCCCCAGAAGTAAATGAAACAATGGAATTTGGTTATAAAGGAACTCCTTTGAAGGGTCTCTATGTAGATGTCAACTATTACCAGAGTCATTATGAAAATTTCATTAGTGCATTGCAAACATTTGTTATGCCATCCGCAAAAGGCGGAGAAGCACTTGATCCTGCAATCGTACTTTCATACATGAATTTTGGTGAAGTAGATATAAATGGATTTGATTTGGGAATTGATTACCAAGTTTCAGATATGATTGGTGTATTTGCGAATTATTCTAAAGTAGATGATTCTGATTTAGATAATAAAAAAGACTATGCTGTTTCTGATTCAGCAACCGTAGCTGAGTATAGCGGTCTTATGTTTAATACACCTGAAGGAAAATGGTATGCAGGTGTAAGGTTATCTAATGTAGTAGATGGTCTAGAGATTTCAGTATCGGCTCATCATGTGGATCAGTTTGACTATGTATCTGGATATCACTTTGCAACTGAAGCCTATGAAGGTCTTGACCCAACAGGAAATCCATATTTCCATGATTATGGTCCTTTAGGTGATTTCACTACAATTGATATTTCCGCCAGTTATCAGATTAATGATAGTATGGGAATCAATTTAAATGTATCGAATGTAACAGATGTTGAAGCTCGACAAATGGCTGGAAGTCCAGCGACTCGTCGTTTAGCTGTTGCTGAATTCCGTTATACATTTTAATTAAGTTAATTCTTAGAAGAAATAAGCCTCGAATATTTCGGGGCTTTTTTTTCGTCCAGTAATATTTAATTCCCTAAATTCCGAAACTTTATGTTAGGATTTTCACAATCTTCCCTTACTAATTTCCTTTTTTGGGTCACCCAAAAGAAATGGTTCATCCTTGCAATGGTAGTCGGGTTCATATTATCCCTTTTGCCAACACCGTCAGGGTTGTCATTAGAAGGATACCGAATTATTATTATTGTTATAACAGCATTAATGATGATTATTACTGAACCCATTCCATTGCCAGCCATTGCGATTTATATCCTAGTCTTTGAAGTTATACTAGGCATTAATGATGCAGATGGAATTGCTCATTCATTTATGAACGATGCAGTCTTTTTTATTATGGGTTCACTGATGCTTTCTGTTGCCATTATTAAACAAGGTTGGGATAAACGGATCGCCTTGGGAATTATTGCTTTAACAGGACATAAAACAAAAAATATTGTTTTTGGTTTTACGGCAATTTCAGCACTTTTATCTTCCTTTATAGGAGAACACACAGTGGCAGCCTTGATGCTTCCTATTGGTATGACTTTGATTCGGTTTACATCCCAAGATAAGGAAAAAGTAAGAGGGTTGAGTGCTGTTCTTTTATTTGCCATTGCATATGGTGCTTTGATAGGTTCTATTGGAACGCCATCCGGTGGTGGTCGAAATGTAATTATGATGTCGTATTTTAGAGAATTTGGTTTATCTATTTCATACATAGAATGGATGATTCTGGTTTATCCATTAGTCTTAATACAAATACCCATCATTTCATGGATATTGATAAAAAGCTTTGTTCCTGAATATGATCATTTGGATACGGGCGTTAGAAAATTAGTTGTTCAGGTGGCTAAGTCGCCCGAAATGACAGGTCGAAATACGGTTGCGGCTTTTATATTTTTATTGGTATTTCTTGGCTGGGTATTTTTGAGTGAATTTTTCGGATTGGGAACAATTGCCCTATCGGGAGTTTTCCTGTATCTTGTTGCTGGTTTTGTAAAATGGGACGATTTGAGTAAAAATACACATTGGGGAGTCATATTATTGTTCGGGGCAACAATCTCGTTGGGAGCAAATATTAAAGAAACAGGTGCGGCGTTATGGTTGGCTCAAAATGTTGTACATTTATTTGGCATTTGGATGGATTCATTTCCATTTATTGTGGACGGAATTGTTGTAATTATGACCACAACTTTAGCGAATGTATTGTCGAGTTCAGCGACCGTGGCTGTATTAGGACCCATTACACTTAATCTAGGCGAAAATTCGATGCATCTTGGATTAGTAACTGCTATTGCATCAGCATTTGGTTATTTTACCGCCGTAGCTGCTCCAGCTTGTACGATAGTGTATTCGAGTGGTTTGGTCACGGCAAAAGATTTTTTAAAAGTAGGATGGAAAGCAGGAATTGTTTCCATGGTTCTCCTCGTTTTGTATGCCAATACTTATTGGCTGTTAATCAATTGAAAAGGCGTTAATATTATATCATGATGAAAATCTTAATCGCAATCGGAAGTAAAGAATATTCTGCTCCTACATTACGTGTGGGGATGAAGATTGCTAAAGCTTTGAATGCGTCAACGACTATTGTTGATGTTGGTGAAAAAGTCAGCAAATTCAATGCTAAAGTGGTTGGTTTGGCGCAGGAACGTATGGATTCTTGGGAATTTGATAGGCCTGGGATAGATGTCCTGGAATGGGCGTTTAACTTTCTAGCTGAGAATAACTATATTTCACCCAAGATGGTTGATGCTGGTTTTCCTAAAAATACATTAGTTGATACAGGAGGCAATCGATCTGAAGTTTACTTAAAAGGGACTGTATGTGAGGATGTGCAACTTATTTTAAGAAATGGAAACATCATTGAAGAATTGAGAAATGAAGTAAAGTCTGGAAAATATGATGTGACAATCATTGGCGGTAGTGGCGAGCGAAGAATGGCGCATGACTTAGTCCAATATATAGATAGTTCTATTTTTGTGGTAAATCAATTTAATCCGAACCAAACGTATCGATTATTGTTAGCGGTAGATGACTCCACAGGGACAAAAGGAGCTATAAAATTTGGCGTCCGTGTTGCTCAAGCCTTTAATATTGATGTAGATATATTAACGGTAAGTAAAGTTGATACATTTGGTAAAGGTTATAAAGGTGCAGCTGAGAGAGCGGGTAAAATGATGGGTCGTATTGGAATTAATTACCAAAATTTATATCGCGTAGGTGAACCATCTGAAATGATTAAAAAAGAAGCTGGAGATAACCATATTATTGTTATGGGTGCTTCAAGTAAAAATCCATTAATGAAATTTTTCAAAGGAAGCAAACCTTTGAAAGTGATGGAAGATTGTCACTGTCCTGTATTAATCGTAAAATAATAATATTTTACAAAACATGACTAAGGAGGGTTCATGTTTCAAGAAATAGCACTTTCAATTTTACTTATTATCTTTATGATAGTAGTGACTGTGCCACCGCTATTATTTATTATTATTTATTTCCGAGATAAAAATCAAAGCCAGCATTCTGTTTTAAGAAATTTTCCATTATTAGGTCGTATAAGGTACGTATTTGAAATGCTGGGTCCAGAAATGCGCCAATATATGTTTGATTCAGACAACGAAGGAAAACCATTTAGCCGGATCGATTTTACCAATATTGTCGTCGCAGGGAAGTATATGAAAACTTTGATATCATTTGGTTCAAAGCGAGATTTCAATAAACCGGGATGGTATCTTCGAAATTCAATGTTTCCAAAGCAAGCAGAAGAAATGGAAATTGAATGTCATCCAAAAATAAAAACAAAACGATACGTTGGTTCAGAAGGTTTATTCTCGAGAAAAGAACATTTGGAAGATGTAGAAATCCAACCTTGGCGATTGAAAGATTCGGAGGCCATTATCATTGGCCCAAATTGTAAATATCCTTGGGAAGTAAAAGGACCTGTTGGAATGAGCGCCATGAGTTTTGGCGCATTAGGTGAAAATGCGATTCAAGCTATGAGTTTAGGATTAGGGCAGGCAACTGGATCTTGGGTTCATACGGGCGAAGGCGGTTTAGCACATCATCATTTGGTCGGTGGTGGAGATATAATTTTGCAAGTTGGACCTGGTTTGTTTGGTGTTAGAACTGAAAGTGGTGAATTCTGTCCGAAACAGTTCAAAGAAAAAGCCAATAATCCACAGATTAAAATGTTTGAGCTCAAATTGGCGCAAGGTGCAAAAATTCGGGGTGGTCATGTAGAGGGAAGTAAAGTTAATCCCGAAATTGCTGAAATACGTGGTGTAACGCCGTGGATGAATGTGGATTCTCCCAATCGGCATAATGAATTTCATGATATGTTATCCCTTTTTGATTTTATTGATCATTTGAGAGAATTGGGCGGTAAACCCATTGGAATAAAAATTGTGATGGGCGGTCCAGATTCAGCAGATGAATTGGCAGAAGCTATGATTAAAACAGGGCGCGGTCCTGATGCGATTATTGTGGATGGTGGCGAAGGAGGCTCTGGAGCCACCTACCAAGAAATGGCCGACACTATGGGGTTGCCTGTTAAATCTGGATTAATTCATTTGGATAACGCATTAAGAAAATATGGCGTAAGAGATCGGGTTAAAGTTTTTGCAAGTGGAAAATTATTTAGTCCTGATAAAATTGCTATAGCATTATCCATGGGAGCAGATTTAGTGAATATTGCTCGAGGAATGATGATATCAGTCGGTTGTATCGGTGCTCAAAAATGCCATACAAATAAATGCCCAGTGGGTGTGGCTACAACAGATGTTGACCATCAAAAAGCATTAGTGGTGGATGAAAAACAATGGAGAGTGTTAAACTATGTTATAACATTACGTAATGGTCTTAATTCATTAGCAGGTGCTTCTGGTTTAACCAATTACACTCAATTTGATCGATCCCATGTTACGTATAAAGATGAACACGGGCATGCAAAATCGCTATTAGATTTATTCCCATATCCTGAAATAATCAATCAATAATTTTTTTTAAATATGGATGTCGATGTAAATTACATGGCTTTAGGGATTTAATAATACAATAACATAAGAGGAGAAATGATGGAATTCATTACACCTATTTTAAAATGGTTACACGTAATAGCTGGTGTCCTATGGATTGGGCTATTATACTTTTTTAATTGGATCAATGGTCATGTTGCAGCGACTTTAGATGCAGAAACAAAGAAAAAAGTCATACCTGAATTGATGCCAAGAACCTTATACTTTTTTAGATGGGGTGCTGCATGGACTTGGGTAACAGGATTGTTTTTAATGATATTTATTTTCTGGATGGGCATGAATGACTCTATGTTCAATGATTCTGGATTTGAAGTAAATAAATTCAAACATATGGCTTATTTGATTCCATTTTTAATGGTTTTTGTCTATGATGCATTTTATAAAAGTCCATTAGCAAAAAACCCAATGATTGCAACGGGGATAAGTTTTGCAGGCATCATCGGTGTATTAGCCTTTCTGGTTTTTGTAGCAGAAATGTCAGCATACAGAGCTTATAACATACATATTGGTGCTATGTTCGGATCCATGATGGCTTTTAATGTTTGGTATCGTATTTGGCCCGCTCAGCAGAAAATCATTACAGCTATAAAAGAGGGTGAAGCTCCAAATCCAGCAGATGCTGGAATGGCAGGCCTTCGTTCAAAGCATAATACGTATATGAGTGTACCACTCATTTGGACAATGATTAATGAACATACTGTTGGTGTTTCTCATTATTTAAATGGATATGGTGTTTTACTTATTATGATTGCTTTAGGGTGGCATATTGTATGGCATCTATATAAAAAGTCAGGAACCATTAAAGGGTTTTAGCCAATCATTCTAAATAAAAAAAGCCCTGTATTTATCGGTGTGATAGATGCAGGGCTTTTTGTTTTTATGAATATCAATTAAGTAAATTCAGGAAAGAATAAATGGAACCATTATGGAATTCATGGATGAGAAATTTCCAAAGTATTGGAAAAATTATGTATATCAAAGCCTCTTTGCTGCATTATCAGTATTTTTTATTACACTTGTTTTGAATTTTGAACATGCTGTTGTTATTGCCAGTATTGGGTCCACTGCATTTATTGTTTTTTCAATGCCCAATAATATATCAGCACAACCAAAGAGAATTATAGGAGGGCATGTATTCGGATTTTTCATTGGTTCCTGTTTTGCAGTATTTCCGTGGATTGATATTCTATTATTTGGAGCATTGTGGTACGCTTTATCAGTAGGGTTAACATTATTTGTTATGGTTATAACAGATACAGAGCATCCTCCAGCGGCTGGCACCGCTTTAGGTATGACAATTGTTGGTTATTCAAATGAAGCAGGAGTGGCAATTATTACGAGTGTCATATTACTTGCCTTAATTCACTATTTTGCAAAACCTTTTATAAAAGATTTGGTATAATAAAAAACCCCCGAGTTTCGGGGGTTTTTTAATTAAGAATCACTGCTAATGTCACATGACATATCGTGTCCGCAACATTGAGGGGACTTTATCATCCCACACCCATCTGGGCACTTAGCAACTGCAACCTGTTTCCCATCATCCGTCGTTATGTGATCATGAACTAACTCGGTTCCACACTTTGCGCATTCTAAGGATTTAATTCCCATCCCACAATGGGGACATTGATAATCAGCCATAGTGTTTTCCTCTCTATTATTTGAAAAATATCATGGAAAGTTATATATAAATAGTTAGTAATGGTAATAATAAAAATAGGAATCATTCCTAAATATGAATAATTTTGGTTACGTTTTAGATATGAAAAATTATAGCATACAAAGAGAATCTATTTTAAAAACGGTGCAGGGAACACATTCTCATCCGACGGCGGAATGGGTTTTTTCTAAAGTCAAAAAGACCTTACCAAACGTTAGTTTGGGGACAGTTTATCGTAATTTAGGCTTATTAGCTGATAATGGTAAAATCCAAGCAATCCATTTTGATGGTGTCATTCATTATGATGGAACTATGGAGAATCATCAACATTTTTATTGTATAGAATGTAAAACAATAATCGATATCCATATTCCAAATAAAAGTTTTGTATCTGAAGTAGAACAAAAAACAAACCATATTATTGCAAATTCTCATGTTCATATGAATGGGATTTGTAAATCATGTAAATCAAAATAAAAAGGAAACTATATGTTAGTTGCAAAACAAGCTCCGGAGTTTAAGGCAACAGCCATAATGCCGGATAATTCATTCAAAGAAATAAGTTTATCAGATTATAAAGGAAAGAAAGTAGTTCTTTTCTTTTATCCGTTAGACTTTACATTCGTATGTCCTACTGAACTTATTGCATTTGATAAACGTTTAGCTGATTTCGAAAAACGGGGTGTCCAAGTTCTTGGATGTTCCGTTGATTCACAATTCAGCCATTGGGCGTGGAAAAACACAGATGTAAATAATGGCGGCATTGGAAATGTTCAATACCCAATTATTGCAGATTTAGATAAATCCATTGCTCGTAATTATGAAGTTTTATTGGGTGCTGAACCTGCATATGTTGAAACTGAAAAAGAGAGCGCTGAAACATCTGTTGGTGGTGGAGTTGCATTACGCGGTTCATTTCTCATTGATGAAGAAGGAACGGTACGTCATGCTGTAATCAATGATCTTCCACTTGGAAGAAATATTGACGAAATGCTTCGTATGGTAGATGCACTTGATTTCCACACAAAACACGGAGAAGTTTGCCCTGCAGGTTGGACGGAAGGTGATGATGGAATGAAAGATACAGCCGATGGTGTCGCTAGTTATTTAAGTGATCATGCGAGTGAACTGTAAACCTAATTAATTCATATTAGGGATTTATAAAAAAGGCCACATTTGTGGCCTTTTTTATTGTTGTAAATTCTATAGTATTCTAATCAATCATGGAATGAATTATGAAAGTATATATAAGCGCAGATATTGAAGGCATTACTGGGGCCACTCACTGGAACGAAACAGACAAAAATAAATCCGATTATTTGGAATTTCAAAATCGCATGACCGATGAAGTTGTGTCTGCATGTCAAGGAGCATTTTCTGCAGGTGCGAAAGAAATATGGGTGAAAGACGCTCACGATTCTGGGCGAAATATTTTAGCGGAGAAACTTCCGAAAAATGTAAAATTAATTCGTGGGTGGAGTGGCCATCCCTTTATGATGGTTCAGGAATTGGATGATTCTTTTGATGCTCTAATCATGATTGGTTATCACGCAAGAGCAGGATCGGGTGGAAATCCCTTGGCGCATACAATGTCTTCATCGAAAATCGACACTATGACTATTAATGACCAATGGACATCCGAATTTTATTTACATGGATTAGTTGCAGCTTCATTGAATGTACCTTTGGTTTTTTTGTCGGGTGATATTGATATTTGTAAAGAAGTTTCAGAAGTCAATCATCATATAGCAACACATGCAACAATGTTAGGTGTTGGAAATTCCACCATTAGTATGCAGCCCACTGAATCAAGAAAAGCAATCAAGGAAAAAGTTAAAAAAGCATTAAGTGGTAATTTGATTAATCGTTTATTGTCCGTTCCAGAATCATTCCAAGTTAAAGTACGATATATGAAGCAAGTAGATGCTTACCGTGCATCCCATTATCCTTCGGCAAAATTGATTGATTCAAAAACAGTATTATTTCAATGTACGGATATAATGGATGTAATGACATTTGTACTATTTGCCGTTTAAAAAAATGACAACTATTTTCAATTCAATCTGTCCCTAGAATTATGAAACAAATTTATATCCTATTATTCATCTCCCTGAGTTACAGCCAAAATATTCAAGTTCATTCAAAATATAAATTGAGTTTTAATCTTCCTGTTTTTGGAACATTTAATACAACATATAATCAAACCATTGCTCCGGGATTATTTAAAATGGATGAAAAAACAGAGGCAAGTCGTTTTTATGCTAGATGGCTCATGAATGAAGAAGTGGGCGAAATTATAATGAAAGATTTAAATCATATTATAAAGTATAATAAGGAAGATAAGGAATATTGGTTTGAATCACCTGATGACTATTTCAAAGAGCCTGATACAACTTCCCAAAAATCGTATTCCTATTCAATAGGTGCATCGTCTGATGATTCAGATAACTCAAAATTGAATGTGACAAGAACAGGTGGAAAAGAAATAGAAACTTTGCATGGTTTCAGAACCAAAAAATGGATTACAACACTCACTTTCCCTAAAAATAAAATGATATTCGAAGAATGGTATGTAGATCAATTACCTTTAATGACTCTATCTGATTCCCTTGAAAAAAATATTAAAACGAATCTACACCCATTAAGGGAGTCTTATAATGTTGACCATTCTGAATTTTCATCAAATATATTACTAAGTGAAATGGATTCATTGACTACTTTAGATCCGATTGATGGATATAATGTTAAAATGAATCTATTAATCTATGAGGGTAAAAAAACTCCAAACGTAACAATCAGTTTCGAATTATTAGAGTTATATGCAGAACCTATTGATACGAGCAACTTTATAGTCCCAAACGATTATGAAAAAATTGAGATTGATTAGGTTTTAACCTCGAGGCTATTTAAAAAAGGAAAATTATGAAATTATCGATTCAAAATGTGTCTAAAACATATGAAAATGGCGTTAAGGCATTAAAAAATGTAAATCTTGAAATAGGGAATGGCATGTTCGGGCTTCTAGGACCAAATGGTGCTGGCAAATCTACCCTTATGAGAACAATTGCCGGATTGCAAGATGCGGACAATGGCTCCATTTCATTTGGTGAAATCGATGTCGCAAAAAACAAGCAAGCCCTTCGGGAAATTTTAGGGTATTTACCGCAAGAGTTTGGTGTGTACCCAAAAGTTTCTTGTTATGATTTATTGGATCACATGGCAGTGATGAAAGGAATAGTAGATACTAAATCGAGAAAAAAAATTGTGAATTCATTGCTTCACCAAACCAATCTTTGGGATGCGAAAGATCAAAAATTGGGAACATTTTCTGGCGGAATGAAACAGCGATTCGGGATTGCTCAAGCCTTATTAGGTGATCCCAAGCTCATTATTGTTGATGAACCTACGGCAGGGTTAGATCCAATGGAGCGAAATCGATTTCATAATCTACTAAGTGAAATTGGTGAAAACGTAATTGTTATATTATCAACTCATATTGTGGACGATGTAAGTGATTTATGTAATGATATGGCCATTATATTAAATGGAGAAGTAAAAGTGATTGGGCAGCCCATTCAATTGATTGAAAAAATGGATGGAAAAGTTTGGAAAGGGTTAGTGGAAAAATCAGAATTAGCCCATCTTGAAGAAAGTGGAAATGTGATTTCATCACGTCTTTATTTAGGGAAAGTACAAGTTCGCGTTTTTAGTGAATCTGCTTTAGAAAATGGATTTGAACCAGCTAGTTCGGAGATTGAAGATTTATATTTTTCTACAATTCATGGGTTAAAAATAGGTGAGTCGAATTAATATGTGGAAACATATACTCAATTTTGAACTCAGGCTTGGAATAAAAAAAACATCTATTTTAGTCTATTTTTTCGTTTTCTTTGGATTAGCCTTTCTCATTGTTAATGTATTAGGAGGTGCTTTTTCTAATGCTCGCATTATTGTTGGAAATGCAAATAATAATTTGAATGCCCCATTGGTGATTGCGATGATGCAAAATATTTTTGGCATTATGGGTGTATTGGTTATAGCCGCCATTTTTGGGAATGCAGGTTATAGAGATTATGAATATAATACACACCCATTATTTTTCACGAAGCCGATAACAACATTCGATTATTATTTAGGCCGATTTGCCGGTGCTTACATTTTAGCTATTCTAATCCAACTTGGATTTACTTTAGGGATGATCTTTGGGTTTTTGATGCCTTATTTAGACCAAGATGCTATTGGCGCTTTTAGTCTGTGGGCCTATGTACATCCTTTTATCATTTTTATCCTTCCAAATATATTTATGGTTGGGGCTCTGTTATTTTCGTTAGCCATTTTAACACGACGAATGTTGCCTACGTATATGGCATCGGTCATTCTCCTTTTTGGGTATCTAACTTCTGGGAATTTAACCAACGATCTTGAAACGCGATGGATTGCTTCTCTTTTAGACCCATTTGGGATTGAAGCAATTGGAAATGTGGTCCGATATTGGACGCCAGTTGAGCAAAACGAATTATATATTCCATTAACTAAATGGCTTCTACTGAATCGATTATTATGGTTAAGTGTTGGCGGTTTATTCTTTTGGCTTGGTTTATGGAAATTTGATTTTCTACACACAGAACCTGGAAAAAAGAAAACAAAAAAACGAGCAAAAGTGGAAACAGAAAATGAACCCATTATTGGCAGTGGATTTATTCAGGCTACGCCCATATTCAACTTTCATACTCGATTGCTTCAATTTAAGACCCAAATATGGATTGAAATAAAACGCGCATTCCGTGATCCTTATTTTATTGCGATTGCTGGAACAGCTGCTGGTTTTTTAATTTTAAATCAGCAAGCAATTGGTAAAATGTATGGCGTTAATACTTTACCGATTACAGCAAAAGTATTAATGGTTTTAGGTGGGTCTTTTGGATTATTTATGTTAATCCTAATTACTTTTTATGCAGGACAAATTGTTTGGCGAGAACGTGAATTAAAAGCAGATCAAATTATAGACTCCTTGCCCATTCCAAATTGGATTCCAATGGTATCTAAATTGATTGCTCTTATTTTAATTCCAGGTATTATGCTTTTTGTTCTTATGGGGATTGGAATAGGTATTCAATCATGGCGAGGCTTTTATGATTATGAAATAACTCTTTATTTAAAACAGCTCTTTTTGCTGGATTGGACAGATTATGCCCTTTTATGCGTTTTGGCTTTTTCAATTCAGACCATTATAAATCATAAATATCTTGGCCACTTTATTATGATTCTATATTTCCTTTTTGGTATGTTTTCTGGACAATTAGGATTAAATCATACGTTATACCATTATGGTTCCGGTTCCGGTGTGCCGTATTCAGAAATGAATGGATTTAGCCCGTATATTGGAAGATTAATTACTTATAAACTTTATTGGGGTTCATTTGCCATATTATTAGCTATTGGGAGTAATTTGTTTTGGAATCGAGGATTATCAGGCAATTTTAATTCACGATTGGCATTAGCAAAAACGAGAATAACATCCCAGTTAAAATATAGTTTTATTGTTTTTGGATTCATCTTTATTGGATTGGGTAGTTATATTTTTTATAATACAAATATATTGAATGAATATCATCAATCAGAATATTATGAAAAACAATCAGCTCAATATGAAAAAACGTATAAAAAGTACAAGGATACACCACAGCCTAAGATTACAGGCGTAAAAGGGGAAGTCCATTTATTTCCGGATGAATCGCGTGTAGAATTCTCTGGTATATATGCTATGAAAAATAAATCAGATTCAATCATTGATACAATTCATGCCAATTATAGGCGACGTTCTCCTTATTCCACATATGAGTGGTCACGCCCATTTGAAGTAATTTCGTCAGATAGTACTTATGGATGGGACATGTTTGTTTTTGACCCTCCAATTCAAAAAGGAGATGAATTTACACTCACTTTTGCGGGGAGTAGAAAACGAAGTGGATTTACAAATAGTGGCGTCAACCGAACGGTTGTAGCAAATGGGTCTATGATTTGGAGTGGAGACTTATTCCCCACTTTTGGTTATGCGTCTGGTCGTGAATTAAGTGATAAAAGAAGAAGGAAAAAATATGATTTGTCTGAGAATCAAGACTCCATGGCCAAATATGATGATGTTGAAGGAAATAAACATAGTATTCTAGGTGATGATGCCGATTGGGTAGATTTTGAAATAATTATAAGTACAGATTTAGATCAAATTGCCATGGCACCGGGATATATCCAAAAGGAATGGGAGGAAGAAGGTCGTCGGTATTTCCATTATAAAATGGATCAAAAAATTCACAATCTCTTTGCGTTTGTGTCGGCGAAATATGAAGTATTAAGTGAAGAATGGAATGGGATTAATTTGGAAGTGTATTATCATCCTACGCATTCTTATAATGTGGACAAATTAATGGAGGGTATGAAAAAATCTATTGAATATTATAGTGAATTATATGGACCCTACCCATATCGACAATGTAGAATTTTAGAATTCCCATATGGGAGTTATGCCGCATCTTTCCCTAATACGATTCCCTTTTCTGAAAATATTGGTTTTGTTATGGATGTTGATCCCGACGACCCGGAAGATTTAGATATGCCATTTTGGGTAACAGCTCATGAGATGGGACATCAATGGTGGCCGCATCAAGTTTCGGGGGGGAATGTACAGGGAGCTGGTTTTTTAAGTGAAGGTCTTGCAGAATATTCTGCTGTATCTCTTTTAGAAAAAGAAAAGGGGGGAAAGCAACTACGGAAATTCTTGGAATATGAATTAGATCGTTATCTAATGGGGAGAACGTCCGAACAAAAGTATGAACCCACCATCGTCCAAACTGAAAATCATCCTTACATTCATTATAATAAGGCAGGACTTATGATGTACACCTTATCTGATTTTATTGGTAAAGATACTTTTAATAGCGCTTTAGGAAGTTTTATTGATATGTTTCGATATCAGTCAGATCCTTATCCAAATATAGGAGAATTTCTAAATACAATTCGAAGTAGGACTCCAGCAGATTTACACTATTTAATTACAGATACATTTGAAAAAATCACATTATATGAAAATAAAGCAAAAGAAGCATCAGCGATTGAGAATGAAGATGGGACATATACCGTTAATATGACCGTAGTCGCGAAAAAAGTCTATGCGGACAGTTTAGGAAACCAAACGAATGTTAAACTGAATGATTGGTTAGAAATTGGCGTATTGGGAGAAACACTGATAAATGGAGAATTAGACGAATTACCCATTTATATTGAAAAAGTATTTATGACCGATTCAATATCAACATTTTCTATCACTGTGGATCAAAAACCCGTGAGGGCAGGTATTGATCCCATGTATAAATTTGTGGATCGAAATTCAGATGATAATATGATTCGAATCGATTATAATAAGTAGAAATTATAAAAATGAAATAAAATAAATACGCTTCTTTAAATAACCTTCCATAATTTGTAAATTCATTCTTGCCTTTTCATTAAATAATTACATCTACAGGGGGAAAACTCTATATGCCGAATTGGAACAAAGACACATTTATTGAAGATATGAGACAAAACTGTTCTCGAGAAATTGCCAAAATTGGTGTTTCTATCATAGAATTTGCAGAAAAAAATGGTGAAGATCTTTCATGGGGAAGAGGAAACGAACATGGAACACTCACGTATCGTTGTGGATCAGATATTGGTCCCGTTCCTTTATTTCATATGACATCTAGCGGCCAATTAAACCTACAAATTAACTTTATGAGAAGTAAGGAAATACCACCAATGGTATTAAGAGATATGGTTATAAAGCTGGAATCAAACTTTTTACGTGATTATAATGAAATTGATTATCCATCAGATGTATTTGAGCCCATGGATGAAATGTTCCATACTCAAAGTCAGGTAGACAAATTCATTAAAACTGTCGAAGGATGCACCTATCGCCTAAAGCAGTAATTAAGTAGTTTTAACGATTTAAAGCCCCAATTACCCTTTGTCGTTGGGGCTTTTTTATTTTTTATTTGCTTGTGTTGTAAAGTGCTTTATAAATTAAAGTACAAATTTAATAGGAAATATGATGAATAAAGATACAGCTCAAGACGATTTAGCGTTTATAAAAAAAATCGTTGAAGAAAGTAGGAAGAATGTTAGTGCTACAGGCGACCACCTTATTGTATGGGGAATATTAGTATCTATTGCCCTTATAGTGAGTTGGTTTCTTGCGATAAATCAAATTGGCGGAAAAACAGAGTGGATTCATTGGGGCATGGTCATTGCAGGCGGTTGGCTTTTTGAAATAATTTATGGCTGGAAGGTGGACAGGAAGAAATCCGTCAGAACTTACGCGGAAAAAATTGATGGATTTCTTTGGTTATCCGTAGGAATTACATTGACCCTTCTTGGGTTTATTGGTGTAGGGAGTGGGGCAATAAACCACCAATTTATTAATCCTGTTTTATCTTCTATTCTTGCAATCGGTTATTTTTCATCGGGAATTATTTATGATGTAAAGTGGATTCGAAATTTGGCATTTGGTTGGTGGGGAGGCGCTATTATTATGTTTCTATTTCCGGGAACTTATCATTTATTATTGATGGCAGGAATGATGATTATTTTTCAGGCGATTCCCGGATTCATCATTCAAAAAACATGGGCTGATTAATATAATAATGTCTGATTTCGATTATAAACAACTAGACGATATTATTCATTCTCGGATTCGATTGGCGATTATGGCATTACTCGTATCTGTTGATTCTG
>JADHUI010000011.1 GCA_016784605.1 Fidelibacterota bacterium | reverse complement strand
ATATGTCTAATAATGTTACAATGCAAATTTCAACGAATAGGTTAAAATGTGTGTAAAATGGATTGATTATATATAAAAAAGTCATCCCGAGAGACAAAGTCTGAGGGATCTATTATAGTAATGCGCGTTTTTCCCAGTGGCCCTATATTGGGTTTGGGTGGAAAAGAGTCAGATATATAGAATGTGAGATTCTTCGCTGGTTTTATCATATCCTAGATTTTCAAATACGGGTTTTACACTCAGAATGACTTAATAAAAAAAAGTGTCATCGCGAGGCGCTTGCGCCGTGGCGATCTCCTTAGTTTTTAGGGCAAAATCTTGACATAAAACAGATTGTCCCGTCATCTGACGGGATTTACAACCCCACTCATACTTCGCTTGCAATGACGGTTTATTTATATCATTCCTGACACTGACCAGGAATCCATGCTTTGATTTATTTTCCATTTAAGTGGATTCCGGATAGTTTTTCAAACTTCCGGAATGACAACGATTCATTAAGTCATCCCGAAAGACAAGGTCTGAGGGATCTGTTTGAGTAATGCGCGATTCTTCCCAGTGGCCCTATATTGGGTTTGGGTGGAAAAGAGTCAGATATATAGAATGTGAGATTCTTCGCTGGTTTTATCATATCCTAGATTTTCAAAAACGGGTTTTTCGCTCAGAATGACATCAAAGGCAAAAGTCATCCCGAGAGACAAAGTCTGAGGGATCTATTTGAGTGATGTGCGATTTCTCTATTGGCTTTATATCAGATTTGGATGGAAATGAATTGAGATTCTTCGCTGGTTTAATCATATCCTAGATTTTCAAAAACGGGTTTTTCGCTCAGAATGACTTAATAAAAAAAAGTGTCATCGCGAGGCGCTTGCGCCGTGGCGATCTCCATAGTTTTTAGGGCAAAATATCTTGACATAAAAAAAGACTGTCCCGTCATCTGACGGGATTTACAACCCCACTCATACTTCGCTCGCAATGACGGATTATTTATGTCATTCCTGACAAATCCATGCTTTGATTTATTTTCCATTTAAGTGGATTCCGGATAGTTTTTCAAACTTCCGGAATGACAACGATTCATTAAGTCATCCCGAAAGACAAGGTCTGAGGGATCTATTTGAGTAAAGCGCGATTTCTCTATTGGCTTTATATCAGATTTGGATGGAAATGAATTAAGATTCTTCTCTCGAAATACCAATAGCAAGATTTTTAAATACGGGTTTTCCGATCAGAATGACTTTTTTGATTCATTGCCATACCGGACGAAACCCGTTATCCATATAATCCTAATATGTTATTAGGATATTCGCTTCGAAAATTTGGACTGACAAAAAGCGAATTATTGCTACATGCTAGTTTCTTGCCAATGCTTCGTACATATCCCAAATGGGTAAAAAGATGGATAAAGCTAATGTAAGAATCATGAAGCCCATGAAAACGGTTATAACGGGTTCAATGGTTGCAGTGAGACGTTTTACATGATCTTCCGTTTCCACATCAGTCATGACAGCAATTTCTTTCAGCATATCATCTAAAGCACTTGATTCTTCACCCACATTTATCATTTTAAGAACATGAGGCGGGAAAATGTCTTTCGTATGATCGCTTAAGGCGCGAGCAACTTTTCGTCCCATTTCCACATCGCCCTTTACTTTCGCAAGCCGATCCTGTATAAATGTATTACCGACAGTTTTCCCGGCAATATCCAGTGATTCTAAAATAGGTACACCGGAACGATCCAATGTTTCGAATACGTGACAAAAACGCGATAAGCTCATTTTTTGATTAATTGGACCAAAGATGGGGGAGAAAAAAACTAATTTATCAAACTTAAATCTTCCAACTTCTGTTTGAACATAACGATAAAAGGCAAAGGCTAATCCGGCAAGTACAATAATAATATGATAATAATAATTTTGCATAAATTGATCCATGCCCAATAAAATGCGTGTGGGAAGGGGTAATGCAATATTCGTTTGTGAAAAAAGAGATGAAAAACGTGGAAGAATAAATGTCACCGCATAAATTCCCACAAACATGGTTATTCCGACCACAATGGCGGGATAACGAACCGCTTGTTTAATGCCCATTTTCAATCGTAAATCATGATTAATAAAGTCAGCTAATTGCAATAACACATCATCCAAAACACCGGCACTTTCTCCAGCTTTTACAATATTTACAAACATAGAATCAAATAATTTAGGATGTTTAGCCATGGCTCCTGAAAGTGCTTGTCCGCCAGAAACATCAGATATCACCTGTGTTAAAGCTTTATTGAGTCCTGGGTTGGTGCTCTCTCCCTGCATGGAGTCAAGTGCTTCAACCAAAGGGACGCCCGCTTTTAACATGACAGAAAGCTGACGGGTAAACGTATAAATTGCTTGAGCAGGAACACGTTCAAAAAATGAAATATCTTTATCCCAGATAGATTCTTTTAATAGATTAACAGAAACAGGTTCTAAACCAAGGCGATCCAATTGTTGAAGCGCTGAATCTTCGTTAATGGCCTTTAATTCACCTCGAACCACATTGTCAGAATCATTTTTCGCAATGTAAGTATAAATCTGAGGAGAGTTAGTCTTTGTCCCGAAGGCCATGCTGCTCCAATTTTCTATAAAGTGTCATTCGACTAATACCCAATTGCTTTGCGGTAAGAGTCAAATTCCATTTTGTGCGTTCCAATCCTAAAACAATAGCTTCTTTTTCCAAATCCTTTAATGTTTTTACCTCATGCGTTACAATTGGGTTAATAACGGCAGTTTGTGGTATGTCTTGCGGAGCACTATTGGGTGTTACAGAATCCATAACAGGGAGAGTTTCTGTAGGTGAGACTTGTTTTTGAGCTTGGGTATGAGCCGCTTCTTCTTTTAAAACAGAAGAAATATCGTCTTTCATTAAATGTTTATTATCCGAAATAAGTAAACATCTTTCGAGCGTATTCTGTAATTCACGCACATTTCCGGGCCAATCATATTGGTGTAATAGTTCCATTGCTTCTGGTCCAATATAATTAACAGGCATATTATATTTTTCTCGAAGTTTTTTCAATACCATCATGGATAAAAGGGGAATATCACCCTTTCTATCCCTTAAGGGAGGCAGTGTAACAGGGAATACGTTTAATCGATGAAAAAGATCTTGTCTAAACTTTCCTTCTCGAATCATTTTATCTAAATCTTGATTTGTGGCGGATATAACTCGTACATCCACCGTCATGGTTTCGGCTCCACCCACACGCTCAATTTCACCACTTTCTAATACACGCAATATTTTTGCTTGTAGAGAAGGACTCATATCGCCAATTTCGTCGAGAAAAATAGTTCCACCATTAGCCACCAGAAATTTCCCATCTTTACGATCGGTTGCTCCAGTAAATGCACCTTTTTCATGGCCGAATAATTCACTTTCTAATAATTCGGATGGAATGGCTGGGCAATTCACAGAAATGAATGGTTTTAATGCGCGACTCCCGTTTGAATGAAGTAATTTGGCCATTAAATTTTTACCAGTGCCACTCTCACCGCGCAAGAAAGTGGTTACGTCTTTTTCCTGAATTTGAAGCAAAAGTTTAAAATTTTCCTGCATAACTTTTGAAATACCGATAATATTACAACAGCCATGAAACGTGAGTTTTTGGCCCAATTTTGGAGGGAGACTATCTAGGAATTGGTGATAATTATTTGCAGTATTAATTAAATGAGATAATTGTTCCGGCGTGCCGACTTTTGGCTCAAACCATCCAAATAATCCATGATCAAAATCAGTTAATATTTCATTTCGTCGGCTATCATTTCTAATTAATGCAATAATCGGAAATCGACCTGATAAAGCATTGATTTCGAAAATCAATTTTGCTGGAGTAAGAAGTGGTAATTCATCTTCAATGACCACCACATCGTAATGATCTACAGAAAGAGCACTTAACGCAATCATCCCATTTTGAACCGTATCTACAATATGTCCAAAAGGAGTTAACTCCGGAAATGATTTTTTTGCACCACCCACATGTAAGATTTTTGCCATATTATTCTGTTCGTCTTGATCCAAGAGTTTCAATGACTTCAGATAATGTAGTTTCTCCGCGCTTTGCTTTCGTTATTCCATCTTCAAGAAGAGTTACCATTCCATTCTCCATAGCTTTTTCACGAATAAGATATCCCGGAGCCAAATCCATGACCAGTTGAGCAATCTCATCATCCATCCTTAAAAGTTCATAGATTCCAACTCGGCCACTAAACCCTGTATTCCGGCAGGATAAACATCCTTTTCCTCTATAAAGTGTCATGGGTTTTGATGTGTCTAATCCCACTTTTTTTAATTCGATGGGTTTTGCTTCATAAGATTCTTTACATGAATTACAGATTCGCCGGACTAACCTTTGCGCTAAAATGCCTTTTACCGTGGATGTAATTAGAAAAGGTTCTATTCCCCAGTTGAGTAAACGAGTAAAACCAGAGGCAGCATCATTGGTGTGAATAGTGCTAAAAACAAGGTGTCCTGTGAGTGCGGCGCGAATGGCCAGTTCAACTGTTTCTTCGTCACGAACCTCCCCCACCATAATGATATCCGGATCTTGTCGTAAAATAGCTCGCAATGCAGAAGCAAATGTAACACCCGATTTCGAATTGACTTGTGCCTGATTAATGTTTTCTAAGTCATATTCTACAGGATCTTCAATAGTGACAATATTGACATCAGGCGTTTCTAATTTATTTAATGTGGAATATAAAGTGGTCGTTTTTCCACTGCCAGTCGGCCCAGAAATAAGAATAATTCCTTCTCCACCCACTTGCATATCATGATATAATTCCAGTGGTTTTGGTTCGAAGCCTAAATCTGATAAGGAATGAATGGCTTCTGATATATTTAATAATCGAAGAACAGATTTTTCACCATAAAGAGTTGGATAGGTCGAAATACGTAAATCCAATCGACTGTTTTTTGTTAAAAAGAGAATACGTCCATCTTGAGGGCGACGTGCTTCTGCAATATCCATACTCGCCATAATTTTTAATCGTGAAATCAAGGCATTTGCAATGGATAAGGGTAAACTTTGGAAATCTTGTAATCGCCCATCAATCCGAAATCGAACTCGAATATCATCTTCTCGTGGTTCAATATGAATATCACTTGCTTGGTATTTTTGACTTTGTCCAATAATCCGATCCACTAAATCGATTACACGTGATTCGTCAAATAAATCATCCATATTAGTTTGTTCAGAATCATCATCGGAATTAGAACTTACAAATTTGGACATCCCATAATGGAGATCAATTGCATTTCCTAAATCAATGGCAGTTACTATAATAGGATCAACTCTTAAACCGGTCGCTTGTCGAACAGCATTAATGGGCGCAGCATCTAAAGGATCAGCAACAGCAATATTCAATGTATCTTTTAATTTGAATAAGGGTAAAACATTAAATTTTCGAACAATCCTTTCTGGGACGAGAGCCAAAACGGATTTATCCAAGGTATAATGACCGAGATTGATGTAAGGAATTCTTAATTGGTGGCTTAGACTGGTATTGCGATCATTCTCAGCCAATGCACCCATATTAATAAGGACATTCCCCAAATAGTCATTCGAACTTTTTTGTTCTTGAAGAGCCTCGTTAAGTTGGTTTTCATCAATTTTCCCAGATTGGACTAATAAATGTCCTAATGCTTGTTTTCCAATTTTCGCCATATTAGAACATTGTTGTAAAATACCAGTTTAAAATAGAATTCCCACCACCGGCAGTTCGGGTAAGAAAAACAACAACTGTTGCAGCGGCCATAAATGGGCCAAAGGGTATTTTACCTTTTCCTTCCATTTTAAATAATGTTACTCCCACTAAAGTAAATAGTGCGGAAATGATAAAAGATAAAAACAGCGCTAAAACTGCCAACTCTAGTCCTAGTAACCCACCTAAAACGAGACCGAGTTTTACATCGCCAAACCCCATACTGTCTTTTTTTAAAATCAATGAGCCTACTTGACCTATCCCAAAAAGGAATCCTCCAAAAGTCAAAGCACCATAGACGCCTTCCATTATTGTTATGGGCAGCCATTCAAAAACGTGCGCTGCAAAAACAACGCCAATCCCCATAAGTATAAATTCATTTGGAATAATATAATGATCAAAATCAATGTACGTGATAGCAATTAACATATAAACAAGAATAAGGTTGATATATAGTTCGTTGGAGATCCCGTAAGTGGATACCATCAATACGGTTAATAATCCTGTTATGAATTCTACAATGAAATACCGAGACGATATTTCTTGTTTGCATTGACGACATTTTCCGCCAAGAATGAGCCAACTTAACATGGGAATATTATCATAAGGAGCGATATGAGTATTGCAAGAAGGACAATGAGATGGTGGCGCTATAATGGATTCATTTCTAGGAACACGCCAAATAACAACATTGAGAAAACTGCCAACAATTGATCCGAAAAGGAAAAATAAAATAGGGTAAAGTTCAATCGAAGGAATCATTTCTCCCCCAATTCTTCTAAGGATAATAGTAAATCACTAAATCGAAATGGTTTGTAGAAAAGTTTATCAACTCCCGCTTGTGTGTGGAGTGTATTATTTCCATTTTCGGGTGTAGAACTGATGAGTATAATGGGGATATTTTTATAGCGTTCGTCAAATTTTAATAAGCGTGATAAACGGAAACCGCTCATAGATGGAAGCAAATCATCGGTAACGATAAAATCAGGAAATTCAGTGCAGGCGCGGGTATAACCGTCATAGCCGTCGTCCGCTGTTATAACGATCATTTCCCGTTTTTTTAACCGAGAAGATAAATTATTTAAGATTAGTTCATCGCTTTCTATGACGAGAACTGATTTATTTTTTAATACACTCATCCGCTTTCTTTAGGGAAAATTACCAACCTCTTGCCTCAAATCGGGATGAATATAATAAAAAATGATGATTAGTAGTGAAAAAAGGTCAATTTTCAAACTGTAACACATGTAACAATAATTGACACATTATTTTTAGATATG
Organism: Fidelibacterota bacterium; assembly: GCA_016784605.1. Lineage (GTDB taxonomy): Bacteria > Fidelibacterota > Marinisomatia > Marinisomatales > UBA1611 > JABHGY01. Next base: position 58,811 of record JADHUI010000011.1, on the reverse strand, counting down.
ATCTAATTTCTCTCGAGGAAACACCTTATGAAAATTTCCGTCATAATCCCAACATATAATAGAGCACATTTAATTTCACGCGCCATTGATTCTGTATTAAATCAAACAAGTTTACCATTCGAAATTATTATTATTAATGATGGTTCCACGGACGATACACGCAATGTATTAAAAAAATATAATTCTCGAATAAGAACCATTTCAACAGAAAATTGTGGTGTAAGCCATGCCAGAAATATTGGAATAAAAGCCGCTCAAGGAAATTGGTTAGCATTCCTTGATTCGGATGATGAGTGGAAATCCAATAAACTGGCTCGGCAAAAAAATGAGATTGGAAAAAAGGCTAAAACAGTATTTTGTCATACCGATGAGCTATGGATCCGAAATGGTAAAAGAATCAACCAAATGAAAAAACATAAAAAGTATGGTGGGTGGGTATTTAATAAAAATTTGGAAAGATGCCTTATTTCACCATCAACTGTTTTGATGAAAAAAGAATTAATTCATTCGATTGGCTATTTTGATACTACTTTTCCTATTTGTGAGGATTATGACTTATGGTTAAAAGTAACATCGCAATTTCCCATATTATTTGTGGATGAACCCTTAGTCGAAAAATATGGCGGACATAAAGATCAATTATCATTGCAGACAAATAAAATTGAACTTTATCGTATAAAAGCACTATCTCATATTTTAGAAAATTCACTTTTATCTCAATTGAATGAAAGAGCTGTCCTAGAAACATTAATAAAAAAATGTAATATATTTCTTTCAGGAGCATTAAAAAGGCATCATCAAAATCATACACGGGAGATGACCGATAAAATTGAATTTTATTCTAAAAGGCTCAATGATTTAAAAGCGTCTTCGAATGATTCCTTGTAACTTCAAGGCTTGAATCAATCATAATAAACAAAGGGATGTCAATTATGATTTTCATGACAACCAATAAAGGGACTCATTGTCAAATTAATCTATGAATAAAAAAAATATCTTTCTCATTTTCATATTTATTAACACGTGTATTTGGGCAGAAAAATCCATCACAATATCACGAAATACAATACCCATTTCGGTTGATGGAATCATTGATGCAGACGAATGGGCGGGTGTACAAATTTTTTCCGATTTTATAGAAGTGATGCCCGGTGAAAATATTTCTCCTTTAGTTGAGACTGAAGTGCGCGCAACCTTTGACTCTGAAAATCTTTATGTATCTTTTAAAGCATTTGATGACCCGAAGCTAGTCCGTGCACATTTATCCAAACGGGATGATATTTTTGCCGATGATATGGTTGGCATTATTTTAGACACCCAAAATGATGGTGTCATGGGAAATCTATTTATGGTTAATCCGTTTGGAAATCAAGCTGATGGTCAAAAGATGATTAATTCAGAAAAAATGGATTGGGATGCAATTTGGACATCAGCTGGAAGATTAACAGATCAAGGATTCGAAGTTGAAATGTCCATTCCCTTTTCCAGCCTTCGTTTTCAAGAATCGGATAAATACCATTGGCGAATTGCTTTTTTCAGAACTATTTCACGTTCTGATAGTCGAAGACAATTATCTTGGACACCTTATGATCGAAATAATGGATGTGAATTATGCCAATTGGGACATTTGTATGGGTTAGAAGGGATTGGTGGACGATCACCGATTGAATTATTACCAAGTGCCACAGGGTTTAAAGAAGATGACACGTTTGATACAAATTTGGGTATGGGTCTAAAAATCCCCATTGGAACAAATGTAACAGCGGAAATAACCATCAATCCGGATTTTAGTCAAATTGAATCAGATCAAGCTAGAATTGATGTGAATAAACGTGCGGCGTTATCTTATTCAGAATCACGTCCATTTTTCAATGAAGGGATTGATTTATTTGGAACAGGTTCATACGGTTGGAAACCAAAGGTACGGGCTGTTTATACGCGATCCATTAATAATCCAAAAGTAGCGGCAAAAATAATGGGACAATTTGGAAAAACACAATTTGGTTATTTAGGGGCACAAGATGAAGACACTTATTTGATTGTTCCTTTTACAGAATTTGGTACCACGGTTGGTGTAGGAGAAAGTTTGTCTAATATTTTTCGAACAAAGCATTCATTAAAACCAGGAAGCTATATTGGGGGCATTATAACGGATCGTCGATATGGAGATGGATTGGGTCAAATGTTGGGTGCTGATGGTGTATTTCGATTTGGGGATAAATGGAATTTAGATTGGCAATATTTTGCATCATCCACCCAAGAATTATCAGATACATTACTCACGGTAGAAAGTGGTTTAACCGGAGGCTATTTCCAGGGAAATAATTTCACAACTGACTTGGATGGAGAATCATTCACAGGAAATGCGACTTATACAAGTTTAGAGCGTCATGGACGAAATTGGGGAGGAACATTAATGTATGTGACTAAAAGCCCAACTTTTCGCGTGGATAATGGCTATCTTTCCCTAAATGATAAAAAACAAATGAGTGGGAATATATATAGGCAATTTTGGCCAGAAAATGAATATATTGAACATTTATTTGCTTTGGTCGGAATGGGGCGTGTTTATAATCATGCCGGAGACCAATGGTATGAAGATTGGCTTTACGCAACGGTGAGTGGGAAATTTAAAGGTCAAAACAATGTGAGCGCGGATTTTATGCCTAATTCTGAATTTTATGCGGGTGACACTTTAAAGAATAATTATCATTTAAGCCTAATGTGGAATTCTAAATTTAGCGACAAGTTTCATTTAGGTATGGGGCCATCTATGGGAAGGGAAATTATTCGCGATCCTTCTAATCCATTTCAAGCTATCAACAAATCAATGAGTTTTTGGATGGATATAAAGCCAAACGAAAAAATAAGTATTAAACCATTTGTCGTTTATTCTCGTTCAGCACTGGAAGATACTGATGAAGAAATTTATTCTGTACTCATTGGGCGACTTCGATTATCGTATCAATTTACATCGGCAACGAATTTTAGGATTGTGACGGAATATCAAGACTATTATAAAACGATTGATATACAACCATTATTGAGCTATCAACCAAATCCGTTTACTATATTTTATGTGGGTGCAAGCCTCCAATATGAACAATCGAATCAATTTATATCTTCTTCAACTCAAGCTTATTTGAAATTTCAATATTTATTTTCCCTATAGCTTCATTTGAGTAATGACTTTTCATCGCCCGTATTAAAAGTATGCACAGAATTTTTACATTAATATTCATATTATTTATAACAAGTACTCATGCTCAAGATGGCATTATTTCCGGTTTTGTGTATGATGAAACATCCCGCGAATCTTTGATAGGTGCGAATGTTTACTTAAAAGGAACATCCATCGGAACTGCAACAGATGAAAACGGGTATTTTGTTTTATCAGATATCCCACACGGGGAATATGAATTACTCATTTCTTATCTTGGATTTGACTCAAAATTAGAACTCATCCAAATGCAAGAATTGGGAAAAGTCATTTTGGATATTGAATTAATTCCCACACTGATTGAATTATCAAGCATTGACGTAACCGCTGAGAAGCTTGAAAGAAAAATGAATATTCAAATCAGTCGCACCAATTTAAATGTGCGTCAATTGAAAACAGTCCCACAAGTGGGGGAAGCAGATTTGTTCCGAACATTACAGGCACTTCCAGGCGTATTAACCGAATCCGAATTTAGTACTGGGCTTATCATTCGTGGAGGAAATTCCGATCAAAATCTCATTTTATTAGATGGTATAACGGTTTATAATCCATCCCATGTAGGGGGATTTTTCTCAAGTTTTATCCTAGACGCTATTAAGGAAGCTGATCTAATGAAAGGCGGATTTAATGCTGATTATGGAGGTCGATTATCGGCTGTTTTGAATGTGCGTAGCAGAGATGGAAATCAAAAATCTTTCACCGGGAAATCGTCCTTATCTCTTTTATCTTTTCAATCTACATTGGAAGGTCCCATTGGTAAAGGGGCTTGGCTGGCAGCTGGACGACGGACGTATTTTGACCAAGTATTTAAAGGAACAAAATTGGAATTCCCTTATTACTTTTGGGATTTACAAGGGCATATATTCCAAGATATAACATCTCAAGATCGCGTTTCGATTAGTTGGTATGCAGGAACGGATGATTTGTATTGGGATGAATTTCAGTTGGAAGGAAAATGGGGAAATGAAACCATTAGCCTGAATTATAGAAAACTATTTAGTCAACGATTAGTGGCAAATACATTAGTGGCTAAAAGTCGATTTGATATTTTATTTGGTTTGGGTGGCGAATCAGGTATCAATGAAAAAGATTATATCGATGATATGACATTTCGGTCTGATTGGACATGGTTTATGTCTCAAAAAACACACATTAAATTTGGATTAGAATATAAAGATTTAGCTTTTGTTTATTCGGCGAATGGTTTTGGGCGAGAATTATATAAATCCGTGACGAAAACCCAAGAGCTCGCAACCTATCTAAAAATGAAATATTGGGTAAGCCCCTCTTTAATGTTAGAGCCTGGGTATAGATTAGAATATTACGGTAACAGCAAAGAATCTATTTTCCATGATCCAAGACTTGCTGTAAAATATTTATTAACAGATTCAAGGTATCTCAATTTTTCTATTGGACAATACCATCAATTCATGGAAACAATTCAAGATGATTTTAATCCCAAAATCTTGGATGCTTGGTTTGCTGTGGACGAATCGATTGAACCTGCATCAGCCAAACAATATGTCGTTGGATATGAAGAATATTTTGACAATAATATTCATCTTCAAATTGAAGGGTATTATAAAAGTTTAAAGAATATTTTAACTTTTGTGGATTCACGTTCAACAGAAGACGATGAAATGTCGAGTGAAAATTTAGATTCGCTTGTGGATGTGGGTGACGGATATGCCTACGGAGGAGAGTTTTTTCTTCAAAAAGAAGCAGGTCGTGTGAATGGCTGGGTGAGTTATGCATGGTCTTTATCAAGAAAAACATTGAATGGGAAAGAGTATTACACCAATTGGGATCGGCGACATGTTTTTAACATTATCGGGAATATTCAATTGAATCAAAAATGGTCTGGAAATTTTAAATGGACATATCAATCGGGGCAACCCTTTACCCCAATTCTTGGATATTATGAAGAACATCTTCCTGGTGGATCCATGGCTGATGTGTATTATAGAACAATTCCAGGTGTAAGGAATTCAGGTCGATATCCAGATTATCATCGATTGGATGTGGGTCTTACAAGAAAAATCAATTCGAAATATTTCAAAGGGGAATTCTTCATTCAAGTGGTAAATACGTATTGGCAAAAAAATGTATTTCGATATTTTTATGAATTCGGGAATTCCTTCAATGGCTTAGATGATGATGGTGATTGGGATAAAGAGTTGCACGATGAAAATGGAAATGGGGTTCCGGACTGGGGCGAGCCCAATGTGGATGAAGCTGATGAAGGGTCGCCACAATTAAAAAGAGTCAATGGACTTCCCATTATTCCAACCATTGGGATTTCTGTGGAATTTTAATATGAAAAAAACGATTCAAATTATCAGTATGCTTTTATTTATTATTTGGAGTTGCGAACCCATTGACGAAGAAAGGATATATGAAGAAAAATTAACCGTATTTGCTAATTTGGAAGCAGATTTACCCCTAGCATTTGATACAGTATTTGTTACCTATTCTCATTCCATCAATGAGAAGCATGAAGGAAATAATAAATGGGTTGAAGATGGGACAGTTATGATGATTCATGAAGCTGACACAATATTATTTACGGAAGCTGAAGGAAAGCCCGGTAGATATGTAACGAATAATTATTCCCTCATTGTTCAAGCAGGAGTTCGCTATACTCTTTATGTAAGCGATGGCATTGATGAAATTATTTCGGAAACAATTGTTCCCAGTGCCATTGAGTTAGAAAGTGTATCCAATGATTCGTTGTGGCGTTGTGGCGAAAATACATCCGTGGAACCGATTAATATTTATCCATTTGGCATGGATCAACTTATGGCTTTTTATGGTGGATTCGGCGATTCATCCATTTTTAAATATGATACAGTCGTATATAAAGAAGATGATTGTTATACATCTAGTTTTACATCTATGCCTTATTTCATTGTAAAATGGCAATCTGAAACCGAACCAGGGATGATGCGAAATATTATGATTGCCCAAGATGATTCTCCTTCCAACTTTATTATGGATACATCTTTTTCAGCCATCGCTTTTAAAGGAACGCCATTTCAAGACGAAGATGGAAACTATTATCGACCCAATCCGCAAGTTTGGAATTTTTCTCAACAAGAAATCTATTTTAGTTGGCTCGCTTTCAATTATTATGGATTATATCTTATGATTATTCAAAGCACGGATCAGGCGTTTGCAGATTATTATAAAGGAGATCCGATTTCCATGAATCAATATGTATTGCCCGAAAGCAATATTGAAGGTGGCTATGGACTTTTTACCTCAACGAATTCTGTGGCCTTTTTTGTTTATATTGTCCAAGAGGCAGATGGGAATTAATCTAAAGCGCTAAAAACTTTCCACTTTAGAAACTTTTTTACTATACAAACTTATTACTCAATGAATATGGTAAAGATAAACCAATTCGCCACCCAAATAGCCTGTAATTAAAACAGCCACAGCTAATAAACTAAGAAAAGCTAGAATCAATATATCCACTTTTCGGTTTTGAACGCCTTGAAGGTGAGCGAAAATCCATCCAACGAAAATAATAATAGCTCCCCACGTTGTTATATTTGCAAATAGTTCGTGCGTATCAACTTCCTCAATTTGGAATGCATTCAAATTCACCTGAGATGAAAAAGCTAATTCCCCAGTTTGACTAGAAATAAGTGCGAATAATGCAGCAATTCCCATAAGCCAAAGGCCAGCATTTTTGGGTGTTATTTGGGGTGCAAGCACTTGAAATAATTGAAAGATGAATGCCACCACAATGCAGGCAATCGGGAAGTGAACAAAGACTGGATGTAAATTTTCTATCATAATTTATTTGTATGAAAAAGCCGTCTTAAAATAATTAAGACGGCTTAATGTAGTCCGTAGGAGAATCGAACTCCTGTTGCCAGGATGAAAACCTGGAGTCCTAACCACTAGACGAACGGACCAATTCTTAAAAGATTTCGATATGAAATCGGGCGGAAATTTATACCGCTGAATTATTTCCACCAAATAATATTAAGCCGTTTTCGAAAAATCTAAAATATCCAATAATTTCCCCGTTTGGTGAAGTTCAATCGTAATATCCGCTCCACCCACGAGTTCACCTTTCACAAATAATTGTGGTATGGTTGGCCAATTGGAGTATTCACTTAACTTGATCCGAATCATTGGATCTTCCAAAATATTCACATCTTTATATTCAACGCCATAATGATTTAATACTTGGACGACGGAATTTGAAAAGCCGCACATGGGCATTTCTTTTGTTCCTTTCATATATAATATGATTGAATTGGATTCAATATCACTTTTTATTTGTTCTGCTATTTCCATTTTGTTCCTCTCTCTATTAATTTATTTTCAATCAAAAACCTATCCCTAAGGCTTCTTCTAAGAAAACGACTATTTTATTTTTTCCACTCAGATTTGGTTAATGTACTCAATTGAAGTGCATGAATTTCATTTGTCATGATTGAGCCCAATGCTTCATAAACCATTCGATGTCTTTGGACCAACGATTTATCCACAAAGGTATCTGAGATTACTACCGCTTGAAAGTGGTCTCCGCTTCCTCGTGTATCAGCCACTTCTACATGGGCATTTTCAATCCCTTCTTCAATTAATAATTGTACAGCTTCTTCTGTCATGATCTCCTCTCAGTCATTTGCATATAAGTTTGTGAGCAATTTTTACATTCATAATGTTTGACTTTTACCCACCAAAAAAAACTTTGTAATCTTTGATAACTTGTTCGGCGAATTCGTTTAAAATCGCCGTCACAGTTTGGGCAATTTATTAGACTGGAATTTCGTTCGATAGTTCTTTCTCGCCAGCGTTTACTCACCATAAAAAAGGCAGTAATAATTAAAATAATACCAACAATATCCGATGTTTCAAATGTGCCAATTACAAATTCAAAACCACCCGCAACAGACTTTATAATATCCCCAATAAAAAATAAAGTTCCCCGAACCCACAAATATAAATAGTGTTTTATTTCTAACTTTTCAACAAGGAGAAAAACGCCTAATGCAAATATAATGGCTACTTTTATTTCATAACTATATTCTCGAAGATAGGATATTTCGGTTCGACTTATTCGTTTTCTTTTTCGTTTTGCAGCCATAATGATTTTAATTCAAGTTGAGAAATTAAGGGTTTTCAAATGGTTTGGCATCAAAAAGTCACATTGTTTTAATTAAGTGAATCTCCGTGTAAATTCGTTTAGTATCTAATGAAAAGATTTATTTTTTATATTATCTGTTTTGGATTTACTGTACCTGTGTTTTCACAATCTATAACCGGGTTTGTTCGAGATAATACGAATGGCGAACCCTTATCCTATGCAAATGTATTTGTACAAGGGACATCCATTGGTGCCGCTACAAATGTGGATGGATATTTTGTTCTTCCAAAAGTGAGTTCCGGAGAATACAACCTTGTGGCATCCATGATAGGTTTTGAGTTAGACACGCGCCCATTGAAGATTCGTGAGGGTGAAAGTATTCGAATCGATTTTAGATTAAAACCTGCAGCTTTGATCGGAGAAGAAATCCTTGTTACAGCGGAAAGACAAAAATTCCGTGAGCAAGTTGAGCCAAGTCGTATTCAACTGGATATGAGAGATATAGAACGGTTACCTTCATTTGTTGAACCGGATGTTTTTCGCATATTACGACTTCTTCCCGGCGTTCAAACAATGAATGATTTTTCCAGCGCCCTCTATGTTCGTGGTTCCACACCAGACCAAAACCTTATTATGATGGATGGCATTACGGTGTATAATCCATTTCATTTGGGTGGCGTTTTTTCAACATTTAATACGGATGCCATTAAGGAAGCGGATTTTCATGCGGGAGGGTTTCCAGCTCGCTATGGTGGACGTATGGGATCCATTTTAAATATTATTAATCGTGAAGGAAACACGGAAAAAGTTTCAGGTCGTGCGAATATGTCTCTTATTTCGAGCAAAGGAATGATTGAAGGTCCGCTCCCCGGTAAATGGAAAGGATCGTGGATGTTGGCTGGGAGAAGAACCTATTTTGATTATATCACGAAAGCAATGACCTTAGCTGCAAAACGGGAATCTAAATCCAGAGGTTTTAATAATGATTTTCCTGAAAATTTCTTCCCTTATCATTTTTACGATATTGAAGGAAAAATAAATCTAGATATCAACGAAAATCATCGCCTAACATTGAGTTCATTTTTAGGAGACGATATATATGATTTTAAATATGTCTCCTTTGACTCATACGATAGAAATAATTCTACATCCATTTCTAACAACGAATTTAATTTTGATTGGAAGTGGGGGAATAAAACAAATAGCCTTACATGGCGCTGGCTTGTTTCTCCCAAAATGGTATTAAAAACATTTTTCGCATCGAGTTACTTTCGATTTTGGATTGATATGGATGATCACAGTTGGGGTGAATCTGAAGATGATTGGGGTACATCCAAATGGGATAATTCATGGATGTTTGATGCCTTTGATATTGTAAATGATAAATCTATTGAGACTGAGTTGGTTTATACACCAAATGAAAAGCATACCATTACCACTGGGTTTCAAGCGAAAGATATTGATTTTACTCTTGGACTTATTTTTGGGTCAAAATGGTTAACGGACAATGATGCGATTGAATCTAGGCAAGATACGGCCTTATGGATGGTTGAACCTTCTCGCGAATTAGGGTTATATATCCAAGATAAATGGCATATATCTCCTGTATTTTCGGCACAACTCGGATTCCGCCTTTCTTCAGCATCCGCCCATAACCAACTGTATTCCGATCCACGAATAGGGTTAAAATATTTGTTAGATGATGATACATCCATCAAATTTAATTGGGGTCGCTATCATCAATTTATGACCATTGCAAATCCGCAGGATGAAAACCTTCGGTTTGTGGATATTTGGATGCCCATTCCAAAAGATAATTCTATTCCATATTCTGACCATACCATTTTGGGTATAGAACATTTAACGCCAAAAAATATATTATATCGATTAGAAACATATTACAAATCATTTGACAATTTGATCACCCTTAAACAGGGTAATATATTTTCAGTAAGCGATGATGGTATGTTGCAATTCACTCCATTTAATGATTTTTATGAAACAGATGCTTATGCCTATGGTTTAGAAGGCTTAATTCAAAAAAAGAGTGGAAATTTGACAGGTTGGATTGGATATACCTATGCTGTGACAAAATGGAAAACAGAATTGCATGATTGGTATCCACCTAAATTTGATCGTCCCCATACATTGAATGTAGTGGGTGATTGGCAATGGACAGAAAAAACACACGTTGGGTTAACTATTTCTTATGCAACTGGGAACCCTTTTACTGAAGTGAAAGGAAGAATTCAAAATTGGAAAGAAAGTTTTTACTATACAGGCTATTCGAATTGGTGGCCCAATAACTCATTATTGGTTGGAGAAAAAAATGGGGATCGATTCCCAGATTATTTTAGAATTGATGTGAATTTCACTAAAAGAAAACAGCTTAAAAATGGTGGCTTTAAAGAATCCTATTTTCAAATTATTAATGTAACAAACCATTTAAATGCACTCATGTATATTTATAATACTAATTATAATGAAGAAACGGGCGAAACTCTTGGGATGAAACGAGCCGGTGTCCCTATGTTTCCATTTTTCCCAACATTTGGTTGGAGGATACATTTCTAATGAAACATGTAATTATTATTAGTTTTCTTTTTTTCGTTTCGTGCGAAGGGTGGGGATGGCAACCTGTTGATTCAGACCATGATTCTACACTGAATATTTTTGGGCTCATTGTTTCTGAACCCGATTCCAGTTATGGATATATTTATGTACATCAAAGTTTAAACTTACAAGACCCTGAGAATATTTTAATTTCGTCTGACACCGTTTATTTTGGTCCTGGACCCAATGATTTTTATATAAACTATGAATACAGGTCGGGATTTACTGTTCTTGATGCACAGGTAACAATTTCTAATCATGAAAAAGAATGGGTTTTTGCTAATAAATCAAATTATGATTGGGGTATGTATGAAACAAAATATGTTGATACATCTGGGACATTTCAGCCTCAACCGGGAGAAACATATTCTTTGCGAGTTGAAACGGATGATGGTCGCATGGCTCAAGGATCCGTTACGGTTCCACTTCGTCCAAACATAAGAGAAGAATTTGTGCAAGATACACTATCTAATCGGACGCCTTATTCCATTCCTTTTGATGCTGTGGAAGATGATGGAACTTTTAGACTAAAGACAAAAGCAATCTATGGAAATTATGCCTGTGGCGCAAATCAAGTCCATTTGATTGCAGATCGAACCGATACTGTTTGGACATCACAAGTTTCCGACTGTTCTAATAGTTGGTGGGATGAGGGTGAATATGAAGATGCAATTCAATTAGAAGTATTATTAGAATCTATGGATTCGCACTATTATGATTATTTTATAGAGTATGGGAATAAAAATGAATTTATCAGTTTTATTATGGGAAGTGAGGGCGCAACAGGAAGATCCTTTGGAATCGAAGGAGGCTATGGGGTGTTTGGCGCCATTGCTACAGATAAAATTGAACGAATTTTTGTTCCCTGAGTATTCTAGCTTTAAACTTCTCACATGTAATTAGGGATAAAAAATGAAACTTATTTCGTGGAATGTAAATGGAGTCCGAGCTGCAGTCAAAAAAGGATTTTTAGATTGGCTAGACGATGAACAACCAGATATTCTTTGCTTACAAGAAACAAAGGCACACAAAGAACAATTAACGAATGAAATTTTAAAAGATCATGGTTACCATACTTTTTGGCATTCAGCCGAAAAGAAAGGGTATTCGTCTGTATCTACATTTTGTAAAGAAGAACCGCTATACGTACAAAAGGGCCTGGGAATTGAAAAATTTGATAGAGAAGGAAGGGTTCTCCTGACCGAACATGAAAACTTTCTTCTTTATAATATTTATTTTCCAAACGGCCAAAAAGATGATATACGCTTACAATATAAATTAGATTTTTATGATGAATTATTACCCATCATTGATGAACAAGTGGAATCCGGGAATAATGTCATTGTCACAGGTGATTGGAACACAGCTCACCATCCGATTGATTTAGCGCGACCCCAGGCCAATGTAAAAACATCTGGGTTTATGCCGATTGAACGTGAACGGCTGGATACTTATATGGCCCATGGATGGCGGGATACATTTCGAGAATTCCATAAAGAGGGAGATCGATATTCTTGGTGGTCCTACCGAACAGGTGCTCGAGATCGAAATATCGGCTGGCGCATTGATTATTTTTTTGTGAATGAAGGTATGTTAGAAATGTGTAATGATGCCGATATACTCGATAAAGTATTAGGTTCAGACCATTGTCCAATTTCATTAAATTTAAACCTATGATAGATAAACAAAATATTACACGAGGGTGGCTTAAGCGCTATACTGGAACAGACCCTGATGCTTTTGGAGAATGGATTCTTTTAACCAATTTCCAAAATTATGTAGAAAAATTTGCAGAAAAATTCAATGTTGAAGTATTAGGTCGTGGTGGTCCCATGACATCTGCAACCAATCATGAAGGATTAAGCATTGTTAATTTTGGGATTGGGAGTTCCAATGCGGCAACCATTATGGATTTACTATCAAGCATCCATCCAAAAGGTGTATTATTCCTTGGGAAATGTGGCGGATTAAAACATTCTACAGAGTTGGGGCATTTTATTCTTCCCATTGCGGCAATCCGCGGCGAAGGAACCAGTAATGATTATTTCCCAAAAGAAGTTCCTGCTATGCCGTCTTTTAAATTGCATAAACATGTTTCATCTTTATTAGTGGAACGAGAAATGGAATATCGGACAGGTGTTATTTATACAACAAATCGACGCGTCTGGGAACATGATGAAGAATTCAAAGATTATTTAGGCAAAGTAAGAGCGATTGGCATTGATATGGAAACAGCAACCATTTTTATTACGGGCTTTGCCAATGGAATTGATCGTGGAGCATTATTACTTGTGTCTGATACACCTATGACTCCTGAAGGAGTAAAAACAGAAGAATCGGATATGGAAATCACACGGAAATTTGTGGATCTTCATATTGATTTAGGGATTGAAGCAATGGCCCGAATTGGTGAAGAAGGGGAAACCATTAAACATTTCACCTATTAATACTTATTTAAATCCAAAACTTTAATTATAGGTGTATTGTCAGATGAGACCAGCACCTATTTTTTTATTATATGGGAATTATTATTTATAAATGATGAAGCATCTATAGACATTGTTACTGGATTTTTTAATACTTTTATAGTAAAAACGCCTACAAAATAAGCATCCGAATCCTGCGCGCCAAAATTACTTTTTACACGATTATTGATGCCGCCTGACATGGTTGTAGTCGTTTCAAAAGATAAATCTGAATTTCCAAAGTCGCGTTTACCAATATGTTTATAACTATCATCTTTTAATAGAATGAAGTGGCTAAACCCATTTTGGGCCGTTACTTCTGAACAACGATAAATAAGACGCGTTCGTACATCATCTTTACTTTGTCGCCTATTACCTTGAAATGTAACCCGAAATGTATTTTCATTCATTTTGTATTCACTATAACCGGTCGATCCTTCAGTAGCAGGAGCATAAGTTGAAGCGCATCCATTTAGGAAGAAAAGAGAAAAAATGAGTGGAAATGAATATTTTATAAAATGATAATTAAATAAAGTCATACGTTGAATAAATTTTAATTATTGTGTTGTGTCAGGCGAACATCCACGGAATGTGGGCGTACCCACATAACCGCAATAATCCATCATTGAAACTTCAAACTCTCCATCACATTCTTCTTCTGTTAAATCGTCATAATAAATATCATACCATTCATCAAACATAATACATCCGAAACATTTACTCGATTTTTTTTGAATTATAGTTAGACCATTTCTTTCATCAATTCCAATTACTATTAATTGTGGCTCTTCGGCAGATTGGCCACTTAAGATTTTTTCGTTTAAATCTTCAACGTGTGAGAAAGCGTCTTTTATTTCTAGAATATTGATGTTGTTTATTTCAGATGGCGTATTGCAACTTATGTTAATGAATGCAGTAAGAAGAATGGGGACAAAGTATTTTTGTATCATTGAATTCTCCTTCACTTTTTATACAACGGTTAATTTTCCCGAAATGTACTTATGGGATGCAACAGCATTCAATAAGTATTTCCAATTATGGAACAAAACTATCAAACGTATTTGAACAGCAAGTCTTGAAAAGTCTACAGCAATAAAGTAACGCTTACTGATTGATATCCATTATAAATATTATCCCATTAAATCTACACCAATCGCATCAGCGAAAACCATACCTTCATGTGTCAGGCGAATTCGATTATTCTGAACTTGAATGCAATCGGGCCATTTGTCTTGAGACTTCCTTAATAAATTCTTTTTGACTAATTCATGATGAATCCCTTGAGTCATTCGAAGTCCAAAACCGATTTTTTCATTTTGAATTTGATTGGGAGTCAACTCTTCCTGAAATGAGACAGGAGAATCAGATAATTCAATTTTACCTAAATATCCATCCAAGTGACGCATATTAGACCATCGATTTTTTCCATCAAAGCTATGCGCCGATGGGCCAAATCCGAGATAGGGTTCAATATTCCAATAATGCAAATTGTGGTTGCATTCCAATCCAGGTTTAGAAAAATTGGAAATTTCATACCCAGAATATCCATTGGATGCCAAATAGTCATGCGTCTTTAAAAACCAGTCACCCGTTATATCATTATTTGGCATAATGATGGATTTATTATTTACCGAGTGGAATAAATCGGTTCCTTTTTCTACGGTTAATGTGTAAGCCGAAATATGATCCGGATTTAATTGAATTAATGTGGACATATCTTTATCCCACATATCCCACGTTTGTCCAGGGATTGAATAAATTAAGTCACAATTAATATTTTGGAATCCAGCTTTGCGGGCATGTTCAAATGTATCAAATACATCTTGAGTAGAATGTTTGCGCGTTAAAAATTGTAATAATTCAGGTTGAAATGTTTGAACACCCATGGATAATCTATTTATCCCAAGTTCATGGAAATTGTTTAAACGATTGTAAGGTGCTTCTCCTGGGTTGGCTTCAATGGTGAATTCTTTTATTTGAGATAAATCAAATTGAGTTTCGAGAGCATTGAGAATAGATTCAATATGGTTTGGTTCTAGTAAACTTGGTGTTCCTCCCCCGATAAATATTGTATCAAAAATCCAATTGGAAGAGTCAATCGAACTTTGTTCTATTTCTTTAACCAATGCTTTTATAAATCTTGGAATTGACTCATTTCGATCCGCAATGGAATAAAAGTCGCAATACATACATTTTGTGGCACAAAATGGGATATGGATATAGAGTCCAGCTTTAATCATGCTATAATTTATGAAACTTGAAGTTCCGTTGGAGGTTGTAGGATTATTATCGAAATTAAAGGGTGAGTATAAACGTAGAAGTCATAAAAACAGATTCTGAAATGAGGACGGCAATGGAGATTCGTACTAATGTATTTGTGGATGAACAAAATGTTCCTATGGATGTAGAAATGGATGAATTTGATGCAACATCAACCCATGTTTTAGCATCATGGCAAAGACAGCCGGCAGGAACGGCTCGTTGGCGAGAGACAGATGAAGGATGGAAATTGGAGCGATTTGCAGTATTAAAGGATTATCGTGGAAAACAAATTGGTGCTTCCTTAGTTCGTTTCATTATGAATAATTTAGATCTTTCAAAGACTGTTTATTTATATGCACAAGAAAGTGTAATCAACTTTTATAAACCGTTTGGCTTTGTGGAAGAAGGTGAACGATTTTATGAAGCAAATATTCCACATATGAAAATGGTTTTAAAAAATAAGAATGAATAAAAATAAATCTACATTTAGTCGCCTCATGGGATTTGTATCTCATTATTGGGTTGCATTAATTTTTTCTGCTATAGCATCAATCCTATTTGTCTTAATGAATAGTTTATCCGTTTGGCTAACGGCATCCCTCATTAATAGTATTCTTTCTGATTTTTATGAATTAGCATCGCAACAATCTGAATGGAGTAGCCAACTTGATTCATTGACATTTAATGAAAAATTAAAATATTGGACAAATGTTCTTATCTTGAGAGATACTCCGGCCGAATCGCTCAAAGTTTTATGTTTAACGCTTTTAGGTGTCTTTTTTGGAAAGCATGTTTTTCTTTATCTTAAAAAGGTATTGTTATCTTTTGTTCAATTACGGCTCATTTCAGAACTAAGAAATAAATTATATGCTCATATACAATCCATGTCTCTTGGATTCTTTCATCAAAGAAAAACGGGTGAAATCTCATCTATTATTATTAATGATGTCCATAATATGCAGGTTGCTTTTTCCACAAGTTTTCAAAAAATATTGGTGGAGCCGTTTAACATTGTAACATTCATTGCCCTAATGGCGATCATAAGTTGGAAATTGACTTTAATTTCTATATTAGTTCTACCTTTAGCAGGAATAACCATTGTAATTATAGGTCGTAGTATTCGAAGAAAATCCCGCCGAACTGCCGAACAAATTGCTGGGATTATGAATATATTAAATGAAACATTATCATCCGTTCGTGTTGTAAAATCATTTTCAATGGAAGAGAAAGAATCTCAACGATTTGAAAATGAAGGTGAACACTTTTTTAAATTATTGTATCGCCGAGCTCGATTGATGCATTTTTCCCCATCCATTACTGAAATTATCGGTGTATCGATTGGTGTTATTCTATTATGGATTGGTGGTATGGATGTGATTCAATATCAAATGATTACATCAGAAGATTTTATCCGATTTATTTTACTTCTTTTTTCCATATTGGCGCCGATTAAATCTCTAACAAGTGTAAATATCCAAATTCAGACCGGGCTCGCGTCTGCAGAACGGGTTTTTGATATGATGGATATTGAACCGGAAATTGTTGAATCTAAAAATGCTGAACCTATTAACAATTTCAATCAATCCATACAACTTGATCATGTATATTTCCAGTACAATGATGAATCAGAGCAAGTACTCACTAATATTACATTTGATATAAATCGTGGCGAAATTGTCGCTTTGGTGGGGCCAAGTGGCGCAGGAAAATCTACCATAGCAGATATAATTCCTCGGTTTTACGATATTAATTCCGGATCTATATTAATCGATGGTAAACCAGTACAAACTCTAGAAATAAAATCCATAAGAAGCCTTATGGGCATTGTTTCGCAAGAAACAATCTTATTCAATGATACGATACGAAATAATATTGCTTATGGAATGGATGTTAAAAATGATGATAATATTAAGTCAGCAGCAAAAGCAGCCAATGCTTGGGAATTTATTGAATCTCTCCCAGATCAGTTGAGCACCAATATTGGTGAAAAAGGGGCAAAACTTTCAGGCGGTCAAAGACAGCGAATTGCTATAGCCCGTGCCCTTTTAGCAAATCCACCCATTTTAATATTAGATGAAGCTACGTCTGCATTAGACACAGAATCTGAAAAATGGGTACAGGAAGCGTTAGAGACGTTGATGAAAGATCGTACTGTATTGGTGATTGCTCATCGATTATCAACTGTTGTAAATGCGGATAAAATTATTGTACTCGATAAGGGGGAGATTAAAGAAATAGGCTCTCACCAAGAATTGATAGTTCAGAATGGGTTATATAAAAAACTTCACGATATACAATTCAATGAAAACGACTAAAGTTTCGTGTTTTTTGAGAGCGCAGAAAGCCTAATCAATAATACCCGGAATCCCGAGAAAATATAAAATAGAAGTCATCGGACCATGACTCATATTGTGTTGGGCTTTATCTTTTACAATATCTTTAGCGTGAAAAGCAATTCCTAAGCCTGCGCAAGATAACATAGGTAAATCGTTTGCTCCATCTCCTATGGCAACAACTTGCTCCAGTGATATGTTTTCTTGTTGGGATATCATTTTTAAAAGGATTTCTTTCTGGTCTGCATCAATGATTGTTCCTGTTACTTTTCCGGTCAGTTTATCCTTTACGAATTCCAACTCATTAGCAAAAGCATAATCCAAATGAAGTTGAGATTTTAATTTGTTGGCAAAAAAGCTAAATCCACCCGAAATAATAGCCACTTTATATCCGAGCTTTTTAACAGATGTAATAAAATCTTTCGCTCCTGGCGTTAACTCTAATTTTTGGAAAATTAATTCTAAATCATCTCGAGATAAACCCTTTAAGTAACTCACTCTTTTAATTAAGGATTCACTATAGTTTAAATTCCCATTCATAGCTTCATCTGTAATTTTCTTTACTTGGTCTCCAAAACCCGCTACAATGGCCATTTCATCAATCACTTCATTTTGAATGAGCGTGGAATCCATATCAAAAACAATAAGCCTTTTATTGCGTCTATAAACATTGTCTCTTAAGAAGGCTATATCGATTGAATGTTTTGAACTTATTTTCATTAAATTATTCTTGATATTGATCCAATCAATATCTTTGGCTGTTCGTGTAAAAATTTCAAGTGAGTTAAAGCTATTTGGTTTCCCAATATTTTCAATTCTATGAATATTAATATTTTGATTAGCGAGGGCTGTTGACAGGTCATATAAGAATGAAGCTGGAATATTTTGAATAGAAACACAACTTAAAATAAAATTATCATAGGGGACTTTAAATGTTTCATCATCTCCTTCAATCATTTTAAAATCCAGATTTAGCCCCATGGTTTTTGACGCAAAAAGGAGTTCTTTTAAAACGGGAAAATCTTTTTCGTCAGTGGAGTCTGAATCGAGCAAAATACTTAATGACAAAAGGCCATGGGTAACAGATTGTCCAATATCGCATATATGGTATCCACCTTGCTGAATAATTTTCATCAAGTTTGAAGTTATACCTGGCTGATCATCACCGCTGACCGTAATTAATATACTTTTACTTTTGTCGCTCATTTTATTATGTGTGATTCCCTGTCACTTTTGTTATTAATAGATGGGCAAATATTATGAAATAAAAAAAGATAAATTAAAATATTTCATGTCGATTGAAAAAATAATAGTTCTTTTATAATAAATGCTGGAATTATTTTCAGATAAGTTGGTCTTTTATAAGCAACTAAGTTAAATTTCAAAGTGTAGAATTGGACAATTTTTTAATGTTTATACTATATGATACAAGTCCGAATTGGATCCTTCCGAATAGCTCATACGAGCATCCATTAAATCAATAAATAAAAAGGGGAAAAGTTATGTCATTGCTAAAAAATACGTTAAGCCAAAAAATACCTGATTGGCGTTATGATGCAAAAAAATTAATTGAAGATAAGGGAAATGAAGTCATAGGGGAAGTCACTCTTGCTCAGATCTATGGAGGCATGCGCGGTATCAAAGGGTTGATTTGTGATACATCATCCGTTTCACCTGATACGGGGTTAATTATTCGAGGTATTCCTTTACTTGAAATAACAGATATTCTTCCGGAAGAAGTTTTTCATCTTTTGCTCACAGGGGATTTACCCAATGATGAACAGCTTAAGGATATTCAAGATCAATTAAAAGAGCATGAAGAAGTCCCAGAGTATGTTTGGGATGTGTTAGATGCGATGCCAAAAGATTCTCATCCCATGGTTATGTTTAATACTGCAATACTTGTTATGGAGAAGGAATCACTATTTCATCAACAATATGATAAAGGGTTAATGAAAAAACAATATTGGGAAACAATTCTCGATGATGGAATTCGCCTAGTGGCCAAGTTACCAAACATTGGCGCGGGTATTTATCGTATGCGATTTGACAAAGGAGACAGAATTGCACCGGATCCATCTTTAGACTGGGGTGCGAATTTCGCTCATATGCTTGGGCTACCAGATCCTGATGGAAATTTGAAAAAACTCATGCAACTTTATTTAATGCTCCATAGCGATCATGAAGGTGGAAACGTTT
This sequence comes from Fidelibacterota bacterium, assembly GCA_016784605.1. GTDB lineage: Bacteria > Fidelibacterota > Marinisomatia > Marinisomatales > UBA1611 > JABHGY01. The sequence continues at coordinate 38,615 of JADHUI010000011.1, read as the reverse complement.
CTGCTTTCAGCGCATTGACCGTTGCATCAGCTTTATCTGATCCTTATTATGCTGTTTCAGCAGGATTGAATGGATTAGCAGGTCCACTTCATGGGCTCGCAAATCAAGAATGTTTGCATTTTGTTCTTGATATTAAAGATCATTTTGGTGGATCGCCATCTGTTGATGAACTGAAAGAATTTTGCTGGGATCGTTTACATGAAGGCCGAGTCATTCCAGGTTATGGTCATGCTGTTTTGCGTTGCCCAGATCCAAGGTATACTGCATTCATGGAATTCGGAAAAGCACATATAAAAGATGATGATGTTTTTGAGATTGTTAAAAATCTATTTGAAATTGTGCCTCCTGTACTTAAAGAACAAGGGAAGGCAAAAAACCCTTGGCCAAATGTAGATGCAGCTTCTGGTTCATTGTTATATCATTATGGCATGAAGGAATTCAGTTTCTATACAGTGTTGTTCAGTATTTCTCGTGCTATGGGAATGGTTTCACAAATGGTGGTTAATCGCGCACTTGGAATGCCTATTACGCGTCCGAAGTCCGTTACCATTGACTGGTTAAAAGACCATTCTTAATTTAAAAAGTCAATAAAACAAAAAAGCCTTCGCTCTTACGAAGGCTTTTTTGTTAAATAGCACTATTCTTTATAAGGGATTTTTCCTGTACATTCGTTTTTATATTAACAAAGAAGAAATACACAAATCATACTATGAATAAAAAAACAATTATCTTTTTAACATTCCTGCTTTTACAATGCGTATGGGGAGAGTCATACCATCAAGTGCGCGTATTTGATGCATCTCAAGATGCAATAAATGCCTATACTAAAATGGGCATTCCAACAGATCATGTATTAATAAAACAAAATGTATTTATTGATTTAACGGTAACGGATAGTCAAATGGAGCATTTAGACCAAGCGGGATTTTTATTTGAAGTATTACAAAGGGATTTATCAATGTATTTTCAACATCGATCTATTTCGAGCCCCGAAAGAGAATTTCCACTTGGTTCCTTATTGGGGAATTATTCATGGGATGAATTAAACGTTCGAATGGATGAATTACATGATTTATATCCAAATCTCATATCTGAAAGACACATATTGGGTTTATCTATTGAAGGGCGAGAAATATGGGCGGTTAAAATTTCAGATAATCCAAATGAAGATGAAGATGAACCTGAAGTATTATACACGGGGTTAACTCATGCCAGAGAGCCGGTTGGAATGATGAATTTATTTTACTTTATACAATTATTATGTGAAAGCTATGGCTCTGACTCAGAATTAACTTTTTTGGTGAATGAGCGTGAAATGTGGTTTTTACCTGTTATAAATCCTGATGGGTATGTTTACAATGAAGAAGTAGAACCCAATGGCGGTGGGATGCATCGAAAAAATAGAAGAGAAGAATCATCAAATTGCAATAACAATTATGAACAAGGTGTTGACCTAAATCGTAATTATGGATTTAATTGGGGAGCCGATAATTCCGGCTCTTCGCCCAATCCTTGTAGTGCCGTTTATCGCGGAACAGAAGCTTTTTCGGAGCCAGAAACACAAGCAGTTCGTGACTTTATTTCGAGTCGTCCATTTAAGGATGTATTACACTATCATACCTATTCAAATGTGTTAATTCATTCATTTGGCGATGCTTCATTACCTCCTGAACCAGACTTAACTACTTTACGTGAAATCGGGGCAGAAATGACGCGGTATAATGGATATCCCGTGGGAACAGGATATGAATTGATTGGTTATACAGTTAATGGTGATGCAGTTGATTGGACCTACGGTGATCAAGGAATGATTTCTTACACACCCGAAGTAGGATCCTACTCAGATTATTTTTGGCCATCCGAGGATCGAGTCATTCCTTTATGTGAAGATCAAATTCATCCAAATAAAATATTTGCTTCAGTTGCAGGGTCTGATTTCATTGTTTATGATGCACTTGTTTCAAATGAGCAACCCGCTCCCGGAGATACAATTGATATTTCAATTGTAATTCAAAATCGAGGATTATCAGATTCAAATGGACCCGTAACAATATCTGTCGAACCGCTCAATGACCAATCAGTTGTCTTGAATAATGGTGCGGAAATTATGTCACTTCCAGCAAGAACATCTTCACCTTGGTCTACTCAGATAGTTGCATCAGAATTAGCGCTCAATGGATCAGAAATCGGGATTATTGTTACTATGAATGATAATAACAGTCTTTCTCGGACAGATACGATTCGGCAAATTATCGGGAGTCCAATGGTCCTATTTTTAGATTCATTTGAATCGGGGATGAATCATTGGACATCAGAATCATGGGGATTATCTACCGAATCAGCAACAGGAAATTATTCCGCTACAGATAGTCCAGAAGGAAATTATAGTGCTGGTGTTGAAAATATAATAACATTTACGGGAACACCCAATTTGGCAAATATTGTTCGACCATTTATTACTTTCCAGGCAAAATGGACAATAGAAGATAATTGGGATTTTGTTCGATTTCAGGCTTACACTGTTGAAGATGGTTGGGTGAGTTTATCGGGGGATTATACAGTATTAGGAAATGGACAAAGTGCTCAACCAGCAGGAGAATCAGGTTATGACGGTTCACAGGTTAACTGGGTTACAGAACGCATCGATTTAGATCAATTGGGGGGGCATACTCCTATAAGTTTTCGGTTTATTTTAACCAGTGATAACTATGTAGAAGAAGATGGATTTTATTTTGATAATTTTAGTATTTCTGGATTTAGTTCCGAAACACTTGGGAATCTTGTTCCGGATCTGTCTATCGATATTTATGATTTATTATCTTTAGCAAATTTGATTATGGAGGATGATAATCCAACAATTTATCAACTTTCGGTAGGAGATTTAGATGGGAATGGAACATTAGATGTTTCTGATCTAACATTACTTGTTTCAATGATTATGGAGATAGAATGAAAAAAATATTAATTCTTTTAACACTTTCAGTGGGTTTCAGTGGCGAAATAAATTTATCTCAATTTTCTCCCGGTTTTAGAGAAAACGGACTTATTAAAACATGGGTATACTTTCAAGATAAAATGGGATCACCTATTATTGCATTGGATGAGAGGAGAAAAAATCAGCGTCAAGCGGTAGGGCTATCATCAGAGCCTACTTTCTATGATCAGAAAATTTCTCCAAATTATATGCATCGGCTAAACGAATTAGGAATTAATATTATTCATCAGAGTCGGTGGCTTAATGCTGTTTCCGTATTAGTAACCCCTACTGAGCTAAATCAGTTAAACAATCTTGTTTTTGTAAAAAAAATAGAACCTGTCTATTTTTACCATAGAGAGAAATTAGGTTTAAGTGGAGAAGTAGCTCAACCCAATTCGAGTCGTGACGATTCATTGGATTATGGATATGCGCAAGATCAGATTGAACAAATCAATGTTCATATGGCACACCAAAATGGATATTATGGGCAAGGTATTCGCGTTCTAGTTATGGATACTGGATTTGATTTGAGCCATTCTGTTTTTGATTCACTTACACTCATTGCTCAGCATGATTTTATTAACGATGATAATTTTACAGGCAATGAAACAGATGATGAAAATTATTATAACCAAGATTTTCATGGAACAGCTGTTTTGTCTGTCATGGCTGGCAATCAGCCAGGTTCTTTAATTGGGCCTGCATTTAAATCAGAATATTTATTGGCCAAGACAGAAATGGTTGAGCAAGAAATCCAAGGTGAAGAAGATAATTATGTCGCTGGACTAGAATGGGGAGAAGCAAATGGGGCGCAGGTGGTTTCCACATCTCTTGGGTATCTTGATTGGTATACATATGAAGATTTAGATGGTAATACAGCTGTTACAACAAATGCGATCGATATTGCCGTTGGATTGGGTTTGACATGCGTTACGGCTGCTGGTAACGAAGGAAATTCTTCATGGTATTATATTATTTCACCTGCCGATGCGGATTCTGTGATTGCTGTTGGCGCTGTCAATGTGAATGATGTACTGGCTACTTTTAGTTCTCATGGCCCGACATTTGATGGGCGAATTAAACCGGAAGTTTGTGCGCGAGGTGTATCCACCTGGGGAATCGATCCTGGAACAAATGGGTACCGTACTTTAAATGGAACATCTTTAGCCACACCCCTTGTAGGTGGCGCAGTCGCCGTTATCAAAAGTGCTCACCCTGATTGGGCGCCTATGACACTTCGCTCTGCTTTATTAATGTCAGCAGATAATCATTCCAATCCTAATAATAGTTATGGATATGGTATTATCGATACATGGGGAGCTATAAACTTTCCTATATCATCCACAGACGGATTCGTTCATCCTTCGGGTTTTAATCTTTTGTCAAATTACCCAAATCCATTCAACCCAATCACCACGATCCGGTTTGATTTGGTAGAGACATGGCATGTTGGAAATCCCGCTGTAAGCGGGGCCACGTCTCTACGTATATTTGACATAACCGGGCGTGTTGTTGATGTTTTGGTGAATGGAAATTTGAATCCTGGACAACACGAAATTCAATGGAATGCATCCCAAAATGGAAGTGGCATATATTTTGTTCAATTACAAACTGAGAATAGATCAATAACGAATAAAATGATTTATTTGAAATAAAATATCTGATCGATTTACCTTGCTCTATAGTCATAAGCAGGTATAAAATATCCCTCGCCCAAAACGAGTCATGATAAACACAACTATAAAAATGATATTGCAAGCCATCCTTATCTTTGGATTTGGATTTGCCCTTGGTGAGGAGACTGTACTGAAAAATAACTTCGTGGATTTAGATATTCAAGAAGGGCAAGGATCATTATTGTTGTCTTGGAACGTTCCTGATACACTTTCAATAGCCGAAATACGACTATTTTCTAAAACATCCTATTATGATGATTTTACCCATTATGAAATCGTTGAGCAGGGAAAAAGAAAATATTTAGATACTTCCTGTGAAGAAAAAGAGCGATATTTTTATTATATTGAATTAATCGATTTGTTTGGCAGAACGATCACAAGTGATATTAATCACCCGACGTTTGGAACGTGCTTACAAAAAGAATCTAATCCATTTATTGATGAGATTGATCCTGATAGATTGGAAACTCTTTTTAAACTAAAACAGGTGAAAATGATTCATTCACTTATGCCTAATCTTGATTCAGAAATAATATCATCTTTGGTAGATTTATTTTATCGGAAATCATTAAATGATTTTGATTGGTGTGAAAATTTATTACTAAGTGATTTACCAAATATTGAAAATGATTTTTTAACGATTCATTCCTATTACACTAATATTCAATTCTCGGATTCCATTCATATTTATAAGGAATATCTTCAAAATGAATTCTTCCTAATTGGGGAAGAATGGAATGTTCTTGAGAAAGAAATTGAATCAAGAGTGATGAATAATATGAACCAATTATTGGATCAATATATCAATAATTTAGATTTTCTTCACACTGTCGATGCCATTCGAATTGTTCAAAAGAATCAATTTGATAACAATAATTATGTATCATTACTTGTTATTCGAGAACAAGATATTTCATGGGATGAATTATATTTATTGAATGGGGACACTTATATTAATATTTTAAAACCTGAAGAACGGGAACCAAATCAACTTATAGAAGTGATGATACCGACAGATTGGACATTTGCTACTTTAGTCCATAATGGGGAGTGGGTTCAAAATATTCGATTTATACCAGATGTTCATAAAATGTCCATTTCATTAATGAACGAATATTTTATTCCAGATAATGATCAAGTTTGGAAAGTGGCAATTGAGAAGCCATCGAGTACCTTAAATGAAATCCATTATGCAAATAATATTTTGCAATTCGAAATTATGAGTCATACAGATCAGTTTGAATCTTATACATTATGGTCCAATAATGACATATTGTTTGAATGGAGCCCACCATTATCCGCAGAACCGGTCTTTATAGATACATCTTTGATCATTTCAAATATAGATTCGGCGGATATTCAATGGATTCGATGGTGTCGAAATACGAATCAAGATTTATGGAAGAATTTTGAATGGATTCCTATCGATATATCCCAAGAGATTCATTTAGAAAAATTACCTGATGGCGGCCAATGGGAAGAAACGTCCAATTTCTCATTGGGGAAAAGCAATACATCTGAAAATCTTTTTGAGAGCGAATCACTGATACCGGAAATATTTGTATTATATCAAAATTACCCTAATCCCTTTAACTCGGAAACGCGTATTTCATTTGATCTATTGGAAAATGCCACTGTATCATTATTTATTTTTGATGCGAATGGTCGTATCATAGATCAATTTGTTGAATCTGAATTTTTACAATCGGGAGCCTATAATTTTTCATGGAATGCAACAGGACATCCAACGGGGATTTACTTCTTTACGATTCAAACAATGGTAAATGGATTGGCTCCAGTTACTTTTAGTCGTAAAATGATTTACTTAAAATAAAATTTCTCTTTTTATTTTCTTCCTATGGGATAAACCATAACTTTAGCCACTGGATATGAAGATACCCCGAAAGATCTCGACCCTTTTACCCGTGTTATTCCTATGGATAGGATGCGCAACACACCCAACTATATCTCCTGAGCTTGCTCCTGTAGGTAAAACGACATGGGGTTATACATTAGCTGTTGAAAATGCTATTCCTATGGTATGGTTTAGAAGAGGCTTATCTGATAAAAGCGATATTGGGCTTCGAATTGGGTTTCCGCTATACGGAACGGGTATAGACTACACACGAATTGTGATGCAAAAAGACAAAAAGTGGGATGCTATAAATTTAAGTTTTGCCTTAAATCCTAATAAAAATATGGATTTCACTTATTACAAATTTAAAAAGAAGTTAGTTACACGCACACGACCTGTAAAAAAGAAAGTAGAAATGCTTAAATGGAAGGGTTTCAAATTCATGTATATTCCACAAAATGGCATTCGTGGAACCAGTTTAAGATTTGGGCTCCTCATGGGAGGGAAGCCAAGTAAAAGAATCGGATATGAAATTGGTTATTATCATGATTTTGCATCCATGCCATTCTCCGAAATCCTAAACTTTAGTTGGGATCCAACAAGTCCCGAAGTTCAAGAACTTTGGGGAAGTAGCTATGAAGATTATCCCGTATCTCGTGGTGGCATGCCGTCTGAATACTCTAGGGCAACAGGATTATCGTTTCAAGTCATGTTTTATTTAGGTGGTTTTAAAGAAAAAAAATATTTACCTGAATGACCCAAACACTTTTTAGAGATGCACTTCTAAAAGGAGACACTCAATCCATTTATGCTACGATTCAAGGAATTGGCGAATCGCCACAAAATGTTGTTCCCTGTTTAAGTGATTTATTTGATGTAGCTGTATCTATAGAATGGAATAGCCAACCATCAGATCATCCAATTATTGTCTTAAATAGTATAAAAAACTTGATAAGTGATGTTAAGGAAACCCCATCCTTACCTTTAATTGAGTTTGCGATAGAATGTGTCCAGAACAGATCTTATCGGAAGAATGATCATGCTATTTTAGATGGAATACAGATAGATCAATCGGTATTTGTAAGCGATGTACAAGATGCACTTATTGAAGGCAATCCTAATATCGTTCAACCAACAGCACACTTATATTTAGCATCGGATCGATCGCAAAGTATTTTAGAGGTTATAGCAGAAATTCTATTACGTGATTATAAAACCTTTGGGTTATTGACATTTCATTTAATGCGTGCATTTGCTTTTCAAGAAAAAAAAGAATCACTATGGTCCTTTATTCTCACATTAATATACCAATCAAAAAGTCGATCTTTTAATCATCCTGCACCAGATCAAAATGGAGATGTCACTGATAAAATAGCGATAATCATCCATCAAAATGATACGGGAAATATTAATCGGTATTCTACCATGTTGCGATTCTGGAATAGTGAATATGTGAGAGTGAATCAAATTAAAAATGAAATTTTAGAAGAATTAAATTCATTGCAATATGAAAGTTTGACTGAAATGTCAAAATCGTCGAACCATTGGATTTGTGAAGGCCCCAATTATTGGAGTAATCAATTCATCGTAAGTGCAGAAAAAGTCATTCAATCGAATAGTCAGTTAGAAGAAAAAATGAAAAAAATAGTAGCGTTAGAATCTCTCCGAACAATCGGTAAAATATGTGATAAACATTTGTTGCCATACTTGGGCGATAAAATAGAAAAGGTCACATCATGAAAATTGGATCATTTGAACTTTATAGTATTGAGACGAGTGAATTTGGATTAGATGGAGGTGCTATGTTTGGTATTATTCCAAAAACGCTTTGGAATAAACAGATTCAAGCAGATAATCAAAATAGAATTCCAATGGTTACCCGTTCATTGCTTCTTGTGAGTAAAGATAAAAAAATTCTTATTGATACGGGGAATGGGACCAAGTGGACGGATAAGTTGAAACAGATTTACAATATTAATACCGATAGATATAATATAGAATCAGGATTGGCAAAACTACATATTAAAACGGACGATATTACAGATGTTATTTGCTCGCACTTGCATTTTGACCACGTAGGTGGAAATACAAAAATCGAAGATGGAAAAATTGTTCCGACATTTTCGAATGCGCACTATTGGGTTTCAGAACAAAATTGGCAGTTGGCAAATAATCCTACCCAAAAGGATAAAGGAAGTTTTATGAGTCATGATTGGAATGTTCTGGAAGAAAATGGAATGATTAAAATTGTTAACGGTAATGAGCCTTTTATAGATGGAATCGAATTCATCTATACGCATGGACATACAAGCGGTTTACTTCATCCCATTATTTCGGACGGAAATAATACACTCATTTTTGGTGCTGATTTATTCCCGACTTCAACCCATATTCCTGTTCCGTGGGTGATGGCATATGATATTAATCCAGTTAAAACTGTTGAAGAGAAAATAGCCTTATTACCCAAAATGGTTAATGAAAATTGGATTTTATTTTTTGAACATGATCAACATATTCAGGCTGGAACTATTAAACAAGTAGGTAAACATTTTCAGTTAAAGGATACCGTAAACATAAGTGACTGAACAAGAAGAAATTCGACGGTTGTTTAAGAAAGGGTTAGCGTTATATCAAAAAGGATCCTTTTTTGATGCCCATGAAGAATGGGAAACTTTATGGAGTGATTATTATTTACCCGACCGTCTATTTATTCAAGGGTTAATTCAACTATCTGTTAGTTTTGTTCATTTATCAAACGACAATATGATTGGCGCAAAAAGTCTTTTAAACAAATGTAAGAAAAAATTTAATAATTTCAGTGGGATATGCAGGGGAATAAATGTGGATTCGCTCAATCAAGAATTACTCATACTGAGTTTGGCATATCAATCGCTTGAATCAAATCAATCTTTTAACTGGAACCTCGTTCCAAAATTAAGGGCATAAATGGCACATATATTATTATTCGTAAGAGACTTTGAATTAGGGACAAAATTATCTAGTGTATGTACAGATTTAGACCATTCTGTTGAATTTACAGATGAAAAGTCGGATCCTCGAGAGTTTGCAGAAACAGCTAAAATGGCTATAGTGGACTTAGATGACAAATTATTTTCATCCATAGGTCTTATGGCCGAATTGAGTCGTTATGAATTGAAAGTAGTCGGTTTTATGAATCAAGTAAATAATAAAGATCAATCTCGGCTTAAAAAAGCGGGATGTGAAATGATTTTACCTCGATCATCTTTAGTGAAAAATTTGCCAACTTTAATGGATGAATTGTTAGATTGAGAGAAGGTAAACAAAAAAAGCTAAGGCGGGCATTAGATGTTTTAAGCATTTTAGAACAAACCTACCCAGATGCCAAATGTTCATTACATTATACATCGACGCATGAATTATTAATTGCAACCATCTTATCTGCTCAATGCACAGATAAACGTGTGAATCAAGTTACACCTGCATTATTTGAAAAGTATCCCACAATAGAATCATTTGCTAGATCGGATATAAATGAGTTATCAAAGGATATTCATTCCTGTGGATATCATAATCAAAAATCAAAAAGTATTCAAGGATCCGCTCTCACAATTCTTAATGAATATCAAGGTGATGTCCCAAATTCAATGGAAGATTTAGTGTCACTACCGGGTGTTGGTAGGAAAACAGCTAATTGTGTATTAGGCGAATGTTTTAATGTGCCTTCGATGGTGATTGATACCCATATGGTTCGTATCATGAATTTGCTAAAATTTGTTCAATCGAAAGATCCAAAAATAATCGAATTAGAACTCATGGTATTATTCCCAGAAGAGAAATGGATTAAGTTAACGCACTTAATTATCGATCATGGCCGCGCCGTATGTATTGCGAGGAGACCTCAATGCCATACATGCGGTATTGCCCCTTTTTGTCCATCAAATCAAAATTAATATAATGACGACGAGCATTACCCCAAAAAATCGTATTAACCCATTTCTAGCAGATGGATTATTTCTCAGTTTGAATGAAGAAATGCAGCTATTTATAGAAGAAATATCTAACCACCATCGTCTTACCTATCAACAAACGCGACAAACGATTGACATGGCGATTGATTTTTCAATGTGGGATGAAGAATACAAAGAAATATGGATTGAATCAGAAGTAGGTATAAGCGGGAAAAAAGTATTTCAAAATGTAAGAAATGCTTGGCATAGCTTAAAACAAAATGCCACGGAATATCAGGGGCAAATAAAGAGGCCGAAGGGTGAGATTAGAAAAGTAGCGTCACATTCAGATCAAAATGAAATATTAGGAATGTGCCCTGTTGCATCCGAAAAAACAGTATGTTGTAATTTAATGACAGTCGATGCGGCACAAGGTTGTGGCTTAGGATGTAGTTATTGTAGTATTCAAACTTTTTACGAGGATGGTGCAATCTTGGTGGATAGTAACCTTAGGGAGAAATTAGATTCAATTCAATTAGATGTTTCTAAAAATTACCATATTGGATCTGGCCAATCATCCGATTCGTTGGCCGTGGGGAATAAAAATGGGATTATTGATGCTCAACTTGATTTTGCCAGAAAAAATCCAAATATTATTTTTGAATTCAAAACGAAAACGAAAAATATTTCATCTTTATTGGATGTGGATGTCCCGGAAAATGTATTTGTATGTTGGTCATTAAATCCAGACGAAATTATTGATCATGAAGAACATGGGACAGCACGATTGAACCAACGTATTTCTTCAGCAAGATTATTGGCCGATAAAGGAATAATTGTTGGTTTTCATTTTCACCCTTTATTCTATTATCAGGGCTGGGAAAAGGGATACAAAGGAATTGTGGATATAATTTTATCAACATTTTTACCGGAAGAAATTGGCATGATTTCATTCGGAACCTTAACCTATATTAAGCCTGCTATTAAACGAATGAGAGTTGCCGGTTTCAAGAGTAAAGCACTTCAAATGCCCCTTGTGGAAGCGGCTGGAAAATATTCATATCCTATGGAAATTAAAGAAAAGATATTTGGAAAAGTTTTTTCCTATTTTGCCTCATGGCATGAGCACGTTTTCTTTTATTTTTGCATGGAAGATAAACAATTATGGAAATCTGTTTTTGGGTCATATTATAAATCAAATGACCTTTTTGAAGATGCGCTTTTCAGAAGCGTTAAAAACAAAATGATACATCGGAGAATCGTATAATTGCTTAAACTTATAGCAACTTATAGCCCAAACATTCGTGTTTATAAAGTTGATGAATCAATTGTGAAACCGGACAATATTCAAAAACAATTTTCCAATATTAAGGATGGATTCACCTTTTCACATTTTATCAATGGAAGATGGGAAAATATATACGTTCATTTATCCGATGTGCCTGATATACGTCCATTATTATTGTCAGCAGCTCGGGAAGCAGGGTTACAATTTGATAAAAAGTTGATTATCCCTAATCGTTTATTGGGATTAAAAGACGATGCTTTTTGGTTTAACGTAGCTGAGCCGGGGCAATCAACGGGTTGGCATGACCATCATCAATATGCAGATGCGTCAGGTGTTTATTATGTAAATATACCAAATGATTCTGGGAATATATTTTTCAAACAATTAGATGGCACTGAATTAGAAATTGAATCAAGGACGGGAAATCTTATCCTATTTCCATCTAAATTAAAACATAGAGTTGGGAAAAATTTTAGTTCAGATAAACGTATATCACTGGCGTTTAATTTATTCACTCTGCCGCTAAAACAAATTTCGTCTCAAAATTGGCATGATGAATCAAGCGGATTAAAACGCTATTATTAATCCGGCGGATGATAGTCGCCTGCCTGTTCGTAGTGGAACGCAGACAGGTAGTTAATTTTGATTTTATTCCCTTACGTATCCCCAGCACCTTTTTATTCCCCCATTGTGGGGGATGCAAGGGGGTCTCAATAAATGGGCAAAGGGGGATTTATATGGGTTATAAATAATGAAAGAAAATAAAAATTACGATTAACCATCGCCACAGTAATATTAGAGAGTAACCACATGATGAAAGGATTTAGATTGAAAAAATATATCATTATAATGAGCATCTGCATTGGCTCAATGCTGTCAGGGCAAATCGATTATTATTCTGAAATTGAACCCATTTTAACTGGAAGTTGTGGCGGATGTCATACTACTGGAAATTCAAGCGGATTTAATTTGGCCAGTTATTCAAGTTTGATGACAACGGGGAATCATGGACCTGTTATTATTCCATTTGACAGTGAAAACAGTATTATTATTCAAAAGCTTAATTCGGATCCGCCTTTTGGAAATCAAATGCCACCAACGGGACCCCTTCCATTTGAAACGATTGATTTTTTGGCACAATGGATTAATGAGGGTGCTTTAGAATACCCAGAAGTCGATACATTATTTCCACCCGCTCTTGTAATAAATGAATTTCTCGCAAAAAATGACTCATGCTGTACGGATGAGAATGGAGAATATGATGATTACATTGAAATATTTAATGCAGGAGATTCAACAATCGTTCTTGATGGGATGTTTTTGACGGATGATTTGAGTGACCCTACAAAATTTATGATTCCTTTTTCAATTAATGATTCAGCCAATTATTATATAGCCCCAGGAGAATTCGTCTTATTTTGGGCAGATGATGATTCAATACAGGGAATAAACCATTTGAATTTTAAACTATCGGGCTCTGGGGAACAAATTGGACTCTTTATGCATGACGGAGAGACAGCAATTGATACATTAAATTATAACGTTCAATTTTCAGATGTGTCATTCGGTAGATTTCCTGATGGATCGGATACATGGATTTATGCGAACCCTTCACCTGGAATCTCAAATGTGAATGTATTAGGTATTGGTGTCACAATTCTAAATCCTACGTCAATAACATTATATCCTAATTTCCCAAATCCATTTAACCCAACTACAACGTTTCGATTCTCAGTTCAATCTGACCAGGACGTTTCGCTCATGATATTTGATTTGAATGGACGGTTTGTAGAAATGATTACGCAAACACATTTTTCACCAGGTGATTATGAATTTTCTTGGAACGCAAGTCTGAATCCAAATGGTATTTATTTTGTTCGGTTAATTGCTGGCGGACAAGTGAAAACTCAAAAGGTATTATACCTAAAATAAAATATGCATATTCTTGCAGTAATTAGTCTTTTCATTATTACATCATGGGTGGGGTATGGAATTTATAGTAATCGGCAAGTTGGAATGGAATTAAAGGGCGTTTTGTGGTTCGCTCTCATTTTTTCCACTTGGTATAATGTAAATCATAATCCACATCTTGTTTTATGGTTATGTAATATAACCTGTTTGATTGCCATTTATTTGACCGTGAGATTTCATCAGAGATTATTTGATATTTTCTTTTTTTTAGTATGGTCAGGAGATTTATTTACTTTATTGATAATAGATAATCCTGTTTGCCCTCCATTAAAAACTGCATCCATTTATTGGTTAGCATTTTACTTAAAGCATGTTGGCCCAATATTGTTCACTCTTTATTTGATTATTAGAAAAAATAAAAGGGTTAGAAAAACAGGGCTGAAGGATGCTTTATCATTCATGTTTTCTTATGCAATTATCATATTTATATATGATATAATGTTTAACCAAAATATATTAGATTTAATGGAACCTACATTGGATATTGAACGTATGTTTGGTCCATGGCCGATTTATGTGATTGTTAATATTTTATTGGCAATTCTATGGTTTTGGGGAATTCAAGTTGTTGGAATGCGAATTGGAATAGTTAAAAAATGACTGTTGTGAGAGTGGGCTTGCCCCATTACATTCCGGGGTTCATTTTTAAAAAGAAAGGAATATAAATGAAAAAAATTATTGCAGCGGTTCTTATCGGAACCTTTAGTATTGTTGTTATAAGTGCGATGAATCAACCCGAGGGAAGCACAAAAGCATCAACAGAATGTGCAAAACAGGGAAAACCGGGTTGTGAAAAGAAAGCAGGTTTTGCTTCAGGTAAATGTAGCTCTAAGGGTGGACATGCATCTGATAAAGCATGTGACAAAAAAGGTAATTATTCTTCTAAAGAAGGATGCTCAAAAGGCAGTCATGCATTTGCTAAAGGATGTGATAAACAAGGGAAAGCAGGATGTGACAAAAAAGGTGGATCCGCACATAAGGACTGTGCTTCTAAAGGATCATCCGATTGTGCAAAAAAAGGAAAAGCTGGTTGTGATAAAAAATCAGATTATGCCCACGGAAAATGCGCATCAAAATCATCTGCTGATTGTGCGAAATCAAAATCCCATAGTAAATCAGAGAAATGTGGATCGGATTGCACTAAACCATGTTGCGATAAAGCATGATTATTTAAAAAGTAACTTTTTAAAAGGGTAACTTTTGTTACCCTTTTTTTATGCCCAATAATATCCAATTAACACTTAATCAGCGAATAAAGATTATATTACCCTTCTGGGTTTTGATCATTGGGTATTTTATTATTTTAGAATGGGTTGAATCAATACCACCTACAGATTGGATTGGCTGGATCGATCCATTCATTCCTTTTGTTTGGTGGATGATTATTCCATATTATTTACATTATATAGGATTAATTCTTCCACCTTTATTACTTAAGGATAAAAGAAAATTAAAACGATTAACAGAAACGAGTATTCTTATTACTTTGGTCTGTTATATCAGTTTTATTTTATGGCCCATAAATGCGAAAGCTGTATGGAATGATATAGAACCAAACCATCTAGATTTTCTTTATTCTGTCCTTATGAAAAATGGATGGGATCAAAATTCATTTCCTTCAATGCATGTTGCTATTTCTGGTTTATTCATGTGGGTTTTTGCCTTTGAATTCCCTAGAATGAAATGGGGTTTTTATATGATTGGGTTTTTTATATTTTTATCAACATTTTTAATTAAACAACATTTTATAATTGATTCCATTGCAGGTATTATTTTAGCTTATGCGGGATTCAAATATTGGATTAAAAAGGGTAAATTCTGTCATGAATGAAAAGATTATTATTAGAACACTTGTATTAATATTTGTAGGAATCATCCTTTATTTCTATGTAGGTATATGGTTCACTCATTTATAAAGATAAGATTGCTTGGACTCGCACTTTTACTATCTTTAGGTTGGTCGGCACCGAATAATATCCATCAAAAAATAGATGACCCTTGGTTGGGTTTTGATAAAGTTCAACATTTCACATTTAGTTGTTTAATAACTTTAAGCTCTCAATATATTCTGGTAAATAAATATAATATGGCAGAAAATGAAGCTGCTCTTTATTCTGCATCCTCCAGTTTATTCATTGGTATTGAGAAAGAAATATTGGATAAAAAAAAGCCAAAAGGTTTTTTTAGCCGTAGAGATTTAGTTGCCGATATTTTGGGTATTGGTCTTGCCCTTATTTTAATAAATCTACCGAGTAGCTAATGAAAAAAATTCTCATTCTTATTTTTGGCATGGGCCTTGCGGCCACAATTGTTATTGTGCTGGATCAAGCATTCTCCATACCTGACGAAATTTCTGGGATTCTATATTTTATTTCAATTGGTGTAGCTGCATCATCCATTTTAAATTATTATAAAGAATGAAGATGATGCACTAATATGAAATATGGAATCATTATTATCTCAATGATCGGAGTAGTTTGGGTTTTAACAGCACAGGGGAAAACCCCAACTAAGCAAGAAGAAATAAAGGAAAACCAAATGTCCAAATCGAATACAGAATGGAAAGAAATATTAACAGAAGAACAATACCAAATTCTTCGGGAAAAAGGAACAGAAAGGGCATTCACTGGGAAATATGATAAACATTATGAGAACGGTGATTATGTTTGTGCAGGTTGCGGTGAAATCCTTTATTCATCTGAGACAAAGTATGATTCTGGTTGTGGGTGGCCAGCCTTTAGCGATGGCATTGATGGAAAAATTAATGAAACGGAAGATTATTCTTTTGGAATGATTAGAACGGAAATTACCTGTGCGAATTGTGGGGGTCATTTAGGCCACATCTTTAATGATGGACCGCAGCCAACAGGTATTCGACATTGTGTTAATTCGGCCTCTTTAAATTTTAAACCGAAAGGTGATTAATCATGAAACAAGGTATTGTAAAAGAATATGATCGAACTAAAGGATTTGGTTTTGTTACATCGGATGATGGTGAAGATTATTTTGTTCATGTAAGCGGACTCCGTGAGCATCTAAAGAAACAGGGATTACGAGTAGGGCAACGTGTATCATTTGATATTGATTTTGGGATGAAAGGAGATAAGGCGATTAATGTTCGTTTGGGATAATCTCTTTATTTTAATAATGTCACTTTTTGAGTGAGAGCTGTTCCTTCAACATCCACTTGTATAAAATATAATCCACTGGCTAACTCTTGGCCATTAAATGTAAATGAATGATTACCTTCTGTAAGAATGCATCTTTGATGAGTCTGAACTTCCATCCCACGTGAGTCTAAAAGTCGAATAATCACGGGAGCAGATTTTGGTAAATGGATTTGAATTTGAGTGGATGGGTTAAAAGGATTGGGAAAAGCAGGTTCGACGCGAAAAGTTGCTGGGATAGGAATAGGTTTATGGATAGATAATGGACTTTGAATAAAGGGTATTGTTTCAAAAGGCGATTTAAATACCGTTTCTGCGATGTTTGATGATAATCCAAACCAATCTGTAATTAAACTTGAATATAATTGACGAAAATCAAACTGGTTTAACAGATTGCCATTTTGATCCAATTCAGATAAACTGGGTTGGTTGCCAAAAAAGCCCGGAACAACTTCCGATCCGAAAACCATCATCGGGCCGCTGGTTCCATGGTCTGTCCCATTTGAATAGTTTTCCCCAACGCGTCGACCAAATTCAGATGTAGTTACAACGAGTACGCGATCTTTTAATCCTTGATTTTCTAGGTCGGACATGAATACTTGGATAGCTTCAAAAACATCACTCAATAAAGTGGCATGTGCTCCTGATTGGTTCGCATGAGTATCAAAGCCCCCTTGGGATAAACGATAAACGGGCGTATTTAAACCGCCCGAAATAAGTTTAGATGTCAAAGCGAGTTGAGTGGCTATATCCGAATTTGGATAATCGACTGTTGTTGATCCATTCATGGCTGAATCATATATCACACCGGAGTATTCAAACGTATTCATATCAACCTCCCGAATAAAAGATAATTCATTTCCTCCAAAAGATTCGGGCGGAGGATCATTCTCGCTAGGGACATAATTTCCTGTGACAATTTGATACATCACTTCAGGATCAAAAACCATATTCCCCGCATTGGTTTCTTCCATTTGAAATTCTAAAAGATTTGCACTGTTAAATTGTATGGCCAATGGGAATTCTGGAGCATTGTCAGGATAGTCTGGGTATTCCAAACTAAAAAGACGTCCCAACCAACCCGTATTCAAATGGGATTCTGAGTCCGACCCTGTAACCCAAATATCCGAAGATCGAAAATGAGATAAGTTTGGATTTGGGTAGCCAACACCTTGAATAATACTCATTTGTTCATTTTGGTATAAATCCATGATAGGCAACATGCTGGGGTGAAATCCTGTTTCTTCATTAATGAAAATAGCATCAGATGGGTTAATAGCCAGATTTGATCGATTTTGGTAATATATATCATTATTAATGGGAATAATGGTATTCAAACCATCATTCCCACCGTTGAGTTTGATCAAAATTAATATACGATCTGATTCCCATTGTGTAGATCGCTTTGGTAAATATTTTGGTCGATTAAAAGCTAGGAGTGGAATTTGTTTTCCTAGCAACGAAAGAGCGATGGATGATTTTATAAAATCGCGCCGTTTCATGATAATTGAAATTCCGGTTTTTTCATCATAAAGCGTAACATATCTCTTAAACGATTCCATTGACCATCATTATCAGGTGCATCAATAGACCAATCGTAAGGTTCAGCCCCATCGAGTAAAATAGCTAATAAATCGTTTTCCATCGATTCAGATAAGGGGATACCAAATAACATAAGGGAACAATTATGTACGATTTGGATGGAAGCATAATCAGCTTCATCTGAGTTGTACATAGAATTAGCAAGAGCTATCACATCAATGGTGCCATCTAATTGCCCAAAGGGGCTGTTACCATCAATGAATGAAGTGGTTAATAATTTTCGAATTGGGAGAGAAATAGAATTAATCCATGTTCTGTATCCTGACCATCCACTCACATCCGGTGGTTCTAGTGGCAACATACCTAAAAAGTGATGAATTTGGAGAAAAAATAAATCTGGATATGTGTAGTTCTCGAGTTCAAATTGTCGAACCGTTCCTTGAATAACAGAAATAGGATTTCGAATTTTTGCACCTCTGAGAGCAGGATTAAAAAAATGTTCACTTGTGAATAAGAATTCTAGAACAGGTTTAATTTCATAATTATTTTCCCGCATTATATGAGCCATTTCATCAATGAATTCTTCACTAGGGGCTTCATAAACAAACCATTCATATATTTTCCTGCTCAAGAATTGCGCGGTCACTTCTTGTTCAAGAATGATATTTATAATATCATCACCTGTCCAGTTTCCTGTCTGATTTAGAAATGTTTTTTCTTCAAAATCATGCCAATCATCCCACCATATACCCCAACCGACTTCATTTTCATAATCGTAATTGGCTATTAATCCATTGGTGACGTAACCCGTAAAGGCACGTGAAGCTTCTTCAATATCGTTTTGTGTGTAATTATCTACGCCTAATGTAAATAACTCTAATAATTCTCGTCCAAAATTCTCATTCGGATGCCATTTTTTACTTCCATGAGTATCTAACCAAATTAACATGGCAGGTCCAAATGTAATTTTCCGTAGTAATGTTTTAAAATTTCCCATACAATGTTCACGAATAATCGCATTTTGTTCATACATTGCCTGAGGGTAAAACACTTTTGAGTGAGCGGTTGCAAAATGATCATGCCAAAATAAAGTCATGGATTCTGTCATTGAAAGTGGCGATTGGGTCATGCGGAGAATCCACCAATCAATGAGCGTATACATACGTTCATTATATAATTCCAAAATAATGAGAATCTCATCTTCAGAGAGTGTGTCCCATGCGGGAGGTTCTTCAGTAACCCACTCTCCAGGCGGATCTGGAATAGGCAGATCTAATAAAATCTGATTAATTATTTCAGATAAAGATTGATTCGCAGCATTGTTTATTTCTGCATAAGATACACCAGATAAAACTCTTTTCAGTAAATGTGCGGCTGTTTCTTTATTCCAGTCAACGGTAGGCAAGACATGTGTCGATGATGGAACGTAAATTGGTTTATGTTTTATATTGGAAGCATTAGGACGGTAAACGGGTGTTTTGTCTCGAAGAAAGTTTTTATATATGGTTGCTACTTTAGGTGTAGGCCAATTGGGATTTAAATGGGATACTTTATTTTTCTCATCTAAGTCAATGCCTAGAAATGATCTACGTGATATTCGTTTTCCAGTCATAAAGTTAATTTAGTCATTATTCAGTGATAGACGCTTGAGACTAATAAAGGTTAAGTGTTTTTTGAAATAAAGGTTTTAATCTCCTTTATGGCAGATAATCTAATTTTATGAGCCCCTTTATAATATATGAGTTTAGAAGAATATCCCGCATTGTGTAAAAGGTTTTGCATATGTTGACTTCCTTCTGGTTTCACAATTTCATCTTCATTACCATGAAGAATTAAAAAAGGCGTATTATTTGTTTTTGTGAAAGACTTTGATTCAAAATGACGTTTTTCAGGAATAAATCCAGCTATTGGAATTGACCCACCAAACGTATTATTTTGGCTAACAATATAGTGAAAGGTAAAAACAGCCCCTTGAGAAAATCCTAAAATAAATATATTATCAGAAGAAAATGATTCCATTGCTTTCGAAATGGTTGCTTCCAAACGCGTAAAAGAAAGATCGAATTCCCACCCTGTTTCGTGACTCCCACCATACCAGGAATATCCACTGTCTTCTGCATCGTATGGGCCTTGTGGAAAAAACCATGTTATATATTTTTCACCAATAGATTTAGAAAGGGGTTGCATGGATAATGCGTCTCCTTGCCATCCATGAATAGCAATAATAGCAATGGGTTTACTCATATTGAGAACAACAACAGTCATCCACGATAGTGGCTTCGGTAAATCCTTCTTCGTCTAATTGTGCCCGAATACAGGCGCCAACATCTGTTGCTATATTAATATCAGCTAGTGGTGCTATATCCTCTAATGTGACCGTTTGATAAATAAATCCATCTAGAATACCTCCCCCACAATCTCCACATTCAGGGGCATTATTATCACAAGATAGCGACAGAAGAGCTAGAGAGAAAATAATGAGAAGGTGTTTCATGTGGACTCCTTATGATTTAGATATTCGGTTTTTTTCATAGTGATTCATGCGATTAATAAAATCAGTTTCATTATCTGCTTGAAGTAAGGGGCTGATCAAAATATTTTCTTCCAAAGTAATTGTAGGTTGATTCCCATAATCGTGACCGGGATAAATTAAGGTATCTGGCGGAAGGGTCAAAATATGTTGATAAACAGATTGAAATAAATCTTGAATATTACTTCCAGCACTTATAACGCGACCCGTCCGACCAACAAAAAGTGTATCCCCAGTAAATAAAACATTCTCTAACTGTAAACAGATGGAATCCGGGTAATGCCCAGGTGTAAAAATTATTTTGAATGTTAATTGGCCCATTTTGATATTTTCATTTCCATGGACAAAATGAGTTTGATTCGAAGTCACTATTTGCTGTCCTAAATGATGTGCAATAACAATTGTTTTTGGGCACATTTGTAAATATTCATTCAAAAATGAAATGTGATCGCCATGAGTATGCGTGATGAAAATCGCAGATAATCCATTGCGGATAAAGGGTTTAAAAGTATCATAAGGCAGAGCAGGATCGATGATACATTGAAATCCAGTCTGTAGGCATGTAATCAGATAGGAAAAATTATCGTCATATCCACCTTTAGCGGAACGAATAGAAAAATCTTTCGTTGAATTCATACAATTCTTTCAGTTTTAATTCGCACACTCATTGGATTGGTGCTTAAAATTAGGGGAATCAAATTGATATTTGAACAAAGAAACAGATCATTACGGAGGTTATAATGCAAACAAAACAATTAGGCTGGTATCTCATATTTGGAGGATTAGTCATTTTTCTCATCAAATTTATAGGTGCAATATTTTCTTTTATCGCTGGACATCCTATTCTCGGACTTGCTTTTATTGCAATTATAGCCGGCGCAGGCCTTCTTTTATATGATATGAGTAAAAAAGAAGCGTAATATCGCCAGCTGAAATTTGGGTAATTCTAAATTTTAGATAGTCATTAAAAAAAATATAAGGATAAACAATGCAATTAAAATTAGCAACTATTGTCATTTTTGGTAGTCTTATGGTTGGATGTGGTGGCGGAGGCCATCAAGAAACCAGCACATTAACTACAGAATCAGATTCTCTAAGCTATACACTTGGTATGGACATAGGTGAAAATTTCAAACGAGAAATGATTGATTTGGATTATGATGTATTTTTCACTGGTATTAAACATGGTTTTAGTGATGCTGAAGTTATGTTGACAAAAGATGAGCGAAACCAAACGATTCGTAAATTCCAAAAAACACTTCGTGAAAACCAAAAAGCAAAAGCAGATAAAAATATAGTACTCGGGAAAGAGTTTTTAGATGCAAATAAAGCAAAAGAAGGCGTTCAAGAAACTCCAACCGGATTACAATATAAAGTTATTCGCGAAGGGAATGGTGCTTCTCCAACTGCTTCAGATAAAGTGAAAGTACATTATAGCGGAAAATTGATTGATGGAACTGAATTTGATAGTTCTTATAGCCGTGGAGAACCTGCTACTTTTGGAGTAGGGGGCGTTATTAAAGGCTGGAAAGAAGGGATTCAACTCATGAAAGTGGGTGCGAAATTTGAATTTTATATTCCTTCAAATCTTGCATATGGTCCTCGACCAAGTGCAACAATCCCTGCAAATAGTACACTTGTTTTTGAAGTGGAATTATTAGAAATACTTAAATAAGAGAAAACTCATTATAGTAAAAAGCCTCATGGTGACATGGGGCTTTTTTTTTAACAATAAATAGAGAAATGATGGAAATACATCATTAACTATTGTACAATTAAATTAATACAATACATCTTGTTATGAGTTATCGTTTTGGGAAATTAGAAGAAATGAAACGATGGGGTCGCAATGGGAAGAAATCTAAAAAAGGTGGCGGTATGATGGATATGGATTTATGATTTTACACAAGAATAAAAGGTAATAATATTTACGCTTTTAATAAATCAAACAGCGGATTCCTTAAACGAAATCCGCTGTCCCCTTTCTTGTCCAGCTTTCACTGGAGAAGAGTAAACGGTTTATTTAACTAAAATCATTTTTTGACTTAGAATATCTAAGTCGGACTCGAGAAGACATATATAAACACCACTCGCCATTAAAGTCCCTTCTTCATTGATGCCAGTCCACTGAATAGTGTGAAATCCTGGTGTGAATGGGCGATTAGCCAATTCTAAAATGTGGTTACCTTTGATATCTAATATAGAAATTTTCACCGTCTGATGTTTGGGTGTATTAAAAGATATAAGTGTAACAGGATTAAATGGATTTGGATAATTTTTTGATAAGCTTAATGCGTTAACCACAGGAAATGGATCAATACTCACAGGTTGTTGTATAGATAAAAATGTATATTGATTTCCGAATACAGATGGATCATAAATACCACCAGCATCAGGCGAGGGGGAACCATAAGAAAAATCTAAATTAATCGAAAATTCATTATTTTCAGATGCGTCCCAGAATAGGACTTCAATTTGATTCCCTTCTATAAACCCAGGATAGTTTAATCCACTATTAATACAATCTTCCACATGACCATAAATTGGGATTATGATTGGATCGCCTGTCCACACACCGGCGCCCACAAGAACCTCATCTTGATAGGTGTCATCACAGTCACCTAATCCGGGAATACCGAAATTATCCAATATCCCAATTTCATCTCCAATATCACCCGATTCAACTGCATCAATTATAATATGTTGAATAATACCTTGGTCCGTTTCAAGATGAAAATTTATATAATCATCATAATAGCCATTAAGGACATTTGTAAAATGAACGGGTTCGATATTTTCGAAATCCGAAGGGAGTCCAAAATCAATATTTGGGGTGGTTTCCCCCTCAATAATTGCAATGGTTGAAGCAAGTTCTATATTTTGAACATCGTCAAAGAATTCAAAATAACTAAAATGATGGGAAGATGAATCATGATGAGAATGTTCTGTTATGCTATCTTGGATAAATTGGAAACACATAGCATAATAATCTCCTTCAGATAGTCCCACTGAATAATTCCCCAATGAATCAGTCCAAGCAGATTGCCAAACGCCATGTTCGTCTAATGGTAGGAATTTCAAAAAATGGTTCGATAAGGGATCACCCGTGATATCTTCATAAACTTGCCCTGAAACAAAGCCGGTCCCTGGCAGGGGAGTTAATGGAATATTTAATACAACGTCAGTCATAATGTCAATTTCATCGATTGAGAAAGTTTGATATCCTGAAAAACTCCAAGCTAATAAGGTATATAGCCCATCATTTAAATTAAGTAATTCATACTGTCCATTACTGTCGGTAAAATCAACATAATGCCTGACACCCAATGAATCGGGAGTCCAATTTAAAAACCATAAGTGAACTCTAACATTTTCTATTCCCTCATTGGTATTTTGATCGAACACTTGACCTGTCAAAGAAGCGGCATGAAGATTCATGCTCAATATGAAAGTGATGAATAATGTTAGAGTTTTTTTCATGTTATTTTCCGATTAATCAACCAGCGCGGAAAAAGGATTCATTCTTCCACGCTGGTTAAATTACTTGCTTATTATTTAGTCAATAGCATCTTCTGAGAAACGGAACCTGATTCAGAAATGAGCGAATAAATATAAACGCCACTGGAAGCAGCTAAACCATTTTGGTTTAGTCCATTCCACGTTACTGAATATGATCCAACAGAATAATGACTATTTGTTAATTCAGCTATTATTTGACCCAAAATGTCATAAATAACAATACGAATATTCTGACTTTTTTGGAGTGAAAAATCAATAGTCGTACTTGGATTAAATGGATTTGGGTAGTTTGCCATCAATGATACTTCAAAAGGTACAATATCTGTATCAACAGATAAGGGCCCCGTTAACTCAAGGTTGGCTACTGTAATTAATCCTTCTTGCTCAAATAACATTGAGCTTTCATCAAATCCTGTTACAATAGCGACAAGATTGTATGAAGATCCAATATCCAATCCGTCAATAATATAGGCACCAGACATATTTGTTTCGCCTGATCCAACCAATGATCCTTCATTATCATATAACGATAATGTAACACCAGAAATAGGTGCTTCAGATGCATCGGAAATGATGCCACTTACTTGCGCTGTCATAGCGCTATCACCTTGGAATGGAATGCTGAAATTAATGTCACTTGTTTCTAAATCTTCCACAACAGAAACGAGTGTCGCATCTTCGATATTTTGAACATCATCAAAATATTCCATATAAAAGAATGAAGTTGAATCTGAATGATCATCCTGATTATGGCCGCCTTCTCTATTTGTGGCAAAACTCAACACATAATAATCACCTTCGGGCGCGAGAATTTCATAATGGCCATTTTCGTCAGTCCATGTGCCTAATTGATATCCGCAACCATATCCTTCGTTACGAATAAGTCGGATAAATGCATTTGCTGGTCCATCCGCATCGTCGTAAGTCACGTCACCCGAAACGGATCCTAATCCTTGTATTGGAGAAAGAGTAATATCGAAAAGAGTTGAATCAACTACTTGAACAGATTCATTGTAAAACTCAAACCCATTTTCGAATACTCTAACAGTCACTTGAGATGAAGGTAAGTTTTCCACGAAGTAATTTCCGTTGGAATCTGTTTCTGATGTATACAGCTGATGACCCCATCCTCCGTGTGATTGAGTGGAATCATTCCGTGGAGCAAAAACACGCACTTCAGCCCCAACAAAAACGGACCCCGTTTCACCATTGCTAACAGAGCCATAAAGAGCGCCATCATAATTAATGGATGAAAGGTTGAAGTTGAGTGTAGTATCTTCATCAATTGTAACGCTCATTTCGTCTGAATTATATCCCCAAGCCATCGCTTTGAGATTAAAATCTCCTTCAAGATGGTTTACAGAATAAAACCCAGTTGAGTCAGCCCACGTCAAACGGGACCAATGACCATTATCATTTTCTTTTTTAATTACAGCATATGGAATACCTTCACCTGTTTCAGAATCTTGAACAATCCCAGAAACAGAATAACCATATTCGGTTAATGAAAAATTGAATGTGGTATCACTAACAATTGAAACACTCGTTTCTTCTGTGTTATAACCCCATGCTCGAATTTTAAGATTGATGTCACCCTCGTTTTCAAAAGAATAGTAGCCTGTTGAATCTGTCCACGCTAGTGGGAACCAAAACCCATTAAAGCCTTCTTTTTTAATGGAAGCATGCTGAATGCCTTCACCTGTTTCGGCATCCGTTACAAACCCTGATACTTCAAATCCATCACCAGGAGCTGTATATTCGTTTAACGATATATCGAAAGTCATATCTTCATTGAGTTCTATCGATGTGAAAAATCCATCATATCCATCAATAGATGCATAAAGGTTATAGGAGCCTACGGTTAGACTATCAAAGTGATAGAATCCGTCTTCCCCTGCGAATGTATCACCCCAAAACCAATCGGCATGAGTTGAATCTACTAAATGCACAACAATATGTGCATTTTCAATACTATCTCCAGTATTTGCATCTGTTACTACACCACTTAAGGATGCCCCCAGAGCTAGAGTAGAAAAGAGAATTGTAACAGCAGTTAATTGTATTGCTTTTTTCATTTTCTTATTCCTTTTATTGGTTATTCAAAAATCATCTTACAGAGAAAGGGATCCTGCATGGAATAGACTGATTGTTGATATTATGTTTACTCATTTTATTGCGTTACTTCAGTAATACTAATTTTTGTGTTTCTACCTGATTGCCCGATTGAAGAGTGAGGATATAAACGCCACTGGCGTAATGACTCGCATTCCATTTAATTGTATGATTTCCTGCTTCTATTTCATCATTAAACAATGATTCCACTAATTGTCCCGAAATATCAAATATTTGGATAGATACCTTGTGGGGCGATTTGACAGAAAAGGGTAGAGTTATTGTAGGGTTAAACGGATTAGGGTATGCTGAATGTAATGTGAATTGTTCCGATAAAAGCTTCGGCGCTTCAATCCCAACCGCCGGTTCACCTACTACCGTAAATTGTCCCATCATGCCTGTTTCTTCGTGAGTTAAAATATGGCAATGATACATATATGGGACTTCCGTATTTGAAAAATCTTCAAATTTTGTGATGAATTTTGCAGTACCATTTTGCGGTGGGACTAAGACTACGTCTTTCCATCCTTGCATATGAGCAGGTGGAGCTTCCCCATTGATTTCTAAAATATTGAATTGAACATCATGAATATGAAACGGATGAGATATTTGAGATTGATTTCTCAATTCCCAAATTTCAACATTATTCAAAGGTATTTCATAGTTTACTACATTAATATCAAATGGTTCTCCATTAAATTGAAAAGGTCCATTCAATGCTCCATTTGGGCCCATGACAGTGGGAGAAAATTGAATAACTCTTGTTTCATCAATCTCATTTGGATCCCATTCATCCACGCTAACAAGTGTAGAAGGAATCGTATAAATAGGGCTGGCGGTTTGTTCGCCAACATGTAAAGAAAGAAGAGGAAAATCTGCTCCATTTAAGTGATTATCTGCATAATACGGTATAGAACTTCCTCCCATACCACCGACTGTTTCAGCACCATAAACACCGTTTGGAATGGATGAACCGTAATTCATAATATGAATCATTTCGCCGACGCGATTTGTCAAATCAACGAGAATTTCATAACGTTCTCCTGGCGATATGAGTAATTCATCTATTTCAACGGGTGCCTCTAATAATCCACCGTCTGTTCCGATAACATAAAAGGTTTCGTGATTATCTAGCCCAACATTAAAAGATCGTTCGGATGCACCATTAAGTAATCGAAATCTAACAACTTGAGCAGGTGCTTCAAGATATGCGTTTATGGTTCCGTTGGTAAATAAAGCCGTATCCAAACCACTTGAATCCATATTGGTTACGATTTGATAATTTTCATTCAAGGTTTTTGTTTGAAAAACAAGTGGAATATCATCTACACCATATTCACGAGGTAAATCCAATAAAGCTTCTTCATCGTCCTTTACAATGACAAATCCTGCAATACCCATTTGAACATGTTCATTTGTTTTATGCATTAAATGAGGATGATACCACATAGTTGACGCATGATCTTTTATAGTGAAATGGGGATTCCAAAGGGTATTGGGTGGAATAGGTGTATGAGGTCCGCCATCGAATTCTGCAGGAACATGCATACCATGCCAATGAATTGTGGTCGTATCTGGAAGTTGATTATCGAAAGTGATGTTTACTTCTTCCCCTTTTTCCATAATAAGAGTTGGCCCCAAAATGGGAAAACTAACGCCCATTGTTTCTGTAAAAACACCGGGATAAAATTCCATTTCACTTACTTGAAGTGTAAGATCAAAATTATTTCCAGTCATCGCAGGAGGTATAATCAGTGGATTTTGCGCATTTATATAGCCGAAGAAGACTATTACTATAATAAACCAATTTTTCATTGATGTTTCCTTTTTGTTGCTATAATTATGTTGCTTCATTATTTAACCGTTTCAAACTTTGAAATAATGCCATTGACTGTTGACGAACCATGCCCGCTCATACTCGACATCATCATTCCCATACCATTGCCGTGCATTTCCATTCCTTCTTTCAAGCAAATTGAATACATGACCGAATCCATTAATGTGGAGTCAGAATGAAAAGTCATTATTGACTGTCCTTCATCCCAGTTAAATGTTCCCGAAATAGCATGATCAAAATCGCTAGGCATGTCTTCTAGGTTTCCCATGATTAAAGCGAACTTTGATTCGCAAGACATTTCATTCATAGATTCACTGAATTCCACTTTTATTTCTGTCGTTTTCGCAACACCACGACTGCCATTTGAAGGGGATATTGATACTATTTCAGATGATGGGTTATCTTCACAACCAACAGTCCACATACCTAAAATCAGTACGGTAGATAGGCTGGTTATTTTAAATGTGTTCATAATATAATCTCCCTTCATTGTTTATTTTATTATATCAAGGTTTGTTGATTTTTTAATTTCTTTTAATTTATTAGCTGCACCTGCATAACTGATGTTTAAACTTTTTGCACTTTGGCGAATATTTTTATCATTATTCTGGTAGGCGCGTTGGATAATTTTATTTTCGAATAAGGAATTGATTTTAGTCCAAGATAATGGATGGTGAACTTGTATAAGATCATCAATAATGTTGAAAGAATCTGAATGATCCTGCATCTTCAGTTTATTTAAAACGTCAAATATGGATCTTTCACTCATTTTGAGTTGTTTCGCTGCTTTTCTTTTAGAACCATAAAAATCAATCATGCGGTTCAATAATCTATTTTGAAAAATACTTTTTGATTCAGAAAGTGGTTTTGAGGCTAAAAAATTCCACTCATCTATTTTCTCTTTTCCGGCCATTTGGCTATATTGCCCATATTGTTCCGTAAATGCGTGATAACCTTTAATTGCTTTCAATGTATCACCTGTACACGGGAAATGTTTTTCTACCATATTCATTGCAGATTCGAATCCTGCTAAATAATAATTACGACTTAAGTCCAATTTCACATCTTTTTCATAAAGAGTGCCTAAATAATAATTCAACCCAGTCATGCGATGATAAATGCCGTGTTGAGTTGCAATTGATAGTGCTTTCGTGAAAGATTGAATGGCTCTTTTATTATCGCCCATACTTAATTCAATAAATCCAATATTTGAAAGAGAAACACATTGGACATAATAATTTAAACTATCCGTTTCAACTTCTTGCAATTGTTTAATAGCTTTTTCTGGTTGCCCCATATGAAAATAAAGCATACCAATATCATGTTCTATGGATGTGGCAATGTGTGCATGCCCATTAGTAACGGCAATTTTTATTCCATCTAAATAACTTTCCATAGCTAATTGGTAATCATTTAGTCTACGGTATGCATTGCCTATTGCTTTAAAATGGTTTGCCTGTGCGATAGATTCATTTTGCGATTGGAAATAGGCAAGTGAATCATTGAGCGGTTGAATGATATTTTTTTCACCGAGACGCATCCTATTTTCTAATAGTCTAAAGAGAGCCAATTTCAATAAAGATTCTGAGTCGGTGAGTTGGACGGTTTTTTCAAGAAGAGTTTGCCCATATTCAATATTGCCGGTTATTGAAAGTAAAATGGCCATTTCAATAGATAAAAAGGCGTGAGCATCAGAAGGGTCTGTGTCACGAATTAAAGAATGGGCGTGGGCTAACGCCTGTGCAGTTTTTGTTAAATTTCCAACTCCTTTATAATAACGACTTATTCCAATATATATAATAGCACGCGTTTTAGGGTCAGTCTGTCCTTTTAATAATAATTTTAGATTGGTTTTCGTATCAGGGAATGGTGCAAGTTTGAGTTTTGATGCTTGTTGGATAAGTCCAATCCATCGCAAATCTTGGTTTATCTTTGGTATATCATCTCCAAGAATAGGAGGTGTATTCTCTGTGAAAATTTTGTGAACTGTTGATAATTGAAGCATCATACGCGCAACAATTTATTTTATTCGGATGTAAAAAACAATAAAAAATATAAAAAACAGCGTATAATTATAATATACTGCATACATTGTAGTAAAAGTGATTGGCTAAACTAGAGTATCATTTTATCTTTTTATGCGTAATCCTTCATCTTCATGATTAAAAATCCAAGCGGCTAATTTCCCAATTTCGAGAGAATCATTTTCTTTCCAATATTGAATACCATGATGAAATCGGGAGCTGGTATCGGAAGGGGGTAAATCATCAATATTCGATAGTATTTTTTCAATACGTGTTTGCCATAATGCCATATTTTCTATTCGCAAATCAATCCAGCCAGCATACGCCCATTCATTAATTTTATCTGATTGAATTGTTAGGGATTTTCTTCCTAATTGTGCTGGGATTTTAACGATTGGACCCCGTAATATTCTTTTACCATCTGCCATTAATATGGGTAATCCAACTGAAATCATTTCAGATCTTAATCCGGGATTATTTTCAATATAATTTTCTGCTCTTTGGACTAAATCATCTAAATCTTCAGCAATAATGCAAGAGAATTCCCCACAAATCTTTTTCAATAATTGGGCTTCAAATAATAATTTAGACAAACGGGGTGGTCCCAAAATTTCAAATGCGATACTTTCAGAATCAAACTCTTTCATGAGCTGGTCCATTTTTTCTAATGCAAAGTGACGCATATAACCTGCACGGTAAGTAGGCCCCATGATTGAATTATCTAACGCATTAATAATATCATGTCCGGTGCTATCGCCTAAAATTTCAAATATAATATTATCTGCAATCTCTTCTGGAGTTATAAATTCCATTTGACCTGCAGCCGTAATCGTTTCAAACTCTCCACGAGAAAAAATGCCATTTTCTCCCGTATCAATATAGACTGATTTCAGTGATTCACCTGTATCATTCCAATTATGATTTCCGGAAAAGGAAAAGGTATCCTTTAATGTTTCAGCCTGCTCAACAGAACAATCATACAATTGAATGGGTTTCCCATGTTTTTTAACTTCACCATATTCAATTCCTTTCCAAGCGATAGCTGCTGCTGGTTTCACTTCCTTGCAAATAGGACCATTTGGCGTACGTCCCATCAAAAAGAGTAGAAGTGTATGAGCACCAGCTAAGGATGTTTTACTAAGAAGAACACGTGAGGGTTGTTCTTCACTATGTGTGTATGGGATATTTAAACCCATACCACCTGTACCAGTTGTGCCAACTTTTATATACACACCCGTTTTATTATTAACCATACTTTGATGTAATATTTGTATATGGCGAATTATTTGTGGCACATAAAGTGTTGTTAACATTTTTTCAATTTCTTCAATTAATTGGTTTGACAAAGTTTCAGTAGATTTTGCTTTCTCCAGTTCATTGCTTAAAGAATAATATCCATTATAAATATCTTGATAAGCCAAGCCTGTTGCTGAATTCACTGAATCAATAATAATATTTGGTTGATGTTTAGAAATAAGAACATCCAACATAGATGTTGATAATATTTCATCATCAAAAGGATCCATAACATCATGCAATAATTGTTGTCTGTTTTGCGATTGCCCTAAAATATCTTGTCGAGATAAATCTTTTAATGAATGGCGAATAAAAATATTTCCCCATTCTGGTGTTAGAATAGTTGATCCTGATTCTGAATCTAATAAATCACACGCTGATTTAGATTCATGCTCGAATAAGGATAAAATAATAATTTCTTTTGGTTTGTATTGAAGCAATTTCCGAATGATGGCTGTGCCAACTAATCCATATCCACCTAAGAGTAAAATTTTTCTTTGTT
Source organism: Fidelibacterota bacterium (assembly GCA_016784605.1). Lineage (GTDB taxonomy): Bacteria > Fidelibacterota > Marinisomatia > Marinisomatales > UBA1611 > JABHGY01. The sequence goes on along the minus strand of JADHUI010000011.1, from coordinate 6,390 downwards.
TAATATCCATTTTAATGTCCTTTTAATAATGTTAGCCCGAGAGCAATTGAATGAAGTTTTGTATCTGAAGAATCAGATCTTGAGAGAAGTATAATGGGTACTTTTGCGCCTAAAATAATTCCACCTCCTTTTGATTGCCCAACACTCATTAATGCTTTAACCATAAAATTTGTTGTGGTAATGGATGGCCCGACAAATATATCTGTTTGGCCCGCTATTTCTGATTGTAATCCTTTGGCTTCTGCTGCATCTTTGGATAAAGCAACGTCTAGTGCCATGGGTCCTTCAATTGTCATCCGCGAGTCCGTTGAAAAATGATTGACTAATTCTTGCGCTAATACTGTTTCTGGAATTTTGGGTGTTACTTTTTCCACCAGTGATAACATAGCCACTTTTGGATGATGAATACCAAGAGCATGACTCAGAATTAATCCATTTTCTATCATGGATATGATGGTTGATTTGTCGAGACTTGGATGGATTCCACCATCAGTCATAAGCATTAATTTTGAATATTGGGGTGATTTAACAACGGCAATGTGGCTTAAAATTCGATTTGTTCGAAGATTGTTTGATTTATCAAGAACAGCTTTAAGTAATGTGGCTGTATCAATATCCCCTTTCATGATTAAATCGTTTTTTCCTCTGGCAGTATCCGTTACCGCTTTTTGTGCGGATTTTTCCGGGGATTCATCCTGGTATAAGACGGGAGTAATCCAACCCCTTTGTTCAGCATCCGAGAGACAATCCAATAAATAATCTGATTGGGGATGAATCACGGCGCATCTTTTGGATGATTTGGCTGGTAATGAGTGTCTTAATTGCTCAAATGATTGAATCATACATAATCCTTTGGCTTTTCATTTCCAGAAATGATGGGAAGGACACCTTCGACTAATGCTTCCAATTCAAAAGATCCGGGATAAATATAAATAGGATTTGTAAAAGGCATTTTAGATGAAATATCAGTCATGAGCTGTTCAGAATGGGCTAGCCCGCCCGTGAGAATAAGTCCATCAATCTTACCTTCTAAAACAGCAAACATGGCACCCATCTCTTTTATGATTTGGTGTACCATGGCTGAATAAATTGTTTGAACTTTTGGATCATTTAATTGGGATTCAATCTGTTTGAAATCAGATGTCCCAACATATCCGGCTAAACCACTTTTTTTTGAAAAGAGATATTCCCATTCTTTTCGTGTTTTATTTTCATTAAATATCAAGTCTAACAGTCCAGCAATGGGAAGAGCTCCTGCACGTTCAATGGAAAAAGGTCCCATCCCAAGTAATGCATCATTTACATCAATGATTTTAAAATGTCTGACGGCTGCGATAGAAAACCCTGACCCCAAATGAGCAACAATAAATCGAGATTTATGAATGGAAATATTTAAAGATTTGACTGTTTTACGTACACAATATTTGATATTTAATGCATGACTTCTACTTTTTCTTTCAATTCCCGGAATACCGGAAATACGCGCTTCCGGAATAAATTCATCTGTCGTTACAGGGTCCACGATAAAAGCTGGCGCTCCTGTTAAACCGGACAATTCATGAGCCATTAATGCGCCTAAATTAGATGCATGGCTAGAAAAAGTTTCATTGCGGTAATCATTTAGTATAATATCGTTTACAGAATACGTGCCACCCATAAGTGGTTTTAATGGACCGCCACGTGCGGCTATCCCATCAATATGTATATCTGAATTTATCTTTAGCTTAATGAGGAGTAGGCGTGCCTTGAGTTGTTCGGATAAGGGCTTCGAAGTTAAATCAACTGAATGTTGAATATATTCAACCCAAACAGGCGATTGATGTTTAAACAGCCCAACTTCAGTAGATGTGGCACCCGGATTTATGGCTAGAATAAAGATAGCAAACTCCTACACAGCGTCTAAAGGTGCTTCTTCTTCATGGAAGGATGACAAAATTCCATCTGTGCAAAAGTGGTTTGCTTTACATTCTTCAAGTTTATTCTTTAAAACGGTGTAATGATGCTCTTCCATTTCAGCTAATCCAATTAAAAATCGTTTTAAATCAGGATTATCTGTTTTTTTAGATACTTCTAAATAAAATGAAGTCGCATCCTTTTCTTCATTCAAAGCGTATTCTAAAATGTCTTCTATCGATTTAAATGTGGGCAATAAATGTATATCCATGAGTTATCCTTATTTAAGTAAAACTAATTTTTGTGAGTGAGTAAAATGTTTCTTCCCATTTGTGGATATAGCATTCATTTGGACGATGTACATGCCACTAGGGACTTTCTCTCCCGCATCATTTAAACTATTCCATTGAATCGAATGATATCCTGCAGATATGTTTTTAGATTGAATCGTTTTTACCAACTGTCCCACCATATTATGGATGGTAAAGGTAATATGGGATGGAACAGGTAAACCATACTGAATGGTTGTGGCTGGATTAAAGGGATTTGGATAGGCTGAATGCATAATAAATTCCAAAGGGATATAATCTAATGCAACTTTATTTGGCCAGTCAAACCAAGATGTTACTACATTTGATGCAAATGAAGTCGAAGGAGTATTTGATATCGTATATATTTTATAATCTATTCTTTGATCTCCTCTTGGAAATATTTCAATACTTTGATCGATAAATGTTGCCGAACTAGTGTTGGCAATGTAATCCCAATCTCCTAAGTTTATTCTTCTGTAAATATTAAAATAATCTAAAAGCGATGGGTTGAAATTAGAAATTATTAATTTTGGATGTATATGAACCTCACAATGTCCACAATGCTGATGGAAATGATTGTTAAGCTGAAGTTGAGGAGTCATAGGTCTTTCATAAGATCTAGAATATATTCTTATATTCCCTGCAACATCAATTAAAACCAATTTATAAATGTAATTATAAGCTAAATCAGTAGTAAGCGTAAAACTATTCATCCCAGACTGTATTAAAATATTGTCAATATCCTTATAAATAAATTCTTCGTTTTCATCAAATATAAATAATGAGACTCTACCAATTTCATCATTTCCAGATAATTCAAATGAAAATATTTTATCAGAACTTATTTGTATATTAGTAGCCATTAATGGATTGTTATCAATTTCTAATACAATTGGAAACGTAAGACCATTTTCATTTTTAATATAAAGATAAAAACCAGATGCGACAATTTCATTATCATTTATCACACCATTCCAAATATATTTCCCGTCCAATAAATTATCTAAAGTCATATAAACTCTTCCCAATAATTCACCACTTATTGTCCAAATGTCTAAATAGTCGCCAATATTTAAAGCATCAATAATATTCGAACTTAAATTTGTAATTCTATAATCAATTCCCGATACCGCCTTAAATGCATTAATGTTGCCGAACCCAGTATACTCATCCCAACCTGGTTCAATTAACCAATTACCAAAGAAATCTTTTTTCTGTACATCATCAGTTGAGTTAATTAAAATTTGTTTCAATTCGGAATAATTTAGGTTTGAATTTTTAGAGAGGACAAGACCAGCAACTCCTGTTACGAATGGGGTTGAAAAAGATGTTCCCGAATTGCGATTTGATCCCAAATAAAAGTTACTATAAGTGCCATTATAAATTGTTGAAAAGATATCCTTCCCATGGGCGGAAATATCCATTTGAGGACCATAACTATAATTTGGGAAATCAATATTAGAAACACCGACAGTCAATACTTTGTCTGACCTAGCCATATAAGATATTTGCCCAGAATTTCCGGCAGCAATTATTATAAGACAATTATTTGATGATGCATAATCAGCCAAATCATTATAGAATAATTCATTTTCAGGATTATCGGTGTCTTCAATACTAACATTGATAAGCCTGACTTGATGATTGTCGATCAAGTTATGGACAGACTCATAATAATCAATTATTGAAATATTATTATTTTCATCAATTATTTTTTCTACAACTATATATTTATTCCACATAGTCGATGCAATCCCTAAGAAATTATTTGTTGTAGCTCCAATTAGACCACTTACCGCAGTACCATGCCCTCTAACATCATTAGGAGAATCATCATTATCAATATAATCATATCCTAGAATAATTGATTCTAAATCTGCATGATCTATATCTATTCCACTGTCAATTATGCCTATTTTAACATTATCATCACCTTTCTCAATTTCCCATGCAAAAGGAAAATACATTCCAGAGAAATCATTTTGTTGATTTATAATATAGCTAATATCGTTAGGTACTGAAGATTCTTGAATAATACTATGTGGAATCGCATATTTTACAAAATCTGTTTCATATATTTTATTACATATGTCAGGTAAATAATGATTTGATGAAATATTAAACACACCAACATCTTGCAAATCAAACTCCTTTACAAGGTAAACGTCTCCGAATTCAGCGTTCAAGAACTTATTAAAACTTTCGATCAATGATATATGTTTTAATTTAATTATTATTTCACCATCTATATATCGTTTTGTTTTTCCATTATTCTTTATTTCTATAATTCGTTTTCCTTTAAATATATTATGGTCATATTGTTCCCCTTTAACAAATACAGTTGTGAACCAAATTAAAAGCAAGAGCCGTACGAATAATATAATGTTCATAAATAATATATTTATCGGTTAAATAAAAAAGTCCTATATGATAATGTAAAATTTATGTGACTACGTTTAATATTTAGCGGTGAAAATATGTAGTCAGATTTATTAAATAGGTTCGATAAAATATTTGAAATTTGGTGTGTAGAATTTGCGATATTTAGCCCAATGGATATGTTCTCATTTAATTCATAATGTATTCCACCACCAATCGAATATCCAATTGATGGAGCATATTTAATATATGGATTTAAAAAATATTTTTTTGATTCTGAGTACCCATAATCTCCTATTTGCGATTTGATATAGCTTATACTCGCAATACCAATAAGTTTAATACGATAGTTAAATGTGTATAAAAGGTAATTGATTTGAACCGAATTTATTAGTTGATCTAATCGTTTATATGCACCTGCTCCAGTTGCAAACCCAGGGCGTGCAATATTTACATTCCAAAGTTCATTGTCAAACTCTATTCTTAACTTATCATTTATCTTGGTACTAATACCAATCCCAATAGAATTCCTTTGTTTTAAGGGATAGTATGAAAGTTGACTTCCGTGAAAAGATAGGTTGAAATGAGAGCTATTTTCAATAACCGAATAATTATAGGGCACATACAAATGAATACCGACATCCTTCTTATCTGCATTTAGCGTGCATACTAATCCAATAACAATTGTTAATAAATAGTAATAAACTTTTATTAAGGAGTTAGTAGATGATGGAGTTTTTCGTTTGAAAATATCGAGACTAATGCTATTTACGGTGGTCGACCAATCTTTCCCGACTTTGAATATCGTTTTAAGGTTTTTGATGGATAATAAAATTTCGCTCATTTTAGGAGTACAACCTTTTGTGCGTTAGTAAAATGCTTCTTTGCGTTTGTGGATATGGCTTTCATTTGAACAATGTACATGCCACTAGGGACTTTCTCTCCCGCATCATTTAAACTATTCCATTGAATCGAATGAACCCCTGCAGGTATCTCTCTTAATTGAAGGGTTCTAATCAACTGTCCCACCATATTATGAATGGTAAAGGTTATATGGGATGAAACAGGTAAACCGTACTGTATCGTTGTGGTTGGATTAAAAGGATTTGGGTGAGCAGAAGACCATTCATACACTTTAGGGATAAGCGTAAACGCTTGTTTCTTTAATCCAATATCGACAGATTCACACTGGGGAGTGGTTGATGGAGACTCTTGCATAATAGCATCAACCGCCTTTATATAGTAACAGGCTCGATTAGAAAACTTTTTTTCATTATTAATGGTTACTTCTGTATCCACCCAGTTGGTTTGTGATACGGTTGCTGTTAAAAGAAAAGCACCATAATTCAGGCTTCGATAAATAAGGAATTCATTTACATCACTTTCTTCATGTTCATCCCAAGTTAATTCAGGATGATCTCCCACATCTCCCAGAATGGTAAAGCCTGTAGGGGCATTGGGGACTTTATCAAAATAAAAAGCGCCTATATCTAATCGTGTTCCATCCGGGTCTAAAGGACTGTCTGGATCTCCTGCATCTATACAAGGGCTGTTTTCTGTTAATTGGTGATTGCTATTTAAAAGGGGGTCCACAGAAACATCGGTCTCTGATGGGTAAATGTTGCAATAATTTAGCTCATTTCCCCATATATTATTAAAGCCATCAGACAATACAAATGGATTATCTTCACAATTTGTCGGAAGAAACGTTGATGTAATTCCTCTTTCACAATTGATAATGATATTATTCTTTACCTCGACGTCAGGGCTATAAAGAGCCATTCCCATTGTTTGATTCGGATTACCC
>JADHUI010000010.1 GCA_016784605.1 Fidelibacterota bacterium | reverse complement strand
CGACACGTGGGTTAACAGTCAATTTTACCCCTATAATCACTGTATGTGTTTATATTATTATAGTTACAAAGAAATAATCCCCTAAATTAGTGTTAACCAACGTGTTTTAGCGAACGGAGAAAAAGAGAGTTCTAAACAGGGTATCGCAAGGGCAAGTGATGAAACCCCTGGTGTTTCATGGTTACCCCTTGCGTTACGGTATCATGTAAAATGCGATTATTTAGGGAGACACATCGCTGTATCTTTAAATATTACGACAGTTAGTAAAACGGTTGTTAACCTGCGGGTTTAGCGAATAAAAATAAAAAACGGACATGAATTTTCCATGTCCGTTTATCACGTGGCTCCGGAGGAGGGACTCGAACCCCCGACAAAGTGATTAACAGTCACCTGCTCTACCAACTGAGCTACTCCGGAATATGTCTTTTTAATAAAACCTTGTTTAAAAAAGCCCGGGAATTTAAAAGACTTTTCCTGCCTATCAAAGTTACATTTCTTTCTCAGATTTAACCATTTTTCCTTCTACGAACATAGCTGAATCAGCTAATTTAGCAGATAGATAGACCATACCTTCTTCATCATGAGCTTTCCCATAAACGGAGTGGCACGATTTTAATCCACCTAACCATCCGCGACTGTCAGATATATAGACTAAATCACCCACTTCAGCGGCCATAAAGTCCATCTCTTTTTGTGAAAAACGAACGAGTTCATCTTGTCCATCAACAATTTTCCACGACGTAATAGGTTTTCCACCTTCTCTATCATTGGGCATACTTCCTTTAAACTTTTCACGGGCTCTATCAAGAGACCACACCGTAATCCCATCCATTTCAGCTTCTGTTTTTGGAGTGGTAAATAATGAGACAATCACACCCACACTCAAACAAACTAGCGTGTTATACAATGCGCGGATATAAGAATAAGGATGTTCTGGATCCATGGCGATTCCATGGTCAAAGGGTGCAATCATAATTTCAGGATATTTATTCCCTAACCACATTAAAAAAGCACCACCGATAAAAGTCGCAACCGCAGCTTCTGTTGTATATCTTTTCCAAAATATACCAAGGAAAATAGCCACAACTAATGGAGGCGTCATGGTTGAATGAAAGAACCCATGGGCTTCATAAAGTGTTGGGAAGTTATTAAAGAAGACAACACTAATAGCCCCTAAAGCAGTCGCACCGGCAGATACAATCATAGCGACTTTGAGGTAATGTTTATCATCTCTGTCTTTAACGATAGGTTTGTAAACATCATTAACAACCACAGCAGCTACCGCGTTAATCAGGGTATCAACGGTGGACATCAATGCGGCTGCAACCGCGGCAATGATGAAGGCAAAAACGACTTCAGAAGTCGTAATCAAACTTGCAACTTGAGTAAATACATGGTCAAGTTTGACGGTAGCATCCCATTTTTCAGGCGTTAACACAGATATGGATTTCCCAACCCAACCGGCATTTGAGACAACGACTGTTGAAATCGGAAGTAAAAACAGAATATTAAATGCAGCGGCTTTTCGTCCTTCATTTACAGATTTCGTCGCCATAAATCGCATGATTAAGCCTTGATTCATAAATAAAAACCCGACTGAACCCGCCACGCCATCCTGCCAAAATATACCCGTGAAATTAAAATTCGATGGTTGATTAAAATGGGCCAGCGGTAATTTAAACTCCGGTGTCAATGAACTCCAAAAAATAGAAAATCCTCCAACATAATTAATACCTAAAACGAAAATAAGTGTCCCGGCAAAAATGAGAATAAATCCTTGCGCTAAATCTGTAAATATCACGGCTGTTTGACCGCCAAACGTAATATAAATACCCGCAATTACTGCGACAACACCCACAATGGTATAAATATCCCAACCTAAAATGGGCTGTAGCGTTTTTCCCATGGTCAAAAATCCGATGGCAATGTAACCAATCATATAACCCAAAATGGCAAAAGTAGCCAATTTTCTAACACCAGGTCCAAATCGTTTTTCAAAATAATCTGGAATTGATTTTATTTTTGTATAGTAAACAATTGGCAGCCACCCGAACAAGAAAAAAGGGATGAAGAACCAATCATTCATATATGTCATGGTCGATGAAAATCCATGCTCATACGCCTTAGCTGAGTATTTTAAGAATGAATGTGAACCCACGCCAGTTGCCACAATTGACATTGCAATAAGCCACCAAGAAAACCGTCGACCAGAGAAGAAAAAATCATTGGTGGTTTTATTATACCTTGCAAAATATGACCCAAATCCGAGTATAAGTGTAAAATAACCAAAGATGATTATCCAAAATGTTGATGATACTTGTTCCATTATTCCTCTCCTAAAATTTTAATGCAGCTAAAATTGAAAACCCGTGTAAAAACATATACCATAGGAATCCAAATATCAAAACATCAAACCATTTTTTATGGCGAGGTCTCATTATATTTATCGATTTTGATTTAAAAATGATAAACATACCCGCTAAAAATATAATACCCCCAACACCATAAAGATAAATGTAGGGCAGCCATGTTCTCGCAAAACTAAGTTCCATTACTGTGTCTCCATTAATTGATTAAATGCAGGTTTCAGTAAATCATATGTTTCCTGTAAACCTGAAACCTGTACTTTGGTTTGTCCTAAGACAGGCATAAAACTTGTATCTCCAGACCATCTTGGCACAATGTGAAAATGAATATGTTCTTCAATCCCCGCACCCCCTGCTGATCCAATATTAGCCCCGAAATTAAATCCTTCTGCTGAAAGTTTCTCCTTTAATATTTCCATAGTTTTGTCCGAAAACCACATAACTTCATTTAGGGTTTCTGATGGTAAGGATTGCGTATTACTCTCATGGTTAAAGGGAGTCACCATTAAATGCGCATTATTATAAGGATACAAATTCATTAACACATATGAATATTTACCACGAGCCAAAATGAGAGATGAACGATCATCATTTTTTGCTGGCTTGTCACAAAACACACACCCTTTTTCTTTAGGTGAACGGATATACTCCATTCGCCATGGGGCCCAAAGTCTATCCATAATATTTAAAACAAAAGTTATACGATTTAATCATTCATCATCTTTTTCTTTTTGTGATGCAATGACTTTATTTTCGTATTCCTTAGGCATTTTTTCATAATGACTGAATGTTTCTTTATGAAGCCCTCGACCGCCCGTTAATGAACGTACAGTTGTGGCATAATGATATAATTCAGCCTGTGGAACTTGAGCTTTAATAATTTGGAAAGATCCATCCGCATCCATGCCCATAATTTTCCCACGTTTACCAGAAATATCGCCCATAATGTCGCCCATAAAATCCTCAGGTACTTTGACTTCAATATCCATGATCGGTTCAAGTAAACAAGGCCTTGCATTCAAAAAAGCTTCTCTAAAAGCATGTTTACCCGCTGTTTGAAAAGCAATATCTTTAGAATCCACAGGGTGCATTTTTCCATCATAGAAATTCACTTTTAAATCCACAACTTTACATCCGGCTATAATGCCATCCGTACATGCAGTATTAACACCTTTTTCAACAGATGGGACAAAGACACGATCTACATTTTGCCCAACTAATGAATGGGTAAATTCGACACCTTCCCCTCGCTGCATTGGCTCTATTCTCATCCATACTTCTGCAAACTGACCCGCACCACCGGATTGTTTTTTATGCCGATATTTAGATTCTGCCTTCTTTAAAATAGTTTCTCTATATGGGACTTTTGGCTCAATAAGCTGAAGTTCAATATTGAATCTATTTTTCAAACGATCGGTACTCACTCGAAGGTGTAATTCACCTTGCCCCGAAATAATCGTTTGATGCACTTCACCATCCACTCGATACACGAATGTTGGATCTTCTTCATGAAGTGTAGAAAGACCAATCGCCAATTTCTCTTCATCACCTTGTTTAGAAACAATAGCAGCATGAATATTTGGGTTGGGCATTTCAATTTCAGGTAAGCTCACTTTTTTACTTGGGTTACATAACGTATTACCCGTATGTGTGTCTTTTAATTTTACAACGGCACCAATATCACCAGCAGATAAGGATTCAACTTGTGTGCGGTTTTTCCCATTTAGGATAGATAATTGCCCAAATCGTTCAGTCTTATTTCGAGCAGTATTATATAGATCATCGCCCATAGAAACGGTTCCAGCATAGACGCGAAATAAGGATAATTCACCCACATGTGAATCTGCCATCGTTTTAAAAACTTGAAGAACGGTATTTTTTCCATCTAATGATATTTCAATATCATTCCCAGATTGATCTGTCCCATGAACTATTTTTCTATCCACAGGAGATGAACCATATTTTCCAATAAAATCACAAAGACGAGCAACGCCTATATTCCTATCCGCTGCAGTACAAAACATAGGTATGAATACTTGATTTTGAATTGCGTGATGGATGCCACTTCTCATTTCTTCTTCTGTTAAGCTACCTTCATCAAAAAACTTTTCTAATAATGAATCATCCGATTCAGCTACATATTCAATAAGTTCTCCATGGAGTTCTTCAACTTTTTCTTTTAAATCAGCTGGGAGTTCACCTTCTATATATTCACCAGAACCATCGTCTTTATAAGTAATGAGTTCACTTCTTAGAACATCTACCACTTGGTTAAATCCCGGACCCGCATTTACCGGAAGCTGCATTGGAAATACATTATTTCCAAATCGCTCTTTTGCCTTGGCTAACGCTTCGTCAAAATGAGTGTGTTCTCTGTCTAATCCATTAACAACTAGCACTTTTGGGATTCTATATTTATTCGCAATATCCCACATCATTTCTGTACCCACTTCAACACCATTTACAGCATGAACAACCACCACCGCCATATCTACAACGGCCAAACTTCCCGTCGTTTCACCAATAAAGTCTGAATATCCGGGAGCATCAATCATGTTAAATTTTGTTCCTTGCCATTCCATATGAAGTGGCACCGCATGGATAGATATTTGTCTATCTTTTTCTCCTGGACTAAAGTCGGAAACTGTATTCCCAGCTTCAACTGTTCCCATTCGATTTATTTCTTTCCCACAAACAAGCATCGCTTCTGCTAGCGTTGTTTTCCCTGTGGTTCCATGACCAACAATGGCAAAATTCCTAATATCAGATGAACTATATTTTTTCATTTTAATATCTCTTTTTATCTAGATGGTTACCGTAAAAAAAGGGTGGAATTGTAATCACACCTTTTATTTTATTCAAGCATTTTAAAGGTTTAAAGTATTTATATCATCAATATATGCTCGTAATGCCGGCATCACAAACATACCTTCTAAATCCCATTCCAAAAAACTCAACGCTAAGACTCTGAGTCTTTGTTCAACAGGTTTAGTTTTATTGATTACAATCACTTTTTCTTCATTGATATGGCAAGTACCTCCAACGAAGTTCCCTTTACCTTTTACTATTTTTACACCGAGCCTTTCACCCAATGATTCAAATTCTTCAAGCAGTTTATCTTTTTTCATTAGACTAAATCTTCATGGTTATGTTTTTTTAGCCAAGCAACTAAATCTTTTACTTTTTCGACTTGATCTTTTGGAACAACTAGGGTCGCATCGTCTGTATTAATAACAACTAAATTATCTACCCCAATGACAGCTGTAAATTTATTTTTACTTAATATAAGATTATTATTACCCTCTTGTACTTCCCCTAAACCACGAACAACATTCTCGGTTTTTGATTTAGAAAAATATTCATAAACAGCATTCCAAGATCCTAGATCATTCCAATCAAATTCTGCTTTTATGACAAAAATGTCTTTGGCCTTCTCCAATAAACCATAGTCTATAGATTCGGGTGAAATCAAGCTCCAAATATCATCAAATGATTCTTTCTTTTTGATTCTATCTCGAATAAGCCCCATATGTTCATTTAAGTCAGGCATATGAATTTGGAGACCGTTAAAAAAGGTACTCACTTTCCAAATAAAAATACCCGCATTCCACAAAAAGTCACCACTATCAACAAATCTGTTAGCTAAATCTTGGTGTGGCTTTTCTGCAAAAGTGACTACATGATACCCATCTATATGGTCTTCTTCGCTTTTTTCGCTGAATTGAATGTAGCCATAAGCGGTTGAAGGGAATGTTGGCTGTATCCCGATCGTAACTAAAGAATGATTTTTCCTCGCAAGATGAATCGAATGATTAACAGCTTTTTGAAATTTTTGATGACCTACAATTAAGTGATCCGCTGGGAATATTCCCATCACAGCATCTGGATCTTTCTTTTCTATATGCAAAGCCATCAATGCAATTGCAGGAGCTGTGTTTTTTCCTTCAGGTTCAGTAAAAATATTTTTGGGTTTAATGCCTGTAACTTCTTTTTGGATGGTTTTCTTTAAGTCAGCTCTAGTTATAATATAAATGTCTTTGATTTTTTTGATTTTCTTCAAACGATCGACGGTCATTTGAAGCATAGACATGTCTCCAACAATGGATAGTAATTGTTTAGGCCTATTGGATCGACTTAATGGCCAAAATCGTGTCCCACTCCCTCCAGCTAATATTACAGCATACATTTTATGGTTTAGTCTCCAAATAGATTGTTTTTAATTCCAAATCCCAATTTGCACGAATGTCAATCGTGTCAGGATAGAACGTAAACCACTCGCCCGTTTGGAATGGTTCCGCGCGGCCGGCATCAATTTTGTTATTTTGATTCATATCTGAAAAAAACATTAACCGGTAACGTCCTTCCGGTACTTTTACATAGTCAAATAGAGCATTGGAATTTACACTTTTTGTTAAAATATATTGCGATTTTTCCGCAGACATTAATACGGATTTTATATTTTGGATGGATCCCCGTTTTACAGATAATATTAATCGACCCGTGGGTTCGTAGCGCGTTGTCTGAATCTGTAGCTCTAATAAAGAATCAATCATCGATTTACCCGATATTGGGATTATTCCAATTGGGTTTAATTGGAGTTTATATATTTTTTCTTGTTCCCATTTGACGAGGGGTGAAATAGATAATTGCATTTCATCCATAATATTTAATTCATATTCCACTGGAATTGAATCTGACAATTGGATGGATAATGATAAGGAATCTTTATTTAGGCTAATGGGCCGTGAAAAAGGAAGTATCACGGATAAAATCGAATCAGGGTCTGGGGCAAAAGTCATAGTCGCTTTTTGATCAACCCATTTTAGGTAAGTTGTATCCAATTGAGTTGGCGTAGAAAAACGGACTTTACTTGAATCGACCAAAATATCATTGCCACGCATCACACTTGGAATATTTAACACATATGTATGGTCTGAATTCAAGTTACTTTTTGGAATTAGAATTATTTCTGATGAATCCATTTTATGAGAGGATGCTCTCAAGATGGGTACAAGCGAATCCCCGTTCATAATTGTGAGAGATAGCATGTTTTCCCAATCGGTTATATTTTGGTTAAAAATTGCTTTCCCCCATGAAAGGTCAGTCCATTCACTTCTAAGTAAACGGATGGGATGGGCCTGCTGTTCAATAATCATATTGATGTTAGATTGTATAGAGGCAGAATCAATATGGACCTGATTTACCCAAGGAAAGCCATATGCCATTCGATCAGGAATTAACATCATTCCTGCTGTTGAACGCTTGACAGCCATTGCTTGATAATTTCCTGGCGATAAATATTGAAATTGATAATACCCTTCATCGCTTGCATCGGTGATATAATCAGGTAATTTTTCAAAAAACGGTTTTTCATCTGTCTCTCTTATTCGCCAAAGATGAATTGAAACATCACCATCATCAAACACGCGACCGGATATTTCCCCCTGATCTATAAATGCGCCCGTACTAAAAGCGATTTGTATATTTTCTGGAATGGGTACACCATGTTCATCTTTCAAATTACGATTCAAGGACAATATATAAGTTTGATTTCTATTTAACGAATCCGGAATATGTATAATAATTTTCTTTCCCTTATAGGAAATATCCGGTTTTTTTGAAAGTTGAGGGTAAATGTTGAATGCAGATGCGATACTTTTTTCATCTATATATTCATTAAATATTAACTCAATTTCACCACCTGAATAATGGGTAGCACCGCTCATAGGATGAGTAAATAAAAGTTCTGGTGGTTGAATATCCTTAGGACCACCTGGAGGTTGTTTAACCGCCGCGCAACTCACCCAGAACCAAAGTGAGATTCCAATGAAGATTAAAAAAGGGCTCTTCTTAAAAAAGGAATACAATGAATACTCCAATTATCTTAGATCAAGTAGCATCATAAAGGCGCTAAATTTAATGGAATCTCCCGATAATATTGCATATGTGTTTTTGAAACATGCGTCGTTATACACCAAAGGGTGACTCCGGACTTTTTTGCTTCCAATAATGCCTTGCTAAATACAGGGTCTCTTTCCCACATTGGGCTAAATCGGTCTGCATCTGGTCGCTGACATACAAACAAAATCCCAGCTTCATCTGGCCCATCACTTTTAGCAATATTTGATAAGGCAATTGCATGTCTAGTTCCACGAGCAGTAACAGCATCCGGGAATTGTGCTAAACCATTATTAACAAATGTCACTGATTTGACCTCAAGGAAAAATGGAGATCCACTGGGAGATTCAAGTAGGAAATCAAAACGATGCTTACCTTTAGTAATTTCAGGACGAATAAATGTAAAATCATTAAACATGGGTAACTCATCCTTCATTAACGCTTCTTTAACGAATTGATTAGGTAAAGCTGAAACAAGTGACACCCATTGTCCATCTTTTTGAGCCATAACTGTAGAATATTTAGTCTTCCTATTTGCGTTTTTGGGTGCGGGTCGAACCAACAATTCCACTCCAGGGATAAGAATTTCTTTTAATCGACCCGGGTCAGGTAAATGACTAACAACACTTTTCCCATCAACTTCTACAATAGTGATAAATCGATTAGGACGCGAAACGAATCGCGCTGGAATTAATGGACCTTCAATTTTCATAAATAATGGCTCATAATGGGTCCAAGTTTATTCATAAATAAACCATTATCTCCCTAATTCTAATTTTAATATAACAAAAGAAGACATGCAGTATATAGTTTGGTATTTTGGTATGTTTTCCATATTTTCTTTTGCTTATTAACCTTTTTAAAGAATTTATATATGATTATTGATGAAATAGACAGACTATTATTGGATGAGTTACAATCCAATTGTCGCATTACAAATGCAGAGCTAGCCAAACGCGTTTCCTTATCGCCCTCGAGCACATTGGAGCGAGTAAAAAAGTTAGAAAGCAGTGGCTTAATTGATAAATATATTGCTTTATTAAATCCGCAAAAAGCAGGATATACGTGTTTTACTTTTGTTGAAGTAAAGTTAGCTAGACATGGAGAAACACCTGTCGAAAGTTTTTTTAATGCAATCAGTGAATTACCCGAAATTTTAGAATGCCACCATATTACAGGCGAAGCTGATTTTCTTTTACGAGTTGCAACAAAAGATATTCCAAGTTATGAAGAATTTATTCTACATCAACTATCAGCTCTTCCCAATGTCCAAAATATGAAAACGTCTGTCGTGTTATCTACCTTTAAACAAGAATCAAAACTAGCCGTATCCTGATGGCGTTAGTTCCGTCATATATCAAGCAGCTCACAGCCTATAAAGCTGGGAAATCCGTAGATCAAGCTCGCAGAGAATTAGGGTTAGAGTCATTTGTTAAAATGGCATCAAATGAAAACCCACTAGGTCCGTCTCCAAAAGCCATAGATGCAATGAATTCTGTGATGAAGAATATGCATTATTACCCAGAAGCATCTGGATATCATTTAAGGGATGCTTTAGCTAAAAAATATAATGTGATGATTGATAATGTTATTTTAGGCGCAGGTTCTGAAGGGGTTATGTCCACGATAATGCGAACATTTTTGCTTACGGATGATGAACTCATTTCGGCTAAAAACAGTTTTATTGGGTTCAAAGTCTTGGCAAACGCTTCTGGACGAAAAGCTCATTGGCTTCCAATGAAAAACTATCGATACGATTTAAAAGCCATCGGTGAAAAGATAACAGATTATACGAAAATAATATATTTAGCAAACCCAGACAATCCCATGGGTACCTATATCACTCGATCCGAATTTGATGAGTTTTATACACACGTTCCAGAAAGATGTCTCATTATTTTGGATGAAGCATATTACGAATTTGCTAAAGATAAACCAGACTACCCCGATTCCATGACATATCGATATGACAATGTGATTACACTACGAACTTTCTCAAAAGCGTATGGATTAGCTGGCGCACGAATCGGTTATGGCCTTGCTCACAAAAATTTAATTGAAAATCTTATTAAAGTGAAAGTACCGTTCGAGCCATCTCTCCCAGCTCAAGCAGCTGGGTTAGGTGCATTAATGGATCAGAGCCATTTAGAGAATACATTAAAAGTAACTCAAGATGGCATTTCCTTTTTAGAAAAGAATCTCTCTATGATGAATATTAAAACGGTACCATCTGCGACTAATTTCATTACTACACTCTGGGATTCTGAAGAAGGAGCCAAACTCATAACAGAAAAATTATTTAGACAAGGTTATATCGTTCGGCAATTGAATGCATTTGGATGGCCAGATGCAATACGAATCAGTGTTGGAACCATGGAACAGAATCGTGGAATAATTAAAAAATTAAAAGAAATTTTAAAGGAAAATTAAATGGCAATCATTACAACAGAATGGACAGGTAAAGAATATTTCCCCATTACCGAACTCGATCATATTGAATTCTATGTGGGAAATGCGAAACAAGCAGTGCATTATTATCGCACAGCCTTTGGTATGCAACCTTATGCTTATGCCGGGCCTGAGACAGGACAAAAAGACCGAGTCAGTTATGTTTTAAAACAGAATCAAATCTATTTTGTTATAACGACACCTTTAACGTCTAATCATCCAGCAACTGATTGGTTGGCTAAACATGGAGACGGCGTTCGGGATATTGCGTTTAAAGTGGAGTGCGATCAGACAGCTCATGACTCATGCGTGAGTCGAGGCGCTGAGTCGGTTCACCCTTCCAAAGACTGGGAAGATGAAAATGGGATTTATCGAAAATCCGCCATTAAAACGTATGGTGATACCATTCATTCATTTGTGGAGCGAAAAGCTTATAATGGATTATGGGCTCCAGGCTATATACATCTGGACTTACCTACTGTAAACTCAGAAGACTCTGGACTTCTACTCATCGATCATATTGTGGGAAATGTGGAAGAAGGGAAAATGAATGAATGGCGTGATTTCTATGAAGACATTTTCGGATTCACCAATTTTGTTGTATTCGATGAAAACGATATATCAACCAAATTTTCAGCCTTAAAAAGTCGTGTCATGCGGTCCAAAAACTGGAAAGTAAAATTCCCCATAAACGAACCGGCTTCAGGATTAAAAAAATCGCAAATTGAAGAATACCTAGATTTTAATGAAGGACCGGGAGTTCAACATATAGCCTTACTCACGGATGATATTATTAAAACAATTACGGCTCTCCGAAATAATGGTGTGGATTTTCTATATGTTCCTGATTCGTATTACGATGAACTCTCAGAACGCGTTGGCTCAATTGATGAGGCTTTAATGCCATTAAAAGAATTGGGCATTTTAGTGGATAGAGATGAAGAAGGCTATTTATTACAATTATTTTCGAAGCCCGTTGAAGACCGCCCAACACTTTTTTATGAAATTATTCAGCGAAAAGGGTCACGTGGATTTGGTCAAGGGAATTTTCAAGCCTTATTTGAGTCCATCGAAATCGAACAGGAAAAACGAGGAAATCTCTAAATGAAATTTGTGACCTATACACGGATTGTAGGTACAGAACCCCGATTCGGGTTTATACGTGACAATTATGTTGTTGATATTTTGTATGCGGCAATTTTTATAAATGATTCCCAAGGAAATCAAGAATTTTTGTCCATTCCTACATCCTTAAAAAGGGCACTGGAAAATTGGGATGATTCATTTGAAAGCTTAAAAAAGTTAGAGCGTTCTTTACCCGACTCACTTATACATACTTATTCCGCCCATGAGAAATCTATTGCTGTTTCTTTAGATTCGGTTCAATTTTTGCCACCAGTACCTGATCCGAGAACATTTCGAGATTATTATGCATTTGAACAGCATGTCAAAACAGCCAGAAAAAACCGGGGACTGGAGATAGATCCACTTTGGTATAAAGTGCCTGTATTCTACTTTTCAAACCCAACAGCTTTATTTGGCCATTTAGAGAATATTCCATACCCAGAACCATGCCAAGAATTAGACTATGAATTAGAAATTGCAGCCATCATCGCCAAAGGCGGGAAAAATATTTCCAGTGATAATGCGCATACTTATATTGGAGGGTACACCATTTGCAATGATTGGTCGGCACGCGATTTCCAAAGAGAAGAAATGCGCCTAAATCTCGGTCCGGCTAAAGGGAAAGATTTCGCAACGAGTTTTGGGCCCTATATGGTAACACCAGATGAATTGCTTAATAATGATGGACAATTGAATCTTAAAATGACATGTCACATTAATGGAGAATTATATTCTGATGGACAAACATCTGATATGTACCATTCATTTTCCAATATGATTGAACGTGCAAGCCAAAATACAAAACTATTTGCCGGAGATTATATTGGCTCCGGAACGGTTGGAACGGGCTGTATCTTAGAACTTGGTCCAGAGAATACGAATGGGTGGCTCAAAAAAGGTGACTCAGTTAAAATGAAAATTGAAGGACTAGGTACACTCGAAAATACAATTCAATAATTCCTTCCACAGATGAAAATGAATAATAAATGAAATGATTTAACACCTATAGTTATAAACTGTGCTAATATTAAATTTCAGGAAACCTCGATTACAAATTAAAAGAGGTATTTTGGATAAATCAAAAAAATGAAAAAAACATCATCAAATAATCTTAATAATATCGGAGTTCATCCGCATCAATCTGTGCAATCAAAAGGTGAAAATGAAATGGATGAATTTTATCTTGGGATTGAAGCTTTCAATCAACAAGATTACCCCAAAGCGCATCATATTTGGGAGCATAGCTGGATGCGCATTGGAGAATCGGGTGACCGATCCTATTTAAAACCATTTATTATGTTAGCAGTTTCGCCCCAGAATTATGAATTAAATAAAGTGTCGGGAGGAAATTATTTATTTGATAAAGCTCTCGAACGCATGATCCAAAACAAGAAAACAATTGATAAATACATAGATGTAAATTCGCTTATTCAACATCTCCAAAATGCGACTTTAAAGAAAGCTTTATTGGATCGGTTTGAAAATCTTTACATAACAGGAAGAAGAGAGAGATAATGCCATTTTACCAAAAACGCGGTACCGTTCCAGAAAAACGCCATATTCAATTTAGAGATACGAATCATTCTTTATATTGGGAAGAATTGATTAGCAGGGAAGGCTTCAGTTCCATTTATTCTAATGTATATCATCATAATCCCCCTACGACAGTAACAGCTGTTGGGGATTGGATTCCATTTGATATTAAACCGTTGAAAGATACTCATAGAAATCGCCATTTCAGAACCCATCAATTGCAATCTTCAGGAGATGCTATTTCTGCTCGAATTCCACTCTTATTTAATCAGGATATGTTTATTCATAAAGCTCATGTAGATCAATCTATGGATGTATTATATCGAAATGGACATTATGATGAAGTATTATTTATACAATCAGGAACAGGTCAATTCTGCTCCAATTTTGGGAATATGGACGTTAAACATGGAGATTATGTCGTCATTCCACGCGGAGTTATTTGGCAATTAATCATTAAAGATCCCATACACATGTTAGTAGTGGAATCATCGGGGCCCGTTGAAACACCCAATCGCTATCGAAATCGATTTGGGCAACTTATGGAAGATGCTCCATTTTGTGAAAGAGATGTCCGTACACCTAATTTCGCAGAACCGAAAAACCATAATAATCCTGTTGATGTACTTGTTCGTCTTCAAGGTGGATACCAAACGTATTCTTATGAACACCATCCATTTGACTTAGTGGGATGGGATGGATTTTACTTTCCATGGATTTTCAATATTAATGATTTCATGCCCATCACAGGAAAAGTGCATTTACCGCCACCCATTCATCAAACATTTCAATCTCCTGGTTTTGTAATTTGTTCATTTGTTCCTCGGCTTTACGATTATCATGATGACGCCATTCCCGCACCTTATGCTCACAGTAATGTGGATTCGGATGAAGTATTATATTATGTGAAGGGAAATTTTATGAGCCGAAAAGGCATCGAACCGGAATCAATGACAGTTCACCCGATGGGATTACCCCATGGTCCGCAACCAGGAAAAATTGAAGCATCTCTTGGGAAGAAAGAAACCGTTGAACTCGCAGTCATGATTGACACTTTTTCTCCACTTCAATATGCGGAAATTTTGGATGAAATTGATGATATTAATTATCCCTACTCATGGAAAGAATCATGATTATTGATCCTAAACAGCAGTCCTTTAAGGATAATTATAAACTCATGATTGGGTCAATCGTTCCTCGCCCCATTGCGTTTGTTTCTACCCAATCCAAAGATGGGATTGATAATTTAGCGCCTTTCTCATTTTTCAATGGAGTGTGCTCAAATCCGCCAACAATTTCATTCTGTCCTGTACGTCGCGGGACCGATGGAAATATCAAGGACACGCTTAAGAATATCCAAGACACGGGCGTTTTTGCACTAAATATTGTCAGTGAATCTTTTGCTGCAGAAATGGTGAAAACTGCGATAGAATTTCCACCCGATGTAAGTGAGTTTGACCCATCCGGACTTACACCAATTCCATGTGAAAAGATTCAATCAATGCGGGTGGGCGAATCTAAAATCACCTTCGAGTGCGAGTTAAACCAGATTATTGAAATTGGGGATGGAAGCCCTGGAAGCGGTGCTCTGGTTTTAGGGACAATTATTCTTTTTCATGTGGATGAACAGTTATATGAAAATGGCCGTATCGATTTGGATGCACTTAAACCAATTGGCCGTCTTGCCGGCGCAAATGGCTATGTTCGCACAACGGATCGATTTGAGATCAAAAGAAAAAAATAAACTCATTTGATGAATGAAATTATACTAATTGATTTGCCACCTGAAAACGGAGCAATAAAGGGGTGTTGGTATAACGGATATCCTATTCACAAAGGGCAATCCGAAAACAGTTTGAATTATGCAACTGTTTACGCAAATGAGCATAATATTATTCCCAACCAAATAAAATTAAAACAAGAATTCGAACATTTTATTCGAACAATTAAAAAAGCTGGATTTACGGTACATTTACTCCCTTTTCCTGAGAAATTAAATCAACCTAATTCTTTACATCACGATGCTGTTTTTGTGAGAGATTCAGGCCTATTCTATAAAGATTATTGGATTAAAGCTCGATTTAGCGCCATCGATAGACAAATTGAAGCAGATTCCCACGCTGAAACAATGCAGAAAATTTTTAAGAAAGAGATTATACACCTTCCTGATAACGCATTTCTAGAGTTCGGGGAAGTGTTTTTATTGGAGACTCAGAATGGAACCTATTACTTTGGTGGACTATCTCGATCCAGTAAAGAAGGGCACGATTTTGTTAGGTCTATCGTTAAGCCCGACTTTTATTGTTTGATTCAATCGGAAGGGTATCATTTAGACACTGTATTTAGTCCAGTTATTAATTCAGAGAGTGAATTGGTTGCGTGTATTCTTTCAAAAAAAATGATTCACTCTGAAAGTATTAATCATATACGTGAATTAGATATACAATGTATTGATATAGATCCTGTTGATGCTTCGGGTGAAGGCAAGGAACTTGGAAATTATGCTGTCAATACATTGATTGGGCCAGGTGTAATGTTAAATAGCGCACCTTTTTTAACACCGGGAGTTGAAGAATTAATCATATCCTTGGGTGTTGAGCGCTTTGTTTCACCCCTCACTTATTATCGGTACGCCGGTGGTTCATTTCACTGCCTAACCAATGAAATGTATTTATAAATTCTCCTGCGAAAAACCATTAATAATGTTGGAACTTATTTCAACAATCTCCTTTGAGTGACAAAATGAATCAAGATTTACAAAATAGAATATATCAAGCCCAATGTTTAGGAAATGTTGAACCGATTGAATATATGGTTCCTTATCCAAATACCAGCGCTCTCATTGAAGGTCAAAATGTTAAACACGCAAATCTTGTTGTTTATGATTCTCTGGGAATAACAAATAAACTATTTTTTGAAAAAGTTCAACAAACAGCTCATTGGTTAGAGAGCCTAGGTTTAAAATCCAAAGACCGCCTATTTTTGCCTCCATTAGCCTTTCCCTTTAGCGAAATAATTGCTTTTGGTATTTGGTATTTGGGCGCCACAATTGTTATAGCAAATGAATCGCCAAATGATTCATCCCTAAAATCCATTTATGGTAAAAATATTATTCCCAACGATATTGATCTTTTCTCAATTATTTCTGAATTTGAACCCACTTACATCCCAAAGCACAAACCAAACCTTAGGGATGAAGCTGTCCTTTTTATGGATAATAAAAAAGTAATTCAATTAAGTCATTATAATCTTTTAGTCAATACGAATGGCATTCAACAAAGTATGAAATTATCAGGTGGAGAAAAAATATATACCGATTTAAAAGCCCATTCCATGGAATGGCTTATTTTTCAAACACTACTGCCCTTTTATGCCGCTTGTTTATACACTTCAAATAGTCCGGAAATTATTTTAGGTCAAAAAGGACAGTTCACAAAACAATCTTATACTTTCTGCCATGATTTAACTTCTTATTCGTCTATGGGTGATACTTCTATATTGATTTGCCCTGAAAATACGTGCGCACTTTCCTTTGGTAAAGAACCTATACATATGACAAACATTAATCATGAGCCAAATCATTTGTCTATCGATGGACATTCTATTATGATGGGTTATTTAAAGGAAAATGAAAATGAAAGTATTTTTAAAAATAATTCCATGATTTTAACCTATAAGAATTAAGCTATTACGGTGGCGAGGATTAATCGTATTTTTAATTTTCTTTCATTATTGATAACCCCCATCAATCCCCCTTTGCCCATTTATTGAGCCCCCCCTACATCCCCCACAATGGGGGAATAAAAAGGTGCTGGGGATACGCAAGGTAAGAAAATCAAAATAACTTACCTGTCTGCGATCCGCTACGAACAGGCAGGCGACTATTATTCGCCAGATTATTAATTCACTACGCTTAACAAAAGCACTATTATACGCGTTCCCCCAAAACCATTTTTTTTATATTATAAGACATCTATATCTTATTATATTCTATCCTTCATGATACGTTTAATTTTTCACATACTTACCTCTGTAATCCTTCTTTCATCTTTGATTAAAGGGGAAGACAGTTTTCCATCTTCGGAAACACAAGTTTCAATCATTCAAGATGATGGTGAAGCCATTTCTTCTATCAATTATTATCAAATGAATAATTTTAATAAAACTCTATTTTTCCGATTAATGGATAATGGATGGAATACTCGAAATGAATTTCGAGTAACCCAATTAACGGGCGGCGGTGTTTGGTTTCCTTTAAAAAATAAAAAATTGTTTCAACTTCAAATCGGTGGAACAGTCGATGCAATCAAAGATTCACTTAAAACGAATCTGACATTTATGAGCCGTGCTACTTATAGGCCAAAAAAGGGATATTGGTTTCGTGTAGGATTTGAGTCATTTAATGGGCATACATTAAATGAAGTTCGAATGATGGAGAAAGAACAAACCCAGTCTCTTTATACTGCTGGAAAACTTGATATGTATAAATTCGGTATTATCGGAATAGCCGGGACACGGCAAGATAGATCAAATTCAGGATCCTTTGCTGGCGCAGGAGCCATGATTGGTGGACCATTTAACACATTTGCTTTCATAGGAAAAATACGCGGAAATGAATTTGAACAAGATATAAATACAACTGTGGTTGGAAGATGGGCTTCTTGGGAAGCTGATGGCGTCCCCAGTGGTATTTTTGTTCAAAGAGACAAGAAAAATTACACATTTCAAATAGGTGGACTTTTTTTTGGTAAGAAAAATTTATTTATACGCCCCGCGGTGCTTGGCATGACACATGGCATATTTATAGGGAGTATTGCGTTACGTGAAAATGCTGAACTTCGGCAAAAACAGTTAATGTCAATTACAGATGATCATCGGTATGCAAATGTTTCACTGCTTTATGTTGCCCTCGATCAAAAGATTTCGATAACACCTTTCCAACTAAATACAGTTGGCTTCCGTACGGCTCGTGCCATTACCCAATGGATTGACTTTGAATTCCATCCAGTGAGTACCCCAACAATTGGCATTTATTTTACGGAAGAAACAACACCTGTTTTTAATCCAATAACCTTTTCATTTGATGATGTAAAGATAACTTATACATCCTTCCATATAGGAGCAACATTTGCTAACAGATTTATTCTAGGTCTGGTTCATTCCCCTGAGCAAAAAGAATGGACGGCTGCAGTTTCGTTTGTCAGGTTTAATTAGTATTACTCCGGCGGCAATTAACCGTAATTTTACACCCCTTTGTGTTTCTCCCGAAACAAGTTCGGGGAGGGGTCATTAAAAATGGGTGAAATCCTAATAATCATACGACTAAACCATGCCGGAGTAATAAGTAAAACATTATACTGACAATAATATAACTTTTAATGCCTGATCAAACACCCAATTGATGGTTGATCAGGCATTATATCAAATGAATAATCTTTTATTTTAAAAGAGTCATCTTCCTTTTATGATTATAATCTCCTGCTTGAATGGTATAAACATACATTCCAGCACTTACAGGTTTACCGTAATCATTTGTAGCATTCCATTTTAAGGTTTTATATCCTGCTCCTTGAGATTGATTTATCAAGGTTTTTACCTTTTTCCCAAGCATATCATAAATTGTAATATTTACGAATGCCCGTTCTGGTAATTCGTAACTCAATGTAGTAATGGGATTAAATGGATTTGGGTAATTTTGATGCAATGCAAATGTAGTTGGAATTGAAATATCTCCAGCAATACTGACTGTCTCCGATAAATCCATTGTGATTGCTATGGTATCTATTCCAGTATTATGTACCACAGATAAATTTGCTGTATAAATAATCTCAGACAATCCTGCTGAATTAAATGAAGCAACAATCGTTTCGGGAACATTTGCATCTAAGGCGCCTGATGAAGGACTAACAGATAGCCACGCTTGTGTAGTCTCAATAAGGACATTATCTATCGCCCAGCCATAAGCCCAAGCGTCATTATCGTCAGAATGAAATCGGACATACACTGATTCGCCAACTAAACTTGATAAATCGATTTCGATATTTGACCAGTTAGATCCATTTAACACCGTATGTAATAGTGTCCAATCAACTGCATTTGTAGATACTTCAACATTTCCTGCTTGTATTATATTAAACTGTTCCGGAGGAAGATAAGATGAAAATTTCAACGTTGCAGACCCTGCATTTGTCAAATCTAATAATGGCATGATTAAATAATCAACGCTGCCATCACTCCCGTTACCATTCGCGTCATCATTGGTATAAGCATAATTACCATCAAAGGGTGGAGGGTTAAAGTAGGTACCTGATGTTGTCCCGAACTGCCAGCCAACTGCATTTGACGATGAAGTCCATCCTTCAGGAATACCTTCACCATCAAAATTTTCAAAAAAGAGTGTATCAGCTAGTAAATTATAAAAATCTAGAACGATTTGATAACTTAGCACAGAACCATCTTCACCAATATTTGAGATTGTAAATGATTCTTCGATGCTTTCATCAAGACCCATACTTACCGAAATAGCGTCCGTACTTATCGAGGCTATAGGCGTTTTTTGAAAACCATCACTTGTAAATAAGCCTCTTCCGTGGGTTGCTGCTGCAATCAAATTATCTTCCCGAATTTGAAACATATCGGTTCGAACATTTGCTAATCCTGTATTTGATGGAAGCCAATTAGGTGATGAGTCACTAAAATTAATCGAATTCCATACCCCTAATTCAGTTGCGAGCAAAACTTCATTTCTATTGGTTGGATTATATAATGCCCAACGAACAGGCATGTCGGGTAGATTCCCTTCTTTTTCTATCCAACTTGTTCCACCGTCTAAAGATTCCCAAATAGATGAAACGCCATAGTTTGAGAAGGTAACCAATATTTGATCTTCTGATTCACCCAACTCGATGCATGAGACATAAGCTGTGGGGAACGAGGAACCCGTTATTTCTGTAATAGTCGGATTAGAAGCTGTTGATTCAATCATCTTAAACACCCGCCCACTTCCAGTCCCAATAAATAAGGTGTTATCTGCAAAATCAGATACTCTGAAATGAGAAGCTAAATCTCCCAAGCCAATGCCAATTGAGGCCGCTGTAATGTCACTGCCATCTTGTGGAATTGAAATAGCCCAAATAGAATCTGCATCAATTGCAGAATATAAAATATTTGCATTATTATCATAATCACATGGATTAATAAAACGTCCACTTTGTGAATTTGTTATTCCCCAAAATTCGGCACCTCCATCCGTACTTAAATAATAATTATTATAAATATAGGATGAAATTTGATAATCTGGATTATTTTGGTCAATAAAACAAAAAGCGCCATCTCCTCCTGAAACTTCCGTTGTGGAAACCACACCACTTGCATTTACAAATTGTTGTGTCCCATTGTCTTGAGCTCCTGAAAGATAATAATTTTCATCATCAGAAGGATGCATAGCAACAGAATAAAATTGGGTAACATTATATCCAGAGTTTCTATGATTATAACTAGAACCACCATCATCAGAAACGTGAATACCTCCATCATTTCCAAAAACCACATATTGTGAATCACCGGGACGAAATGCTATCGCATGTTGATCTGCATGGACTTCAGGTAAATCAAAACCCCCATACCAATGAGAAACCATATTCCAAGTTGCCCCACCATCCGTTGTTTTATGTAAATCTATTCCACCAATATACACAGTCTGTGCATCGACAGGATCTACAATTGAAATTAAATCATACCAAGATTGTCCACGAGTAAAATGGTTACCATCTTCATTTAATGGGATAGTGAGTGTTGTCCAAGTTGCACCTGCATCGTCAGAACGAACAATTGCTTCCATATTCCCACTTCCAGCATCTGCGCAAAGTGCATATAATACATTAGCATCTGATGGTGCACAGGCTATTTCAATTCTATGGCCACCGCTTGGAAAGCCTCCATAATTTAATGGAGTCCAATTATTTCCATTATCTGTACTTTTATAAAGACCATCTGAAGAATGAATCCCTAATGATGCATAAATTGACCCATCTGTAGCAATTTCTAAATCCGCTCCTTTGGGATATTGTGTACTCCCAGTTAATACTTGGGTCCAACTATTTCCACCATCTTCCGATTTAAAAATACCACCATTATTACCCCACCAATATCCCGGCCGGGTAGCTGCAAATACATTTCCATTAGCATCAACCACAATTTTTTGGACAAAATCAAATGCATCAGTAGAAATTGTGCTGGCTAATTGAAACCACGTATTTCCACCATCTTCTGTTTTGAATATTCCAGATCCTTTAACAGCACCTCCATTGCCCCAGCCTTCTCCCGTTCCGGCATAAAATATTTGTGTATTTGAAGGGTCATACGCAATAGTGGAAATAGCAATATTTACCCAAAAACCATCAACACTCACCCATGAAGGAGAGTTTTCAGTTATATCATTTGTGTACCATAAACCGCCCGAAACAGATCCAGCCCAGAATTTTTTATTTGTCGCATCATTGGGATCAAACATAATAGCACGTGATCGCCCGCCAACATTGTCTGGCCCATGTTCAGTCCAATTTGCGTTACGTGAAACTGGCATAGTTGCTCGTAATTCTTCTGCGTACTGATAGGCCTCAAATAACCTTTCTTTAGGAACGGTCTTTGTTGCTGGATCAAGAGTCATTAAAAAATCCTGTTCCCAAGCTAAATCGGGTCTATCTTTTTTAGGCAACCGTTTTTTCCATTCTGCCTTGCTTAATTTTTCACGTTTATTAAACGGATGGTTTTGCAAATATTGCTCAAACTCGACACGAGAATCAGCTGTGCTCGTATTTACTTGAAATATTATAATGCTTATTAACATAACCGCAATTAATCCACTTATTTTTTTGATCGTTTTCATGATTATTTCCTTTTGTTATCTTATTGCTTTAAAACCTACTCTCTTATCTAACGCAGCATGATTGACTACATTAATATCATCACCCCTTAATAATAAAGTTATATCTAATGACTTTTTTATAGTTTTATCATGGCAAGAAATTATATGACTGTTTATAAAAAGCAACAAACAAATTTCTCTATAAAATATATATTTTAATTATTTTGACTTTGCAAAAGTTTTTTCTGAAATAAAAAATTGTTTTTACCCATTATAATATTGATGACAAATCCATACGATAATAAAAATATATTTATTCGTTTAAATCAGATAATACATCTAACGCATGTGTTTTAGTTTTTACTTTTGGGTAAACTTTTTCAATGTTTCCATTTTCGTCAATTAAATAGGAATACCGAAAAATGCCTTCATATTCCCTACCGTATAACTTTTTCAATCCCCACGCACCATATGCTTCAATCGTTTTATGATCTTCGTCACTTAATAATGGATATTGAAATGTTTGTTTATCTCCAAAATTCTTTTGTCGTTTTACAGAATCAGCACTCATACCAATAATGGCAATATTTTTCTCTTTAAATTGTTTGAATTCATCCCGGAATCCTTGACCTTCAACCATTCATCCAGGCGTACTGGCTTTAGGATAAAACCACAATAAAACTTTTTGCCCATTAAAATCACTCAATGAAACAGTATTCCCATTTCCATCAGATAATGAAAACCCGGGTGCTTTATCACCAACATTTAACATCATATCTTCTCCTCTATTTCCATTTTTGACCATCGCATTCGATCGTCATTTTTTGTTATCATTTCATTGACAACGGTTAAACCTTGTTTTTGTCCACGCCAAACTAGCCGATTTAAGGCATCATTGAAAGACATCCATTCAAATTCAGAATGCTCTCCAGAAAGTTGTACAGGTAAATCCGGTACTTCAATCCCAAAAACAGGAATTAAATTTACACGATCCCCATACACTTCATAAAATCGACTCACATGGTCAGCTACAAATAAGCTTTTAGGGATAAACCCCGTTTCCTCTTTTAGTTCGCGGATGGCCGCTTCCCAAGCCTTTTCACCCGGTTCAATTTTTCCTGCAACTCCTTGCCATAAATGTTCATATATTTTCGTTTTAGCTCTTTTTAATAAAAGATATTGAACACTATTCTCACACTTTTTA
This sequence comes from Fidelibacterota bacterium, assembly GCA_016784605.1. Classification (GTDB taxonomy): domain Bacteria; phylum Fidelibacterota; class Marinisomatia; order Marinisomatales; family UBA1611; genus JABHGY01. The sequence goes on along the minus strand of JADHUI010000010.1, from coordinate 46,150 downwards.
AAAACATAGGCATCCACCACACGAATCACAGCTTCTGGCATTACATTCGCCCCTCATGCTCCATATCACTTAACCATTGGCGTGACCACGAATCAAATGTACCCGCATTAATTTCGTCTCGCATTTGTTTCATGAGATTTTGATAATAAGCAATATTGATATATGAAGCCATCCGAAGCCCCAATATTTCATTTACTTTTATTAAATGTCGGAGATATGCTTTTGTAAAATCTGTCCCAAATGATATTGTACTATTTTCATCCACAGGAGAAAAATCGTCTTTATACTTTTCATTTCGAATATTTATAACACCGGTTGAAGTAAATAATTGTCCATTTCGTCCATTTCGTGTCGGCATAACACAATCAAACATATCAACGCCCATTCGAACCGCTTTTACTAAATCTGAAGGTCGACCTACTCCCATAAGGTATCGAGGTTGATCTTTGGGCAAAAGGCTATCGCATAAATCAATTGTTTCCATCATAGCATTTTTTTCTTCGCCCACAGCCAAACCACCAATAGCCATTCCACATTTGGAGTAAGGGATTAATTCTTCTGCACTTCTTTTTCGGTATTCCGGATTAATTGCACCTTGCACAATTGGGAAAACAGTTTGCTCCCAGTCGTAAAGGGCTGGATGTGAATCCATATACGTTTTGCATCGTTCCATCCAAGCTGTTGTTCTTTTAACCGCTTGAATGACTATTTCATCATCGGCATCTCCAGGTGGACATTGATCAAAAGCCATTACAATATCAGCGCCCAATAATTGTTGGATTTCCATAGATTTTTCTGGTGTAAACAAATGTTTGCTTCCATTTAAATGGGAACGGAATTCGACGCCATGGTCATTAATTTTATTTAATTGCGCCAAGGAAAAAACTTGAAAACCACCACTGTCGGTTAACATGGCGCCACCCCAATTAATAAAGGAATGTAAGCCACCTCCTTGATTCACAATATCCGTTCCAGGACGTAAATATAAATGATAGGTATTCCCTAAAATAATAGTGGATCCTACAGCTGTTAATTCATCTGGCGTCATAGTTTTGACGGCTCCAACAGTTCCAACAGGCATAAAGACAGGTGTTTCAATGATCCCATGATCTGTTTCAAGAATGCCTGTTCTAGCAGAAATCTTTGAATCCGTTGCTTTTATTGTGAATTTCATTTAATGGAAAATAAGGCTAAATACATCCTGAACAGTGCGCACTGGGTGAAGTTTCATTTTAATTTTTTTGGTTTTTTCATTATGGTTGCCATTTGGAATAACCGCCTCAGTAAATCCCAACGCAGAAGCTTCTTGCAATCGTTTTTCGATTTGACCCACAGATCGAATTTCACCTGCGAGACCTACTTCACCAATAATAATCATTCCATCCTGTATGGATTCATCTCGCGCACTCGAAGCAACAGAACAAAGAATAGATAAATCTGCGGCAGGATCATCTACCCGAAGTCCGCCAACTAAATTCACAAATACATCTTTTGTCCCCATGGGGTTTTTCATTCTTTTTTCTAATACAGCTAATAACATAGATAATCTTTTATAATCAAATCCATTCACATTTCTTTGAGGTGTTCCATAATTTGCGTTAGATACGAGCGCCTGAACTTCAACTAAGATAGGGCGAGTCCCTTCCAATGATGGGAATATAGATGTCCCGGGTATATTTTCACTTCTTTCAGCTAAGAATAATTCTGATGGATTATTGACTTCTGAAAGTCCATCGGACTCCATTTGAAAAATACCGACTTCATGTGTCGGGCCAAATCGATTTTTAACTGACCTTAAAATGCGATGATCGTGCCGATCATCCCCTTCCAAATACAATACTGTGTCCACCATATGCTCTAACATTTTAGGACCGGCTATCGTCCCTTCTTTAGTCACATGACCAATGATTAAAATGGCCACATTTTTCTGTTTTGAAATGGATAATAATTGTTGGCCGCATTCTCTTATTTGACTCACAGACCCGGCTATAGAATCTAAATCTTCATTAAAAATGGTTTGTATAGAATCCACGACGACTAATTGAGGATTCACGGTAGAAATATGCGTTTCAATTGCTTGGATTTCATTCTCACCAGATAAATGTAATTGGTCGGATTTGATTCCCAACCTTTTTGCTCTGATCGCAACTTGGTCTTCACTTTCTTCAGCTGTGATGTACAGTATTTTTAATCCATTATGACCCATTTGTAATGCTAAAGTGGATTTCCCAACTCCAGGATTTCCTCCCAATAAAATAAGGGAACCGGATAAAAGTCCTCCGCCTAGAACACGGTCCATTTCACCCATTCCTGTCATAAATCGTTCACCCGGATTTCCAGCTAGAACTTCTGTGAGTGATCTCGATTCTTTTATAACTCCTTTTTTCTTCAACGAAGTTCCTTTTCCAGAAACTTTAAATTCAGTTAAAGTACCCCACTCCTTGCAGGATGGACATTGCCCATGCCATTTTGGGAAATCGTCTCCGCAATCTGAGCAGAGATAATGGATTTTAGATTTTATTTTAGCCATGACGGGACGGGAAATTGCCCCATTGAAAGAATGGAATCAAGTTTTACCAATCAGGACCGAGAGAAAAATACCATTGAGGTTTTGAATAAGAATTTTCATTAACATCCCAAGCCGCATCAATTCTTAATAAGAAATAGCCTAGATTTATTTTTGTTCCTACTCCGAAAGTTGTAACCCAGGGAGTCATGGTATCTGGTGACGATTGGCCATATTTATTTTTTAATAAATCACCATTTGTAAATTCTTCTGGATCATCCCAAGCAGCACCCACGTCAACGAATGCATGACCACGAATATTGCCAAACACCATTTTTAAAGGAAATCCGAGAGCAAGATAATTAATAAATGGAAAACGAATCTCAAAATTCATTAATAATGCATTTTTACCAAATCTCTCAGCATATCTTGCACCACGAATGGGAAAGACATATTCGGTAAAATAGATATCATAAAGTAAAGATTGATTTGTCGTGTCTAAAATTACATCACGCCAAGTCCCTAAATCTTCTTCGCCATCTGTTTCTCCGTGCCCGCCAATTAAGTATGGAATTCCTCCCATAAAAAACTTCTGTGCATTTTCACCAAAACTGCCTCCAAAATAAAAACGCCCCGCTAAAGTATAATCACGACCCAAGAGAAAGTATTTTCGTGAATCCCACTTAAATGTTTGGAATTGGATTTTATCAGATCCCCATCCAGGGCTTAGGGTTAAACTTACATTTTGCCGAAAACCATCAATAGGCCCAGTATATCCCATGGTAGAATTATCAAACACCCAACTTAATGACGGCATAACCGTAGAAAATCCTTCTTCAGAAACTGTTTCATATTGATATTGGTATTGCCCGCCCACATCGACAACAACTTGTTCCATTATGGAATAGGTTACTTTTTGTAAAGATAATCCAAAATCAACTCTCTGGTACCGACTGAAGGGATGAGATAAAAAACCGGTAGCGCCATAATTACGTAATCGGCCAATAGCTGTATAGCCAACTGAAAAGAAATTAGCTGTTTGAGAAGCATAAAAATGATAATCCGTTTTATTTTTCAAGTACCCGTAATAAAACATATAATCACTGTTTTCTAGGGTTAAAACCATTTCTGTACCAAAGGCCAATTGATGATCGCCCAAAATATCACTAAAGGAAAAATAAGTCATCCCAGTTGCGCCAAAAACATTACTAATACTCAAGTTTCCTGCAATCATGTCCAACGTAAATCTTGTTTTATATGCATGAGGAATATGTTGCCCATTAACGATGGAATCTTCAACGGTAATTTCTTTACTATCAAGAGAGTTATTTCCAGCAATGGAACCATTATATGTTTCATAATGTGGGGCAAATATCCACCTCGAATAATCGCCACTTGTGTCTTCTACTTTTTTACGCTTATTCATTCGAAGGTCAGCGATAGATTCATTGGCAATGTCACGATTTTTTATAAATTGAGTTTCTAAAACTGGGACCATGGTTAACTCAAGTGGTTTTGATAAACTATAAATATCCCAACCTGTTCCAGCATACCCAGAAAAAATCATTAATTCATCATCTACTGAAAGAGATAATTGTTGTAATCCCGTTAATACATTTGAAATTGGATAAGGATTTGAAGAAATATCATCAAGATTTTTTCGCCATAGATTCCAGACACCCTTTTCATCGGAAGTGTAAAAAAGGCTATTCTGTGTGTTTGCCCACACTGGATAGTCTTCCTTATGGGGTGTGTCAGTCACTTGTTGGATTTGCTTAGACTGGATATTTACAATATATATGTCACTTTGAGTATAATCATGTTCCGACATTTTACCTTCATAATTTCCATCTACATGCGTCCCACGATCTGAAACAAATGCAATTCGAGACCCATCCATATTCCAAGATGGGTTAGAGTCAGAAAACGGATCATTTGTTAAGGGTGAATAATTTTTTTCATCAATATTTAATAAATATATATCACTTGCATTCCCTTTATTTCCAACAAAAGCTATTTTATCTCCAGTAGGACTCCAAGATGCTGAAAAAACGCCATCTAAATCAATTGGGATTTTTTTTGTTTTCCCCGTTTTGGCATCCACAATATGAATGACATCGCCTCGACCCGCTTTTGCAGCAAATGCAATTTCCCGACTATCAGGTGACCAAGTGATTCCTGGGTACAACCATTTTAATTCTTCAAAATTGACTGATCGGCTCCCCTTAACGATGGTTCGGATCTCTTCCCCTGTTAATGCATCCAATAAACGAATGTTGAAATGACCATTGTGATCCGATAAAACCGCAACTTTACTTCCATCTGGCGATAAGGCTGGAGAAACATTATAATAATTATGGTCTTTTTTATGATCTGTTAAACTCTTCGCCATATCCTCCAATGGTGTTCGATCAGCAATATCAGGCCAATATTCTTTCTTCAAATATTTATGCCATTGGGTCGTTAAATCTTCCCATTTCATACCGATGGCTCTTTCAAAACCTTTTTCCGCACTCTGAGTCTGCTTCATAGCTTTAAAGATTTCACCCACTTTTTCACGTCCATATTTTCCTGTAATAAATCGCCAAACAGATTGCCCACCTTTATAGGCCATATAATAGTTTAAATCATTAATCGTTGGGATACGTTCATGAATAGCAATATCGCGAAGAGTCATGTCCGCTTTGGTTTCCCAATTAGACGATAAAAATTCAGCCAATCCTTCATTAACCCAAAGGGGAATACGTAACTTCGTTTTGTTAGAAATAATACTTTGCATATTTCCACCATACACCATGTCATTAATCATGGCATGGACTAATTCGTGGTGTATCACATGACGAAATTGATCATAGTCTCCTTCAAATGGAAAAATAACTCTATTTTTAAATAATTCAGTCACACCTCCAATCCCTTCTCGCATATAAGTGCCAACAACATTCGTTTGCTGAAATTCATTGTGAGAATTATATACTAGAATTGTTACGCGCTTTTTTAAATTCCATCTTAAATGGATTGAAATTTGTTCATAAGCATCTTCAGCAACATCGGCTGTGAATTCCGCCAATTCCTGTTCTCCGCCATAAAAATAAATATCAAAATGGGGAGATTGGATATAAGACCAATCAAATTCCCGATATTGAACCTTATTTTGGCCGAAAGACTGACCATAGGCAAATTGCCAAAAAAGTAGAAAAATAAGTGTAATTTTTAATTTCATTGTATGATATGTACGCATAACTGCGACACCTGTTCCTTAACATTAGTTAAAATTTCAATAGGATTCAACTATAAGACATAATCTTTTCATAAATAATATTGGATGAGTAATTTCCTTCATCGTGCAAAGTCCACTCTATTTTATTTCTGATGTACATTTAATGCTTTCACGTTCCGATGAAGAGTTAAATCGGCGCGAAAAGTTGTATGGATTATTAGATCAAATTGCTTCTACAGGCGGAACCGTTTTTTTCGTGGGTGATTTATTTGACTTTTATTATGAATATCCCGATGTTATTCCTAAAACTTACTTTAAACTTTATGCAAAAGTTTGGGCATTAAGAGAAAAAGGAATAGATGTCCATTTCCTCGTTGGGAATCATGATTATTGGGTTATGGATTTTATGACAGATAAATTGATGACTTATACGCATTTTGGTGATTTTGAATTCGAAAATAATGGGAAGAAATTTTATATCACCCATGGTGATGGTTTATTATCTTGGGATTACGGATATCGTTTTTTAAAGAAAATCATTCGAAGTAAACTATTCATTGGATTATTTCGATGGATTCATCCTACGATTGGATTTCAATTTGCGCGCTGGGTATCCAAAAGTGGACCGGAATATGATATGGATGAAATGTTAACAAATAAAGTGAGAAATGAATTGATTGATTATGCAAAATTGAAAGTAGAAAACGGCTTTGATTACATAGTCTCAGGACACTATCATCTAGGCGAAATGATTGAGATAAATAAAGGAAAACTGGCCGTTTTAGGTGATTGGTTCAAAACACCTAGATATGCTGTATTTGATGGAGAAAACTTTGAAATGAAAAATTGGGACCCAAAATGAAACGCTTTCTTCCCTTTTTCTTAACCGGGCTTCTATTTGTTCAAGGATGTGCAACGATTAAAGGTTTCTTTAAAAAGAAACCCGACGGTGATGAAGAATTTTTTCTTGCAAGCATTGAAAAATTACGGAATGAATATCAAGATGGAGATTATGAAGCACTCATGGCTCTTATTAAAATATATGAAGACACCACTGAAAAAATGGAGCTTCGTATTGAAGCAGGAAAAACTTTATCCAATACACATCATCCAACAGCTTTAAATGCGATTGCTGAAATGGTCGCCACAACCAGTGCCGTGGATTATACTCTATTAAAAGAATCGATATCTATGCTTGCAGCATTCAAGGAAAATCCGAAAGCGGGAAAATCCATGATAAAGGCTATGCATATTTTGGAAGAAAGAACCAATACGATTCATATAACTTTAGTCGAAAACTTGAATCGTGTTCGCACTAAAGATCAAATATTAGCTTTACTGGATTTATACCATGTCGCACAAGCTAATATGGCTCGAACGGAACGGTTGCTGACACAAACCATGGGTGCATTGGGAGACAGCCAAGTGATACCTGTGTTGACTGAAATTGCTAAAAATCCAAGAATTCAAATTGGAATTCGTAATCAAGCTGTCGAAATACTAGGAAAGAAAAATCCCCAAGATGTTGCTCGGGCTTTTGCTGAATTGCTGGGTGACCCAAATACAAATTTGGAAGTACGCGAATTTGCTCTCAATACCATGAAAGGGGTCAAAGAAGAAAATTTAGTTCTTTCTTTACTCGATACATATAACATGGGAAAAAATGAATATTATAGTTTATTAAATACAATGTTAATTGCTTTAGGTGAATTTAAAGACCCTGAAGTAAAAAAAGCCGTTATCGAAATTGCCACGAATAAAGATTACCCATTAAAAATTCGTAAAAAAGCGGTGGATAATTTGGCAAACTTTGATGATCCAAATGTTATTCCCATGATTCTGCCCGCTTTGAAGGATAAAAATAATTATGATTTATATGACAATATTTTAGATATGATTTTTGCGCTTGGTCAAGAGGATCGGTATGCAAATCAAGTCAGAGAATATGCGTATAGGGCACAATTTTCTCGGAGGGCTCATGAATAATTTTCGATGGATATTAATTCTTTTATTCAGCATTTCATTCATGTTTGCTAAAGAGAAAAAAGTCACTATATCTGGGACAGTTCAGGACTCACAAGGATTAAGGGTCAAAAAAGCAATCGTCTTATTATTAGATGAAAATGGAGAAGAGATTAAAGATAGTAAAACAGGGAAAAAGGGAGATTTTAAATTTAAAAAAGTTACATCAGGCGATTATACTTTATCCGCTTCTCATAAAACATTAGGGGATGTTTCACAAACTATCGCCGTTTCAGGTGAAAATTTATCTATCGATTTAATTCTGACACATGACTTAACTGAAAAAGAGTCCACCGAAATAGCATCCATTGATACAAGTGGAATTATATCGAATCCCATTAAAGGTGAAAGTCAAATCAAAATCGAATCAAATTCTGTTACGTCTGAAAAAGGGAAACAATCACTTCTATCCAACCTAAAAAAGCCTTCTGATCCTCTGAATGTTATACACCCAGATTCCATTGTTATTCTTCCGCCTATTCGTAAAGAGCCGGACACAGAAAAATTGCAAATGGGACAATACTTCTATGAATATAAAATGAATTTGGAAGCGATGCAGAATCAAATTGATTCATTAAAAAGTGTTGTTACTGCATTCGAGCAAAAACAAACAATGCCTAATATTAGTGAAGATATTTTGAATTTGATTAAAGTGCCTGATTATGAGCATCGAATTGAATTGCAAAATGGTACTGTCATTATGGGACATATTTTATTAGAGTCCGATTCATCCTTAACCATTGATACTCAGATTGGAAAACTTGTGTTGAAAAAAGAGATGGTTATTCGAATGGACGAGTTAGAACGTCCGGCGCCTCATGTTGAATTTGTTGGAGAGCCTATGTTAAATCAATATCCGGATAGACAAATTTTTACTGGAAAAGTAAAAAATACGGGAAAAGTGAGAGCTGATTTTGTTCGGGTTATTGGGCAATTATGGACGCAGACAACTTCATCTGCAGGAACAGATTCCATCTTCGTGAAAGGATCTAGAATAAAATATGAAACAGGTGTTGTATCCGATACATCCTTAGAGCCCGGCCAAACAACATCTTATAAATTAACTATTCCCATAAAGCGAGGCACAAAACCGCAATACCATACAATGGATATTCATTGGGACGTTACAAAATAATTACCTTATTTTAATAAACTGACCATTATAGCATTTTGGGCATGCATGCGATTTTCCGCTTCATCAAATACAATGGAGTAAGGAGCTTCCATCACTTCATCCGCCACTTCTCTGCCCCGTTCTGCCGGTAAACAATGCATGAATAAAGTATCTTTTCCCGTAGAAGCCATCAATGCTTCATTCACTTGATAATCTGCAAATAATTTCTCTCGTTCTTCCGCTTCATCTTTTTGTCCCATGGAGGCCCAAACATCTGTATAAATGACATCTGCTCCATCTACAGCTGATGCAGGATTGTGCGATATTTCAAAGGTTGATATTCCGCTATCTTCCACCATTTTGACTGTTTTATCATCCGGTTCAAATCCTTCCGGTCCGCAACAGACAAAATGCATCGGAAGTTTGCTAGCTAATTGCAACCATGAATGAACTATATTATTTCCATCACCCATATACGTTACTTTTAATTCATCTAGATTTCCGCGATGCTCCAAAATAGTGAGTGCATCCGCCATTATTTGGCAAGGATGATTATAATCAGTCAAGCCATTCACTACGGGTGAATCAGAATATGCGGCTAATTCAATCATGTGGTCATGTGAAAATAAACGAGCCATAATCATATCATTATAACGGGACACAACTCTAGCGATATCTTTCACAGCTTCTCTTTTCCCAATACCAATATCATTAGGACCAAGATATAAAGCGTGGCCACCCATCCAGGTAAAACCCGTTTCAAATGAAATCCTCGTTCTTGCAGATGGTTTTGCAAAAATCATGGCTAACGATTGATTCCTAAACGGCTTGTAATCTTCTCTTTTTTTGAATTTAGTTTTTATTTCTATTGCTAATTGAAGAATATCCCATAATTGATCTTTAGAATAATCAGTTATGTGTAAAAAGTGCTTGGGCATATTTATTCTGTTAATGTTTTGAATAATTTAGAATTTGAAGGAAGGACCAACGTTGTATTCTTATCAATCACTTTTTGATAGGTTTCTAATGTTCGAACAAATTCATAGAAATCGGGATCTTTAGAGAAGGCTGATGCATAGATTTCTAAAGCAACCGCTTCTCCTTCTCCACGGATTTCCTGTGCCGTTTTATAGGCATTTGCTAAAACCACCACTTTATCTCGATCGGTAGTTGCACGTATTTTTTGAGCTTCTTCTTCGCCTTCTGATCGAAACTTATTGGCTTGACGCATCCTTTCTGCTTCCATGCGAGCATAAATGGATTTTTCATTTTCTTGAGGTAAATCCACACGTTTAATACGCACATCCACGACTTCTATCCCATAAGGATTGGTCGCTTCATTGCTTTCGCGTGTCACTATTTCCATAATCATATCACGATTTTCTGTAATGATTTCTGCCATTTCATGCGTCCCTAATTCCTGACGCAATTTTGAATAAACAATATCATCTAATCGAGTAACAGCAATAGGAACGGATTGAACAGTCTGTAAAAAGAGCAATGGATCTACAATACGGAACCGAACATAATTATCCACAATGAGTGATTTTTTATCTTTACTTAACACTTCTTCCGGTGGCACATCATATTCTAATAATCGATTATCAAAACTTGATGCCGTTTGAAAAGGGGCTGGTAATTTAAAATTGAGACCTGGCTCCGTGATCGTTCTGACAGGTTTTCCAAATTGAAGGATAACAACTTGTTCTGTTTCATTCACCATAAAAACAGTTGAAAAAGCAAAAAGCGTTCCCAGAACAACGATGAATAGTAAAATATTTTTTTTCATTATTTCTTCCCTTTCGATGGGTTGAGATTTAGTAGATTGAGAACATTACCGTTATCTCCATCGGGAACAATTACTTTTTCAATCCCCGGTAATATTTCTTCCATAGTTTCTAAATAGAGTCGTTTTTTTGTAATACTTTTTGCTTTTCTATATTCCTTCAGCATGGATTTAAATTTTGCAACATCTCCTTCTGCTCTTTTAATACGAGCTTCTTTGAATCCCTCTGCATCGCGAATGTTAGCTTCAGCTTCACCACGTGCCTTTGGAATAAGATCATTTCGATACCCTTCTGCTTGATTAATCATACGATTTTTATCTTCTTTTGCAGATGCAACATCTTTAAAAGCACCAATAACTTGCTCTGGTGGAGAAACATCTTGTAATTGCACTGCAACTACTTGAATTCCCGATTCATATTTATCTAATATTTCTTGCAATAATTCTTTTGTTTCTTCCTGAATTTTCAATTTTCCGCTTGTAAGGGATTCATCAATCTTATGTCGTCCTACCACCGTTCTGAGACTCGCTTCAGATGCTTCTCGTACCGTCATGGTTGGTTTAACAATATTAAATAAATACGCTTCTGGTGATTTAATTTTATATTGAACAATCATTTCAGCATCCACAATATTTTCATCTCCAGTGAGCATCAAACTTTCTTGGTTCACCGAACGATATTGCCCATTCCCAAGAGAACGAAACCCAATTTCGATCCGTTTCACTTCCGTGACTTTAGGAGTATCCACTGATTCAATTGGATAGGGAAAATGATAATTCAACCCCGGTTGTGCCACACGGGTAAATTCCCCAAATGTTCTTACAACGCCTACCTCATCTGGTCCAACCTTATAAATACCGGTAGAAAGCCACCCTAATAAAATGATTAAAATCATGGGAATTACTCCCATAGTTAACAATTTTTCAGGGACCTTAATTTCACTGTCCCCGACTATGATTCTTCGATATGCCATTTTTAGTTTTCCTTTTTTTTACTTTTTAAGAATGTTTTTACTATTTCAATAAAACCATTTTTTTCGATTGAGTAAAAATATTCTTTGTTTCTATTGATTCTGCTGTAAGTGTATATAAATAAACACCTGAAGGTACTTCACGCCCCTTATGATCTGTTCCATTCCACGTAGTATGTTGCGAACCTTCTGATGTGATTCTATTCACCAATTCTGTAACTACTTTTCCAGATAAATTATAAATTGTCAAATTGACATAGCTATTTTCGGGTATATCATATTTTAAAATTGTAACAGGATTAAATGGATTAGGGAAACAATTTAATTTTATTGATTCAGGTAATGGAAATGGTTCATCGATAATTGATGTGCTTTGCCTCGGTGAAATGATAAGGCGGGGACCAAAACCGCTCCAATAATTTGATTCAGCAGACCTAAAACCTAAATTATCAACCAATGTATCATCGTCGTGGTCTATTGTAAAACGAATGCGATATTGTGATAATAACCTATTCTCTGAAATATCAGCTCGAACACTCTCTGTGACATCTATGTATTTCCATTCGTAATCAGGTGTGTTTGAGATAAATCCAATATTTGAAGAAATGGTATTCGGGTGACCTAGATCTCCAGCTTCCCAATCTTCCCATTCCAAACTATCACCATAAATTACATGGTCGAAAATACAAGGTACTAACCCTGTTGGACGATTAAAAAAAGTTGGGAAAGCCCCAACTGTATCATTTCCACGGCTATAAAACTGATATAATCCAATAAATGCCGATTCAATAGAGTCGGGGTCATTATATTGACTAATATCAAAACTGATAAAAGCTCTGGAATAGTTTAAATATCCATCCCAATCCGTCCCATCACCTATTATTAAATCAAGTGAGCCGTTGCTTATTAAATACCAATTCTGATTATACCAGTAATGGATATCACCATCCAATTCACCAACACTATAAAGAGTATCATTCATCGATTGAGCTTGCAAACAAACAATTGCAATAATTACACCAATTATTCCTTTGATAATTCTATACATCATGGGATGGATAAGGTGAAATAAATACTTCATCGAAGAGTTAAAATTCTTTTCTTAATCGTGCCACAGGATATCCTAATTGGTCGCGATATTTTGCTACGGTTCTTCGTGCCATTTTATACCCTGTTTCATTTAATTTTTTCCCCAAGTCATCGTCACTTAAAGGACTTTGTTTATCTTCTGCCAATATGATCTTTTCTAATGCCTTTTTAATAACAAAATTAGAAATAATACGTCCATCATTTAACTCAACAGCATCCGAAAAGAAATGTTTCAATTCAAAAACACCGTATGGAGTATCCACAAATTTACCGCGAGTTGATCGACTAATGGTGGATATATCCATCTTAATCACATCGCCAATATCTTGCAAAACCATCGGGCGCAAATAATTAATATTTCCGCTAAAAAATTCTGACTGTTTTTCAATGATTGTTTTCATCACATTTAGCATGGTTCGTCGTCTTTGATTGATGGCATCTACAAACCAAGTAGCAGAATCTAATTTTTCCTTCATGAATTTTTTTGTTTCGGCAGAAATGGATTTTTGATCTAATGTACCGGCATAAGTTTGATTGACACGAACTTCAGGAATGCCTCCATCATTGGTTGTGATTCTCCAACCATCGTTTTCTTCTTTAACAATGAGATCGGGGATGACTACTTGATATCGATCTTGCAAACCTTCTCCTGGGCGTGGGTTTAAATGGGAAATCTGCTCAATGGCCTCATGGAGTTCATCATCTGAACATTTAATTTTCTTTTGAATTTTTTCGTACCGTTTATGCATGAAATCTTCAAACATATATCGGACTATTTTCCACGAAACAGATTCTTCTTCATCTTCCAATTGTATTAATAAACATTCTTGGATATTTCTTGAGCCTAACCCTTTTGGTTCCAGTCTTTGGACTATTTTCAAAATACCTTCAATCTCTTCATCGGTTTTTCCAAATCGATCTGCAATAAGAATAAGGTCTGTATCTAAATATCCACGATCATTCACGTTCCATATGATTTCTTCTGCAATTTCTTTGTCGAAGTCCGATAAACCCGAATCCGCTAATTGGGAAATAATGTCATCCAAAAAACTATGTTTATCAGGTAATGGACTAAACTTTTTTTCTTCCTGTTTGTTATACGAAAAATCATCTTCGTAAACATCTTTTGGATCTAAATCCAATGCATCCAATGGCGACTCATCCTCTGAATCTTTGGATTCAGGCAGATCTGTTTCTACTTGTTCCAAAAGTGGGTTGATTTCTAATTCATCAAATATGGCCTGTTCCAGGTTTATGGAATTGAGTTGGAGCAATTTTGCCTGCAGCACCTGCGTGGGAGACAGCTTTTGCTTTTGGGCTAATACTTGTCTTAGATGAGTGGCCATTAGTCCAGTCGAAATTTTTCACCAAGATAAAGGCGTCGTGCTTCTTCATCGTTGGCTAATGATTCAGAAGTGCCTGTTTTTAGAACTTGTCCTTCAAATAAAAGATAAGATCGATCTGTGATGGATAATGTTTCTCTCACATTATGGTCCGTAATCAAAACACCTATATTTTTTTCTTTTAGTGAGCGAACGATGGATTGAATATCTTCGACCGCAATGGGGTCTACACCTGCAAATGGTTCGTCTAATAGTATAAAATCTGGGTCCATGGCTAAAGCGCGACTTATTTCAACACGCCTTCTTTCTCCGCCTGATAGAGTTCCACCTTTAGATTTTCTTAAATGAGAAATAGATAATTCATCTAATAATGTTTCCATCTTATCCCTTTGTTCGCTCGTCGATAAATCACCACGCATTTCTAAAACTAACTTTAAATTTTCTTCTACTGAAAGTTTTCCAAATATGGAGGGTTCCTGAGCTAAATACCCGATACCAGCTCTCGCACGTTTGTACATGGGCTCATCTGTCACATTTATATCATCTAAAAATATTTTACCGGTAGTCGGCTTTACCATACCCGTTATCATATAGAAGGATGTGGTTTTCCCTGCTCCATTCGGTCCAAGCAAGCCAACAATTTCTCCTTTATTAACAGAAATATCGACATTTCGAACCACCAGGCGGTTTCCATATTTTTTAGATAAATTTTTTGCACTCAGTGTTTTATGATTAGTCATTTTTTAATTCTCTATTTGTGACACCAGATGGTTTTAATATTTTCCAATTTTCCAAATCAGAATCGGATTCAAAACCCACGCCATAGAGCGTATCTTGGTACTGGGTTGTAAGCATAATTGAATCTTGCGTAAACATGATTTCCTTTTTAGAGTTCCATGTTAAAGTATCGGTATATAATGTCATTCCACTATCTGAAATGGCAATAACATTACCCATGGCAATCATATCATTTGATTTTTCATCCACTTCTGCTCTTTGAGCGCTTAAAATGGAAATGTGTTTTTCATCACTATCATAAAAATCAATCACTACGCCACTATCCAAAAGAGCAAATTCTTTTTCCTGGTATTTCTCCAAATGCCCCGCATGAATTTTGGCTGTCATACTCCCTTCATTCGTCATATATATGGTTACATTCCAACCCTCTTGATCCGGGCGACCATCTCGCGTTTCACTATTTTCAATCTCGATTGGAGCACTACAGGAAACGAATAACCATAAAACAAATCCTAACCTTTTCATTGACCCGATTCTAGGTTATCCATCGATTCAACATGAGCTCGCAATTTCTTTAAAACTGATTCGTACCGGTCCTGTCCCTTAAGGATCCAATCAACTGCTTCACGAAATGCACCTTCTCCTCCGGCGGTTTCGGTCACATAAACGGCAATTTCTTTAACTAACGGATATGCATTAGACACCGCGATAGGAGCAGCCACTTTTTCCATAACAGGAATATCAATCATGCCATCTCCAACAAAAGCGATTTCATCATCTTCAAGATTATATTTTTCTTTGAGGGCGTTATAAGGAATTATTTTATTCAACGTTCCATTATACACATCTTCAATTTTGAGTTCTAATGCCCGCGCTTCTGTAGCTTTGGAAAAACGACCTGAAATTAGGGCTACTTTTAAGCCTGCCATTCGGGCAACGGCAATGCCAGCCCCGTCTAAAACGGAGAATTTTTTAAACTCATCTCCATTCCCATTGAGATAAATGGATCCGTCTGTCCATACGCCATCAACGTCTGAAATGATCATTTTTATTTTTTCAGCAGGGTGATTCATTCATTTTCAGACAGGAGTAACTGTCTGTTCATTCACAATAACTTATTTAGATTGGTCGAATTTTACGGCTGCGCCAATAAAATTCCGAAATAAAGGATGGGCATGATTTACACGACTTTTTAGCTCTGGATGAAACTGTCCTGCCACAAACCAGGGATGGTTAGGCAATTCAATTGTTTCAACAACGCCCAGTTCCGGATTTTCGCCAGAAAAAATTAAACCTTTTTTCTCTAGTCGTGCTTTATATCGATTATTCACTTCAAATCGGTGGCGATGTCTTTCAGAAACCACTTTTTTACGATAAGCAGCAAATGTTTTTGTCCCTGTTTTCAAGGCACAATTATAGGCGCCTAATCGCATGGTTCCGCCTTTTATTTTAATCGCACGTTGGGATTCCATTAAATCAATGACAGGATGAGGCGTTTTTGGATTAAACTCTGTTGAATTTGCTTTATCTAAACCACAAACATGTCTAGCAAAATCTATTACAGCGCATTGTAGTCCTAGACAAATTCCTAAAAATGGTATCTTATTCTCGCGCGCATATTTGGAAGATAAAATTTTTCCTTCAGAACCTCTTGATCCAAACCCAGGGAGAAGAAGAATGCCATCGACCTTTTTGAAAACTTTAGCTGCACTAATATCATCAACAATTTTTTCTGTTTGAACCCATTTAAGATTAACACGAGCATTGTTTTCAACACCCGCATGAATAAAAGATTCTGTTACACTTTTATAGGCATCCCAGAGTTCGGTATATTTCCCGCACATGGCAATAGTCACATCATGCTCAGGATTTTTAAAATGATATATAAAATCTTTTAATTGGCTTACATCTGTATTTTTTTCTAGTTGAAGCCTATCATTAATAATGTCCCCGACACCTTGCTCATTGAGAACTAATGGTACTTCATAAATACTTTCTACATCACGTCCTTCAATCACATGATCTGCGCGAACATTACAAAATAGGGCGATTTTTTCCCTGACGGATTTTTCAACGGCATACTCAGAGCGGCATAAAATGATATCAGGTGATAATCCTATTTCTCTCAATTTCATAACAGAATGTTGTGTTGGCTTTGATTTGAGTTCACCACTCGCTTTAATATATGGTAATAACGTTACATGCACCAATATATGATTATGATACCCAGACTCTAAGGACAATTGACGTATCGCTTCCATAAAAGGTAAACTTTCTATATCACCCACAGTACCGCCCACTTCACAAATAACTATATCATATTTTTTGGGTTTATTTACGGCCTTAATTCGATTTATAATTTCATTTGTAACATGAGGAATCACCTGAACTGTTTCCCCGAGGTATTCGCCTTTTCGCTCTCTTTCTAAGACAGTGCTATAAATTTGACCAGCGGTAGCATTATTATTTTTAGTCATATTTACATCAATAAATCGTTCATAATGCCCTAAATCCAAATCAGTTTCAGAGCCATCATCCAATACAAATACTTCCCCATGTTGATATGGGTTCATCGTTCCCGGATCCACATTAAGATAAGGATCTAATTTTAAAATGGTTACTCTTAAACCTGCACTTTTTAATAAATAGCCTATAGAAGAAGCGGCAATTCCTTTTCCTAACCCAGACATGACGCCTCCAAGGACAAAAATATATTTAGTAGGTTTAGTTGGTGTCATAATAGGGAAAGTCTAGTGAGAAAAGAAGGGAGAGATCTAAATGTTTTATTGAAGAGATAGTGGTCCCATAGAGCCTTATAAGGCACTACCGTAGGAACCTTGAATCAGAAGTAAATAATATCATTAATTATTCCGATTAATCATTTGTTTTCGATTGGATATTCCATAAAAACGATGAAAAAATTTACCCTGTATAATTCCATAAAGAAAAGAGTTAAGGTTATAATTTTTTACACTCTATCTCAATGTTGCGCTATACACACCTGTGATATAAGATATCACCCAAAATATATATACGAATCGATAAAAATTATATTGCAAAATGGTTGCTTCCCACTCATCATCATTTGAAGAAGTTTTCCACCCCCATACAATGGCTGCTAACATAAATAAAGCTCCGGCATAACCTAAAAGTGAATGAGCTGAAAATATTGATTTAGTAGAAACGGCTCCCATACAAGCTACAGCAACGATTTCTGATAGGAATCCGACACTTAAAACAAAGAGTTGTTTTTTTGTTATAATCTTTGTTTTAAGAATACCAAACATAGCTTTGGTATAAAGTACTAATGCAACAGTTATAAGAATTGCGCCAACCAAAATGAGTAATTTCATGTAATTATTTTCTCTCCAAATCGAATATAATGTTTTTGTTAACCTAGTGGGAAATTAGTGGTTTTAAAAAAATCATTACCCAATTTCTTTTTAATTATTATTCAAAGCGTAATGATTCTATTGGATCCATCTGTGCTGCTTTCCAAGCAGGATAAATCCCAAACCCGATACCAATAACTGAGCAAACTAATAGACCAAAGAATCCCCATTCTAGCGAAACAACAGCCGGTACATTAAAAAGGCTTGCGACTGCATTTCCTCCAGCAACGCCCAATATAATTCCTGCAATTCCACCAAATTCACTTAAAAATATTGCCTCAAGTAAAAATTGTAATAATATATCTCTTTTAGTGGCGCCAATTGCTTTTCGAATCCCAATCTCTTTGATTCTCTCTGTCACAGAAACTAACATTATATTCATGATGCCAATCCCAGCAACAACTAGCGCAATGATACTTACCGAAAATGCAAATATTTTTATACCATTTGAAAAAACAGATAATTCTTCTATAATTTCTTCATTTGACGATAATTCGAAATTATTTTCATCTTGCGGTTTCAAGTTACGAATAACTCGTAATAAACCAATAACTTCATCCTTGGTTTGATCAACAAGTAATTCTGACTTTGCTTGAATATTCACTTGCAAAGATGCTCGACGATTCCCAAAATGATTAAGATAACTTGTTAATGGAATGACGATGTAGTTATCTTGGCTTTGGCCAAATGATTGCCCCATAGGTTTTGTAATGCCTATAACACGAAATTTAATACCATTTATTTTTATGGTTTTATCCAGTGGATCTTCAAAAGGGAATAATTGAGAAACAACATCCATCCCTAGAACAGCCACTTTTCGTAAATGCGCTACATCATTCTCTGTAAAATTTCTGCCATCCTGGATAGATGTATTATAAGTCATAATAGACCCTTCATCACCTCCGGCAACTTGGGTGTTTTTTAAAGCTTGATTATCTTTATACTTTATGGTTAAGCCTTGTTTTCCTGTCATGCCAGTAATCATTTCTGGCAAAGTGGCTCTTTTTTTCAATTCTTGAACTTGATCAAAAGTAATATTGGGGCGATTACGATATTTCCAATGCTTACTATCCCCAATAACAACCGTCGGATATTTTGAAATGGAAAACGTATTTGTTCCGAAAATATTTAACCCCGATTGAACGGATGCTTCAAGCGTATTAATGGCTGTCATAACGCCAATCACTGAAAATACACCAATGGTAATTCCTAATAAAGTTAATGACGATCGCATCTTATTATCTCGAATCGCTTCTAAAGCCATCCGAAAACTTTCCTTAAAAGTATTTTTAAAATGTGATTTATTTTTCATCAATTACTCGTAACGCAGTGCATCAATTGGGTTTAATTTGGCTGCTTTATACGACGGTGCTAGCCCAGAAACAATTCCCACAATCATCGATAATCCTAAAGCCGCTAAAGCTAAACCAAATGGCATTTCCGAGGGAAAAAATGAATTAATAATTAAACTCCCGCCATAGGCTAGCCCTAATCCAATTAATCCACCAAAAAGACAAATAATTACCGACTCCATTAAAAATTGAAATAGGATCATTTTTGAAGTAGCCCCGAGCGCTTTACGTGTCCCTATTTCCTTTGTTCGCTCCTTAACTGAAACAAACATTATATTTGCTATCCCAATTCCGCCTACAACCAACGATAAAATTGTGATAAATAACCCTGTTCCGCCAATCGCGATTTTTATCATGGCGTATTGTTCTTTAAATGGGTCTTGACGATTAATCGCAAAATTGTCTTCATCAGATGGACGAAGACGCCTAACTTGTCGCATTAATGCTGTTAATTCTTCTGTCGCATTATCCAAGTCTGCTTCATCTACCTTTACATTTATGCCTGTCCACCCTCGCCTTGAGAATAATCTTTGGTGAGCCCCAATAGGAATTATAACTTGATTATCTAGACTAAACATTCCCAAAAATTTTCCCTGTTTCTCCATTTCACCTATAACTCTAAAATTATAACTCCCGATTCGAATTCGTTCTCCAAGAGAATTTTTATCTTGGAATAATGCATCTGATATATCTTTGCCAATAATTGCAACCCTTGCGCCCGAACGATTTTCAGCTCTCGAAAAAAATCGACCTTTATCCACTTCAGCAATGGTAATCATAGCAAATTCTTCCGTTGTACCAGATACACGAACACCTGATACATTTTCATCCCCTTTTTTTACAGATGTCCACCATTCTGCTACTGGGGCAACATATTTTGCATATTGAGATTTATTTCGAATTGTTTCTGAGTGTTTTGTTTGGATATTTGGGCGATTTCTTATTTCCCACCAATCTTTATTGCCAAACCATTGAAATTTTCGAATATACAGAACATCTTTTCCTAAAAATTCCATACTTTTTTCAAATGATTGATCTAATCCAGAAATGAGAGTCCCCATAAGTGTTACAGCTAAAATACCAATAACCACGCCTAAAGCCGTTAATAATGAACGCGTCATATTGGATAAAACTGATGAGACAGAAATTTTAATATTTTCAATAAAGAGAGAAAACATAAATCTTATTTTGCTACATCTTCTATAATTTTCCCATCAAAGAGTCGAATGGTTCTATTTGCATGGG
Organism: Fidelibacterota bacterium; assembly: GCA_016784605.1. Lineage (GTDB taxonomy): Bacteria > Fidelibacterota > Marinisomatia > Marinisomatales > UBA1611 > JABHGY01. The sequence continues at coordinate 25,375 of JADHUI010000010.1, read as the reverse complement.
AAGCAATACTATCTTCATGCGTGACCAAAACAATGGTGTTGCCATTTTGGTGCAATGTATCAAATATATTCATGATTTCTTGGCCACTTTTGGAATCAAGATTTCCAGTAGGTTCATCAGCAAGAATTAAAGATGGATTATTCACAAGTGCTCGAGCAATCGCAACTCGTTGACGTTGGCCACCGGACAATTCATTTGGCTTATGATGCATTCTATCATCTAAACCAACACTTGCTAAGGCATTTGACGCCATTTTTAGACGTTTTTCTCTTTTAATATTTGCATAAACTAAAGGAATTTCAACATTGTGTTGGGCGGTAGCTTTAGGCAATAAATTAAACGTTTGAAATACAAATCCAATTTTTCGATTCCGGATGGAAGCCAATTGATTATCATCCATATTATGAACTTTTTCACCTTCAAATTCATAATCACCTGAAGAAGGTGTATCCAAGCAACCTACCATATTCATTAATGTTGATTTGCCCGAACCCGATGGACCCATAATAGCCAAATATTCATTCTCTTTAATGGTTAAATCCACGCCGTCTAAGGCACGAACTTCTTCTCCGCCTACATTATATATTTTATAAATATTCTTAAGAAAAATTAAGGACATACTAACTCAATTATTCCTTTTCGAAAGCCATATCTTCTTGTTTATCAATGGAGACTAAAGTTCCATGTTGTATCTCTCGACTGATAGCTTTGTAACTTCCTGTAACAATAAGTTGACCTTCTTTCACACCAGATGAAACAGAATAATGTGTTTCGCTATCTACACCAACTGAGACAGGTTGAACAACCGCATATTTTTCATCAGCTTTAGCTTCTTTTCCATCAAATGTATCGACCAAAATAAATACAATTTCTATAGGTTCCTCTTTCTTATTTGACAGCTTTTCATTGTTACTTTTATTGCCTCGACGGTTTCCCCATTTCTTTTCTTTGGGCTCTTCTTTTTTTATATTTTTATAATTTTTTGGTCGGGCAGTTAATGATTGAATTGGAATTGAAATTGTATTTTTTTTCTTTTCCGTGATAATATTTACTGTGCTACTCATCCCGGGTCGTACAGCTTTGGGTGGAGATAGAATTTTTACCTTCACTTTAAAATTGGTCACCTGTTCTTGGCTTCCCAAATTCATTGTTTGGGCGGTATGTGCAATTTCACTTACATAACCATAGAAAACAGTATCCGGGAAAGCATCTATTTCAATTTCAGCTGTGTCGCCCACACTAATTGTTACAACATCATTCTCGTTCACATCAACTAATACTTCCATACGGCTCAAATCTGCAATCGTCATCAGGACACCTGGATTGAACATTCCTCCCACAGCCATTTCACCTTCTTCTTTGGTTAAACTTGTTACAATACCATATTTAGGAGCTAATAATTGCGTTTTTGACAATTCATCTTCTCGTGAAAATAAACTAGCCTTTGCTTGCTCTAATTGACTGAGAGCTAATTCGAAGGCAGCTTCAACTTGTTCCAATTCTTGTTTTGAAATTAGTTTTTGAGAATAGAGCGTATTCGTTCTTTCCATTTGTGCTTTAACTTTTTTGAGATTCGCTCCAGAAGATTTTACTTGAGAGGCCGCCTGATTGTAGGATGCCCTAAATTGTTTCTCGTCAATACTTATTAAATGTTGCCCCGTATTTACAGTATCCCCTTCCACGACTGTAATTTGTGTTATCCAACCTGTAATCGTCGATGTAATTTGGACTTCTTCTTCTGGCTGAATCTTTCCATTCGCATTCACTTTATGAATTATATTTCTTCGTTCAACCAATTCATATTGAACAGTCGTTAATTCTTTTTTATTCCCATTTTGGATAAAATACCCTACTATAAAGATTAAAATGACTAATGGAATCCAAACTTTCTTTTGTTTCAATTTTTTTAACATATGTTTATTCTACTTTGTAATCTAAATCCAATATACCTAAAAGTGCTTTCAAGTTTGTTTCTTGAATTCGGGCTTCATGAATCGAGTTGATTAAGGTTGATTTTGTTCTAATTAAGGATACTTGCGCATCCAATACTTCCAATATTGATGCTGAGCCTAGACTGTATCTTTTTTTCACTAGTTTTAAATCTTCGTTTGCTGAAACAACTACTTCCTTATTGATTGGAATAATTTCACTATAATTCATCAATGATTTTCGCAAGAATTCTACCTGAACTTTTAAATCATTTAAATAAGTTATATAGTCATTTTTAATTTTTTGCTGAGCCAATTTAGCTTGTTGCTGCTGAATGGATAAACTATTACCAGAATATATAGGCAATGAAATAGATACATTCATTCCCAACGTCCATTCATCTTTGATGGCATCTAATAATTCATCACTATTTCCCCCATTCGCTCCATAGTTCACTGAAGCGCCAACCGATGGCAATCGTAACCCTTTTGTGAGTTGAATTTGTAACCCACTTAATACAACCCGCGCTTCTTGAGTCAATAAACTCGGATTTTTTGTCTTTAAATAATTCAATGCATCCGAAGTGGATGGGACGATTACTTCTGTCCATTCTTCTGCCACAGCAGAAATAGATTGTCCAAAATCTAACATTCCCATATTATTAAATAATTCTCGACGAGCATTTTCTAACATAGTTTTCCGGTTTAAAACATCTACGCGCCCTTGCCCTTTTGCCACTTCTGCCTTTAATAAATCAGTTTTGCGAACAGCACCTAATTCAAATTTTTGTTGGACAAGAGATACTTGTTGGTTCGATAAGTCAAGATTGTTTTCGGCCACATCCAACAACTGTTGTGCCTGCAATAAACCATAATAAGACTTTACCACATTTAGTATAACTTGTATCCGAGTTTGTCTCTGGGACAATTGGGCAATATTTAAGTTAGATTTAGCTTGTTTTACCGTATTTCTAGTACGGCCACCATTATAAATAGTTTGGTTTAAAGACAGGCCAGCAGACATATTATTTGTATGATTTATTTGGGTTGTATCTGATGACAAATTATTTAAATCATAATTCACAGAATTCAATTCAGGAAATTGAGTCCGACCCGTAGATGCTGACAAATTGAGTGATGGGAGATAACCACTTTTTGACCCGACAACTCCTTTTTCAGCGGAGATGACATCCAATTCAGCTGAAAAAAGCGTTTTTTTGCTTTCCAAAGCAATTTCAATACATTCATTTAAGTTATAGGTTATTTGCCCAAACGATTGTCCAATTAAAATAATTTGGAGACTAATAAAAGTAATATATTTAAATGAGTTCATAGTGAGTAATCTCATTAGACAATCAAATGAATATTTGGTTCCCATTTAATTATTATCTAATAAAGATTTTTTATTTTTAAGCAAAAAAGATTTTGCATCTTGATAGGTATTTTCGATTTCACCATCCAAAATAGCTTCTTCAATTGTCATTTTTATTTTACCCACTACTTTCCCTTCTGTGAGTCCACATATGTCCATGATTTCTTTTCCTCGAATTGGGGACTGAAAGGCTCTCATAGCATCTCGTTCGTGCACGTTGGCCATTTTAGATTCAACGATTTGAAAATTATTGAGATACCGTTTTACTTTATTTGGATTTTTTGTAGTGATATCAGCTCTACATAAAATGAGCAAATCATCAATACGATCTCCAGCCGCAACCATGACTCTTCTCACAGCAGAATCAGTCACTTCCCCTTTAACTAATGCGATTGGGCGCAAATGAAGCAATGTTAAATTGACTAAATAATCACGTAACTCGTTTGATAGTTTCATGCGTTTTGCAACTTTAATTAATATCCGAGCTCCTACTTCACTATGTCCATGAAACGTATACCCCTTCTTGGGGTCAATGCGGCGCGTATGTGGCTTTGCAATATCATGAACCAATGCAGCAAACCGAATTTCCATTTTATCCGTTAAAATTGCCGCATTATCCACCACTTGCATAGTGTGAGTATAAATATCCTTATGATGCCATTCAGATGTTTGATCCAAGCCAACCATATTATCAATTTCAGGAAAAACATACTCCATCAATCCAGTTTTTTGAAGAATATTTAATCCGATAGATGGTTTTGTTGTTTTCAATATTTTTTGTAATTCAGTTGTTTTTCGCTCCCATGAAACTATTTCAATACGTTTAGCCTGCCTTTGAATTGATTCAAAACATTCGAGATCCATATTAAATCCGAGTTTTGAAGCGAAATAGGCAGCTCGCATCATGCGAAGTGGATCTTCCGAAAATGTATCATCTGGGTCTAAAGGCGTTACAAGCCTTTGTGCACTTAAATCTAGGATACCTTCAAAAGGATCATGCAATTCACCAAAATAATCAGGGCGTATATCAACCGCCATTGCATTAATGGTAAAATCTCGCCGAACTAAATCCCCTTTTAAATCCGTATATTTTATTTGACTAGGTTTCCGAGAATGGTCATCATATTTTTCAGTTCGAGCAGACGCTATTTCAATTTGAATCGGTTGACTAGGAATAATTGCTGTCCCAAATTTTTCGAATGGAACTACTTTGCCAATTCCAAGCGCCAGAGATACCTTTTTTGCATATGCAATACCATCACCAACAACCATAATATCAATATCATTGAGAGGCCGCCCCATCATTAGGTCTCGGACAAATCCACCCACAACATAGGCTTCCACATCCAGTGAAGATGCAATTTCTCCCGCCAATTTGAGAAGGGGCAAACATGCCTTACTTTCCTCCCCTCTGAATAATTCTTTGACATTTGTCATTGTTAAAATTACTTCTAAATAAAAGAAATGTGAACCAGTGCTTCGAATCAATTATTTTCTTGTAGGTCATAAATCATTGGCGCAATTTTAGAATGATGAAACTCTTATCCTTAAAGAGATATATACCCTTTGCCACTCTATTATCGTTAGTATATGGTCAATTTGGCGATATACAAGTTACCTTTGACGATCGACTTCTTCGAGGCGATGAAAGGCAAGAAGTCTTTCAATTGAAAGATGATATTCGTCGTTTCATTTCAAATACTGAATGGAATGAAGAATTTAATGATTTAGATATCCCACTTTATATTCAACTCGTTTTTGAAGGTACATCTTTTAAGAGCGGCCAAAAAACATATATCTGCCAGGCACTCTTTTCTAATGGTTCTGACCAACGTTATTTTGACAAAGGGGTTCAATTTTTTTACAGTCCCGGGAATTCACTCTACTTTGATCCCGTCCTATTTGATCCATTGGCTAGCTTTCTAGCCTTTTATACTCATTTAATTTTAGCCGGAGAAATAGATACATATGAGCTTCATGGTGGAGCAAAACATTTTGAAATTTCGCGTGAAATATCCTTTCGAGGACAAACATCAATTTTAAAAAAGGGTTGGTCTTCTCGTTCAAATCTAGTGGACGATCTAACATCCAACAATGGATTACGGATGGCTCGATTATCGTTTTATTATGGATTAGAGTTATATCAAGATGGATTAATGGAAGAAGCCATTATCGAATTTAAAAAAATGATTGATGGGCTTGATTTGGTTTATAGTGATTTCGGCCGAGAACGATATACGTTATTTTTTATGAAAGTACAGGCAGAATCAATAGCGGATATTTTTGCAAAACTTGGGCGAAAAGGATTGTTATTGGATATGAAAGATCTGGATCCGGATCAACATGATATTTATCAAAGCGCATTAGAATCAATTTCATATTGATTCTAATACAATCATTTTAAATCACTATATTTTTTCTTACCTAATATGTAATGGGATAATACTAAGCTACCCTGATATAATTTGTTTAAAATATGTTTGTCTTTTACTTTTCTCAAACGAGAAATAGCCAATCGTTTTTTAATAACAATATGAGGATGAACCAGAATCCAAACGAGTGACCTAAGGATAGCAGTCATATGATTGAAATCGAATTTAATAAATGCATATAAAAATGCCACCCATTCTAAGATAAACCGAATGCTAAAAAAATATAAGCTCAACGGAAGTGTATAATTTCCTAGAATCATTAACATTGAATTCCGATGATTTAAATAATATTTCCGGTGAGATTGCATAGGAAGAGAAACAGCATTTTTATGATATACAACGGACTTAGGCTCAACATAAACCTGTTTTCCCATTAAGTGGAATTTCCAACATAAATCTATTTCTTCCATATGAGCAAAAAAAGATTCTTCGAAACCACCCGCTTGATGAAATGCATCTTTACGAACACAAATAGCCGTTCCTGAAGCCCAAAATATCTGCCTTGAATCATTATATTGTTCTAAATCTTTTTCTTGTCTTAAGAATACACGACCCCGAGCGAATGGGAAACCTAAGACATCCATAAAACCGCCAGATCCTCCTGCATAATCAAATAAGTCTCGTTTGTAATAATTTAATATTTTCGGCTGAACAGCCCCAATGGTACTGTCCGAGTCCATTCGCAAAATTAAAGGATCAATCCAATTGGGATCTTGAATTGTATCGTTATTTAAAAATAAAAAATAATCTCCCTTAGCAATGGTTGCGCCTCTATTACATCCTCCAGCATAACCGTAATTTTGGTCATTTTCTAATAATATAATGTCAGGGTGATTTGATTTTATCCACCCTTGCGATCCATCAGAGGATGCATTATCAGATACAATAATTTCAATTGAAGCATTAGTGGACTGTTTCAAGCTGTCCAAACATTCAGATAAAACATCAATCCCATTCCAATGGGGAATAATGATACTAATTTTTGGATTAGTGTTAGGCAAGGGGCACTCTAGCTAGGAATGGATTATCCTTCTTTTCCAATACTTTCCAACATTTTTTGAGCAGCCTTATCTTCCGGATATTTTTTAATCCAATCATTTAATATCATTTGGGCATCTTCATTTTGCCCTGTGGATTTATAAGCGAAAACCAAGGAAGATATAATATCAGGATAACTTTTCTGCCATTGAGACCATTGTTTTTTTGTTGCAGTTTTCCGACTGAACCCTTTGAGTCTAACCATTGATTCAATTTGTTCAAATTCAGCATGTAAGGATTCAAAAATTTGAATGGCTGTTTCTGAATCATCCAACTCTCGTATGTAAACATTTCCATACTCAACTCGTTCCCGTGGAGGAAGACTTTGTCTTGAAATTAAATCATCCAAGACAGCACGCAATTCTTCCTTTTCTCCCATTTCACCATACATACGACCCACTTGATAATAGAGCCCACTGGATGAAACAGGTATTGTTTTTTCAGGAATATTTTTACGCATCTTAGCCAAAACATTTAAAGTGTTTTTTCGAAGTTCTTCCAACTTTTGTTGATTTGGATTCTTTCGACGTTTCTCTGTTTGGAAATCCATATAATAAGTAACAGCAAGTTGCATATAGGCACTTCGATAATTTTGGAGAAGGCGAATTATTTGCGGATTGAAATACACTTCTTCATTGCCGAGGTTCCTAAACATATATCCTTGTTGAAAATCTCTAGACCAATTCAAATAGTCTAACTCTTCTGTCTGATTAAAGTCTGCTTGATCAAATGCTTCAGACCAAGTTTTAGCGCCCACATCCGTGAGAAGGTTATTTGTCATTTCTTCTAGATCAATTGGGTTTGTTTTATGACTTTTTAGTTGGAATGTTAATCCTTGCATATCAATATACTTGTCTAGACCAACTCGGTTCGTATTAGATACGGTTACAGCAAAATATATGGGCACATTCCATCTTGCATCATTAATGATTCGAAGAATCATCATATCTTGAACACGTAATGCTTGACCCGCAAAAGTCGGCTTAACCGTCCATTCGATATATCCGTCTTTATTTTCAGGATCATTATATACAGGCACTTTTATTTTTTGAGTTTCCCACCGCATTAAATTCGCAGTTAATGCATCTATTTGACTATCACTCATACGAATAAATTTGGTTTCATCTGGACGGGAATCTCTCATTTGTTTAATATACCAAGGCGTATTTAACAAACTCAAATTAACCACAGCCACATCTGTCCGGACATTTTCCACTTCTTGCAAATACCAAAGAGGAAATGTATCATTATCCCCATTGGTGAAAATAATTCCATTGGGTCCAGCAGACTGTAAAATATTATAACTATAATCCCAGGCTACGTAATTCCCTGAACGATCATGGGAATGATAATTCGCTTTAAGCATAACACCCGGAATAAATAAAAATTGGACTACAAGTGCTCCTAGAATTAAACGATTGCCCAATTCTTTTTCTTTAAAATATTCTGAAATCTTTTCACCAATTCCAGCAGCACCCACACCAATCCAAATAGCAAACGCATAAAAACTGCCAACATAAGAATAATCTCGTTCTCTTGGTTGAGGGTCATCTTGATTTAAATAAACAATAATGGCATACCCTGTCATCACAAATAAGGCCAGGACTGAAAAGGCCATTCGTTCATCTTTATAGGCGTGATACATCATGCCAAATAAACCCAGAATAAAAGCTAAAGGTAATCCAAATTGATTCCAATCTACACCATCCTCATTACTTTTAGCACCCATGGGGGTTACGCCTGGATTGACCGATAATCCTTTTCCTGCAAATTGCCACAAAAAGTATCTATTATACATTTTCTTAATTTGGTAATTCCAAAAATAATTCCATTGTTTTGACGTATTATAAGTCATGTATTCACGCTCTTGTCTCGGAGAAAAGTCTCGACCATTTTCAGGACGACCAACCACTTCGTGAATAGGATCAATCCCTTTGTACCGTCTTGGAAATGTTCCAACACTTCCATATTGTTCTCGTTCAAGATAACTGACAAACGCTTCAACCGTTTCAGGATCATTTTCATCAATGGTTGGGTTTTGATTAGAACGTACAAAAATAGTTGTATAAGTTGAATAACCAATTAAAATCATCACCATAGATGTAAGAGCGACTGATAATAAATGCTGTTTATTCATCACCGCCCATACTGTACTCGCAAAAACAGCTCCAACAATAATGGCTGTTCCTCCAATCCCCAACCCACTTGCTGCCATTTTAGGCAGTCCTTTAATAATCATATTATGAATAATAAAAAAGGTTAAACCCGTTAAACCAACCGTTGCCATAAATGATTTCCATTCAAATGTGTATTTCCTGAAATACATGATAAGTGCAATAAAGGGCAATGCAAGTAAATTGAGTAAATGGAGTCCTGTCGCAAGACCCATCATATAGGCAATAATTAAGATGTATCTTTCATGCCCTGGTTCATCTGCTTTTTCACTCCATAATAAAATCAACCAAACCACGATTGCTGTAAAAAATGTACTTATGGCATACACTTCCGCTTCCACTGCATTAAACCAGTGACTATCGGTAAATGCAAAAGCAAGCGCACCCACAGCTGCTCCACCAAATGCAATCATTGCATCGGTGGAATTCTCAATTTTACCTCGCCAATGTGTAACCACTTTAACCACAACAAGATATAATAACATGACTGCTAAAGCACTAGATAGTGGAGAAAGAAGGTTAACACGAAAAGCAATATCTTGATTAAAAGGAATCATTGAAAATATGCGTCCTAACAATAAAAAGAATGGACTCCCCGGTGGATGGGGTACTCCTAACGTGTAGGATGTGGCTATAAATTCTCCACAATCCCAGTACGAAACGGTTGAAGCCATCGTGCCATAATATACGAAAAAGGAAATAATAAATGTTAATGCCGCTATAATGCGGTTGAGTCTTATATAATCAGTGTGTATCACGCTTTTGCTTTCTTATCTAGTTGTTTTTTTTGCTTTTCTTCAATCATATTCATATTTAAATCACTTACTGCAGAAATAAGAAATTGTTCCTCTTCTTGAGAAAGGTTTCCCATGGTTCTTTTTTGAATCGTATCTAATAAACTAATATAAAATGTAGCTTGATCTAAATTCTTTTCAATTGTGTCCGACATAGGGTTTTTTATTCTGCCCATAGCTATTAATGCGCTGGACTGAAATGTTGACACAAGGTATAAAAATAATTGTTCATCCTTGGTTAGTGTTTTTTCTGACATATCTTTTTCCTATTGTATTTAACTATTCAGATAATATCAACTGAATAGAGTTGGGGTACTCATTACACCCAATTAAAGCCCGGAAATTTAAACCATGGAAGGATAAGACCAAATTACGAAATCTGCACAAAATCCATACGTTCCGCATATTCTTGCATGAATGTTTTTCTTATAAATTGATGATTTTTATCCGTCAGATTTGGGTCATTCTTTGCAATTTCAAAAGCCACTTTTCTTGCACTTCGAATTATTGGGCCATCCGTTAATAGATTGGCAATACGAAATTGTAAAAATCCACTTTGGCGAATTCCGAAAAATTCACCCGGGCCACGCAATTTTAAATCTTCATCCGCGATGACAAATCCATCGTTGGTTCGCTCCATAATGGATAATCTATCCTGAGAAGTGTCAGTTACTTTTCGTTTAACTAAAATACAATAACTTTTTTCTGCACCGCGACCTACTCGTCCGCGTAACTGATGTAATTGCGTCAACCCGAACCGTTCAGCGTGTTCTACAAGCATGACGGTCGCATTCGGAATATCAACGCCCACTTCTATCACGGTAGTTGAAACTAAAATATTAATCTCATTATTAGAAAAGCGATCCATAATAGTATCTTTTTCTTCTGTTTTTAAACGACCATGAATGAGTCCAACTTGACACTCAGGAAAGACATATTTATCTAATTGTTTATGCGCTTCAACCGCAGCCGTTAAATCTGATTTTTCAGATTCTTCCACTAACGGATAAATAACCATACATTGGCGACCCTTATTTACTTCATCCTTCATGAATGAATAGACACTTTTTAATCGACTTGGTTCAATCACTTTTGTCACAATAGGAATCCTATTTTTGGGTAATTCATCAATAATGGATAAATCCATATCTCCATGATATGTAATCGATAATGTGCGAGGAATTGGTGTAGCTGTCATTGCTAAAAAGTGAGGATTCAATCCTTTATCAATTAATTTTCCTCGTTGTTTAACGCCAAAACGATGTTGCTCATCAACAATAACTAATCCTAACTGTTGAAACAAAACGTCATCTTGGATTAATGCATGCGTCCCAATCACAACTGGGATGGATCCATTTTCCAATCCTTGAAGAATTTTTTGCCTATCACTTTTTTTCATTTGTCCAATAAGCAGCGCACATGGAATATTAACATGATCCAATATTGATTTCACCGATTCATAATGCTGATGAGCTAATATTTCTGTGGGCGCCATTAAAACTGTTTGAGCCTTATTTCCTACGGCTAATGACATGGATAAAATAGCCACAATCGTTTTTCCAGATCCAACATCTCCCTGCAGAAGGCGATTCATAGCTTGGGGGTTTTTCATATCTTCTCTGATTTCAGCAATCACCCTTTTTTGTGCATTTGTTAATTCAAAAGGAAGTGAATCTTCTATTAATTTGATATAAGGACCAATTTGAAGAAATGGTGATGCTTTTGAAACTTTTAAAGTTGCTTTTCGAAAAGCCATCAAAAGTTGGAGAAAAAAATGTTCTTCAAATTTTAATCGATAAATTGCTTTATTTAATGAATCTTCATCATCTGGAAAATGGATTTTATGCAATGCATCTTTTCTCGATAAAAGTCCATTATCTTTACAGATTTCTGGAGTGAATAATTCTGGAACATCATCCAAACCATCAAAAATGTCTAACATTATTTTTCGAAATATCCGTTGTTCTAATCCGGCTGATTTATATGCTTGCGTTAATGGATATAGCGGTAAAATAGCTCCAGTATTTATAGGATCATCATGCTCCGAAAGACGATCAAAATCCGGGTGGGTTATTGTAAATCCATTGTAATAATCAATTTTACCATACACAGCTAGGCGATCACCAACTTTAAATAAATTTTTTATATATCTAACTCCATTAAACCAGGTGAGAGTCATAGATCCTGTACCATCAGACAGAATAACTTGAAATATTTTTCCTCTTCGGATTGATTTTTCTCCCGTCGTTCGTACTGTGCCAATAATCGATGAATGGTCTCCCCTTCGAAGTGATTTTATCTGTGATACAGAAGTGCGATCTAAATGCCTTCGCGGGAAAGTATATAATAAATCTTGGACGGTTTGGATATTATTTTCAGAAAGAACCTTTGCCCGCTGTACTCCGATTCTATTTAATTCAGATATGGAAGTTGAAAAAGTCAGCGACCCCATAAATCACCTTTATTGCCATTCTTTGCGGTATGTATAAGAGACTATTTTTGTTTCACCTGGCCCAAGAGTTAATGGAAACTGAATGGTAGATGCATCTTCCTTAGTATAATTATGAGATTCTTGCTTAACAATCCAATCACCATTAATATGTTCGATAAGTTTAACAGTTACCGAATCTGTTCTCCCATTCATGACTTGAATTTCGATAACAGCTTCTTCGCTTTTTCTTTGACGATCATAATTGATAACTTTTCGTTTACCAATTACATCAAAAGCACGACCAGATGACAATTGAATTGATTGCCCTTTTGGCGTTTGGCTCATATCATCTGACCCAATATATTCCATTGAATGAGAATTAGTATTTAAATACATTTCCACTTTTCCCTCTGGCAATGGAATATTTAGCCCATATTCATCTGTGTTTTCTAAGGATAATTCGACAGCTAAAGGTTCTTCTTTTTGACGCCGTTCCATATTTTCAAAAATATATGTTTTATGAAATTGAACTTTTAGGGGTCCATATAAACGTACTGATAATTTTTCTTTTGATTGTAAATCATATGTTCCATTCAATGAATACATATGATAGTCTCCTAATTTATTTTCTGTGGCTGCTTGAGTGTAAGCTTCTACTTGTATCATTCTATTGCCTCGGAAAACACTCCCGCCCCCTTTTGCCTTTGAAATATTTAATTTCCCCTCGACCACCTGTAATTGAGCATCTTCATAATCCAAATTCGTATTATTAGAAATAACAGCATCCGCAATGAGTTCGCCATGTTCTTGATCTAACAATAAAAAACGATATAATGTTGTCCAATTCATATTGGATGTTTTATATAAAACTTTACCTTCTACATCGCCAGATTGGCTCGCATTCACATCCCATGATAAATATGGTTTTAGAATTGGATTCCTTAATCTTTGGGTTCCTTCGATATATTCAACTTCATTCCTGTTATATATGTAAATAGAATTTTTATGCTTCAATGTAATATCTCTCGAAGTGTACTCTAATAATATTCCATCAACGGATCTTTCATCTTTTGGTTTGACGGAAATAGTTTCTCCAATAAGAGAATCAAAATAATCATTTCCGGAAAAGACTTTATTAAAATATTGTTGAGATAAAACTTGAACACCATGAATATCTAAAAAAGGCGTTTCTGCTTGAATTGCTTTGGGAAGATCGTCATAAATCAAATAATCATTTCCTTTTGTAACATTCCATATAACCGGTTGTTTTACTAAACCTGTTCCATCTTTATAAATGGTTAATGTAGCAAAGTTAGATTGTCCAAATAGAAGTCCTGCTAAGATAAATAATAGTTTAATTCTCATTATAGCATCTCCAAGTTATCTCGTACTTTATTCAATTCATCTGTCAAATCATTTAGTTTTGTTTTTTCATGATCTACAATATGCTTAGGAGCCCGTTTTGTAAAATGGTCATTACTCAATTTATTTTGAATACCCATGAGCAATTTTTCAATCTCTTTTTTTCGTTTATCCAATCGAGCTCTTTCTTTATCTAAATCAATCAACCCCCCTAAAGGTAGGTATAATTCCATTCCTTTTACAACGGCCGTTGCTGAAGGATCCGGCCTTTTAATATCTGAGCCTGCTTCTATTGTTCGAACCCGGGAAAGCGTACGAATAAATTGAGCATATTTCTCTAAAAAAGCGGTTTGTTCGGGTGTGCATCGTACAAATAATTCTGCTTCTTTTGATGGAGGAACATTCATCCGACTACGAATACTTCTTATAGAAGAAATAATATCTTGCAATAAAGCCATATCTGTTGTGATATCATCATGAATTTCCTTTTCATCCAGTTCTGGCCAAGGTGATACGATTAAATCTTTATCTGTGTCCTTTTTAAAGTGACTCCATAATTCTTCAGTCATAAAAGGGGCATATGGATGCAGTAATGCCAAAACAGTTCGAATAACTTTTTTAGACACAATTCTCGCTTTTTCTGCCAATAATACATCGTCTCCATAAAATCGAGTTTTGGCAATTTCAATATACCAGTCACAAAAATCATTCCATGTAAAATCATAGATTACTTTTGCAGCTTCATTGAAATGGAACCGATCCAATTGACGATTATAATCTTTAATGGCTTGGTTTAATCGACTTAAAATCCATTTTTCAGGTAAATCTAAATTTGTATCCATCAATGAGTCGTCAACGGTTTCACCTTCAGATAAATTCATTTGAACAAATCGGCAAGCATTCCAAAGTTTATTCATGAAATTTCGACCCACTTCGAGTCGATCTTTTGTAAATAAAACATCCAATCCTTGCGGGGCCATCAACATGGTACCAAATCGAACAGCATCTGTCCCATATTCATCAAATAAATCGAACGGATCAGGAGAGTTCCCTAGAGATTTACTGAATTTTTTTCCAGTTTCATCCCGTAAAATGGATGTGAAGTAAACATCTTTAAATGGTAACTCATCCATAAATTCGTAACCGGTCATAATCATTCTTGCTACCCAAAAAAAGATAATATCCGGTCCCGTAACTAAAGCATTTGTTGGGTAAAACTTTTTGAGATTATCATCTTCGCTAGGCCAAGCATGAACCCCCATTGGCCAAAGCCATGAACTTGCCCAAGTATCTAAAACATCTGAATCTTGGTCCCAATTTTCTGGGTCAGTTGGACCATCGACAGAAACATGCATATTCGTTGGGTCATCTTTTTGGTACCAAACCGGAATACGATGCCCCCACCATAATTGTCGACTTATACACCAATCTTTAATATTATCCATCCAATGATAATATGTTTTATCCCAATGCTGAGGATGAAAGGTTATTTTCCCATCCCTTACTGCTTTAATCGCCGGTTGGGCTAACTCGGACATTTTTAAATACCATTGTTCCGACATATAAAATTCGATGGGTACATTCCCCCGTTCAGAATAACCTACGTTATTGATATAATCTTCCGTTTTCACCAAATGACCTTGTTCATCCAAATCTTTCACGATTATTTTTCGAGCTACTTCTCTAGATAAACCACGATATTTTTCAGGAACATGATTGTTCAATGAAGCATCATTATTCATAATATTAATGAATTCCAAATCATGTTTTTCACCCATGGAAAAATCATTTGGGTCATGTGCTGGTGTGATTTTCACACAACCTGTTCCAAATTCTGGATCTACATAGTCATCAGAAATGATAGGGATTTCGCGCCCAACTAATGGAAGCTTTACTTTTTTACCCACTAAATGCTGATATCGTTCATCATCTGGGTGAACGGCCACTGCAGTATCACCTAACATGGTTTCTGGTCGAGTAGTTGCCACAACTAACGATTCTTCAGAGCCTATCACGGGATATCGAAAATGCCATAAATGTCCATTTATTTCACGATGAAATACTTCTTCATCGCTAATAGCTGACTTTGAAACAGGGCACCAATTCACTAATCGATGGCCACGATAGATTAGCCCTTTTTCATATAATGTTACAAATGTATGCAGAACCGCTTTTGTATATCCTTCATCCATTGTAAATCTTTCCCGTTCCCAATCACATGAACAGCCCAGCCTTTTCAACTGATTAATAATAATTCCGCCGTATTTATCCTTCCATTCCCAAGCATGAGATAAAAATTCATCTCTAGAAAGATCCTTCTTTTGGATTCCTTTTTCCTGGAGCATTTTTACAACTTTAGATTCTGTCGCAATTGAGGCATGATCTGTCCCTGGAATCCAACAGGCTTCTTTTCCCTCCATACGTGCTTTTCTAATGAGGATATCTTGAATGGTATTATTCAAAACGTGGCCCATTGTTAGCATTCCTGTCACATTGGGAGGCGGAATAACAATGGTATATGGCTCTTTATCGGAATCACTGTTTGCATGGAAATATCCGTTTTCCATCCAGTGGGAATACCAGTGATCTTCTACATTTCTAGGATTATATTGTTTTTCTAAAAGAGGTGTTGCCATATAATTATTAGGTGTTTTTCATTCGTATTTTTCAAAATAAAGTCTTCTATTTTACGACGGTTCCCCTTCTATATCCAGCATCAGAAATACAAATAGAAACTTATTTTTTAGATTTTAGGTCTTTTTAAATTCTTCTTTTAGCTTTTAACGTGGTTTTACTCATAGATAATTATGATTCATTTACTTGGAATCTTGTTCAAGCCATTGAAATACTTGGCGAAACGGTAATCGTTAAATCAAATAATTGCATCACAACCAAGGATGTTGATGAACTCAACCCTGATAAAATTATTATTTCTCCCGGGCCCGGAACGCCAAAAAATGCTGGTATTTCAAGTCAAATTATCAATGATTATTGGAAAAATATACCCCTATTAGGTGTTTGCTTGGGACACCAATGCATTGGAGAAGTTTTTGGCGCAAATATTATACCTTCAAAACAAATCCTACATGGAAAAACGTCTTTAATCCATCATAAGTCCAATAATTTATTTAACAATATTCCTTCTCCGTTTCAAGGTGCACGGTATCATTCCTTGTCCTTAGATACAATTCCACAAGATTTCAAAAAAACAGCCTGGGCAAATGATGGTGAGATTATGGCTATGAAACATATTGAAAAACCTGTGTTTGGAGTTCAGTTTCATCCAGAATCATTTCTTACACCTGTGGGGAATAAGATATTGGAGAATTTTCTAAATGAATAATACTGTTCTATTTATTGGGAATGAAACATCCGATTGGAAGAATATTTCCGCGTCAAATCCAATTGACAGTTTGTCTTTATCTCTTGATGATCCACCCGAAAAATTGGTGAAATTTGTCAAAAATTATGATGGAAAATTCATGGCAGGATTTATTTCTTATGAATTTGGCGCAAAACAATTAGGTGTTCCTGTTCATGAATTGACAGATTTTCCTGCGGTTCATTTTCGAGCGTATGATTCTTTTGAGGAAAATCCAACGTTTGGTAATCCAAAAAAGATAAAATGGGATAGTTTCCATCCAATAATATCAAAATTAGATTACAATTCTGGGTTTGCTAAAATCCAAAGCCATATTCGTTCTGGTGATTTTTATCAAATCAACTTTACCCATCCGCTTCACTCAAAAACAAAAGCATTGCCCAGTGATTTATTTCTAAATCTGCGTAAAAATAACCATGTAGGATATTCTGCCTTTATGGAAAACGATGATTTGGCGATTCATTCCCTTTCGCCTGAACAATTTATTAAAATTGAAAATGGAGTCATTACTGCTAAGCCCATTAAAGGGACATTCCCCCGTGGGAAATCTCAAATGGATGATGATCGAAATCTCAACTTATTATTAAATAGTGAGAAGGAACAAGCGGAGCTTTATATGATTATTGATCTTTTACGTAACGATCTGGGTAAAATCTGCAAAACAGGATCTGTTCAAGTTTTGGAATCAAAATCAATCCAAAGGTTAGAAAAAGTGTTTCATACTTATGGCGTTATTCAGGGCAAACTAAAAAATAATACGCATCCAATTCAAGCACTCCTTTCCATGTCTCCAGGTGGATCCATTTCTGGGTGTCCCAAAAAACGAGCTTGTGAAATCATTTATGAATTGGAGCCAGAATCACGAGGTATATATACAGGAACGATTGGTTATATTTTACCGGATGGAACCCTTAATTTTAATATCGCCATTCGCACCGTAAGCCAATTAGGAGAAACACTAAAACTCGGCGTGGGCGGTGGTATTACAGTCGATTCAAATAATGAGAATGAATACGATGAATCTTTAACAAAAGCTGCATCTTTCCAGCCATGATAAAAGCATTAATCAATAACCAGTGGGAATCTATCCCAGAAGAGAACCTTCAACTTGGGGCAACGACATTTTCTTATGAAACTGGATTGTATGAAACATTTCGAACACTCGATTTTAAACCAGTATTTCTTCAAGCGCATTTAAATCGATTATTTAAGTCTGCCCAAAAAATCAATTTAAATATTTCCTATTCTCAGTCAAGCATTTTGGAAATGTTATTAAAGGTAATTCATGATTTTCCTGACCCGAACCAGCGTGTCCGAATATTGGCTGTTCCAAACAAATTGATACTTTATACATCTCACTTAAACTTGGATTCAATTATATATGACGGTGTTTCGGTCATGACCGTAAAGGCATTTCGGGATAATCCAGAACTAAAAACAACACAATACCACGCCTGCTTAAATGCATGGAAAACCGCCAATGATGCTGGGTGTTTTGAAGCAATTTTAATGGATGAAGATGGATTGCTATTTGAAGGAAGTAGAAGCAATCTTTTCTGGGTTATAAATGGAATAATATTCACACGAAAAGGCGACGTTCTCCCGGGGATTACACGACAAACGATTATAAATCAATCACCTTTTCCAATCGACTATGGATTACTAAATATTTCCGAAATAAGAAATATAGATGAGTGCTTTTTGACTAATAGCGGTTCAGGTATTATTCCTGTTAGACAAATAAATGATGAATTGATTGGCAATGGAACCATTGGGCCAATAACAAAACAATTATTGCCCATCTATCATCAGTGGATGGTTCAAGATTTAAAAGGAGATTCAATATGAGTAAAGTGGTTCAAATAAATGTCAAACCCAACGTGTTGGGTGAGCACGGACTTCCAAAAAAATCTGTGGAATATGTTTTTGTATCTAAAATGGGATTAGATGGAGATTATAATAATTATCGCACTGATACAAAAAATAGAGACCCTGATATGGCCGTATTATTATATCCAAAAGAAACCATTGATGAATTAAATAAAGAAGGATGGCCCATTCAAAAAGGAGATGTCGGCGAAAATTTCACAATAACCGAAATACCACACTCTCATTTTTCATTTGGACAACAATTCCATCTTGGGGAATGCATTTTAGAAATTACAATTGAATGTGATCCATGTCATTATTTGGCTATTCTCCCATATGTAGGTGAAGAAAAAATAAATGATTTCATAAAGACTATGATGCATAGACGGGGCTGGTATGCAAAAGTAATCAAAGAAGGCAGAGTTTCAAAAGGAGACTCCATTCTACAAATAATATGAACAATACTATTGAATTAAAAATAACAGGAATGCATTGCGCAGGCTGCGTTGGCTCTGTAGAAAGCGCCTTACGAAAAGTCGATGGCGTGGAAGAAGCTGTGGTGAACCTTACTTTAGAAAAGGCCACTATTTCGGGAGAAGTTGGCTCGACAGAACTATTATCTGCCATCGATAAAACCGGATATGGCGCTGAGTTACTTGAGTCTGAAACGCCGATTAATCTCCAAGAAAAAACGGACGAAAAAGTAGATGAATCCTTCCAAAATATGAAATGGGCTTGGATGCTAACCGTCCCTGCAATGATGTGGATGGGGATTCATATGTTAACGGGATTTGCTTGGCCGTCTATGGATGGAATGGAATTAAGCATTTTTATTTTAAGTGCGCTCGTTTGCTTTATCCCCGGACGAGAAACACTCGCAAGTGCGTGGAAGTCTGCCATTCATTTGTCACCCAATATGGATGTGCTCATTGCCCTTGGTTCCTTAGCAGCACTTTCCACAGGTATTATTACACACTATATCGAAATCCACTCTTTTGCAGGCGTTGCTGGCATGATTATGTCCTTTCATTTAACGGGAAGATATATTGAAACCAAAGCACGTGGACGATCATCAGAAGCGATCCAAAAGCTTATGAGTTTGGGTGCGAAACAAGCTACCGTTTTGGATATGGATAATAATGAAGTTCAAATTGATGTGCGAAGTCTTGTTATTGGACAAATCATGATTGTTCGTGCAGGTGAAGCTATTCCCACTGATGGGATTATTAGAGAAGGTCGCGCGACCATTGATGAATCAATCGTAACGGGAGAATCAGTCCCGGTTACAAAAAATATCGATGACGATGTGATTGGCGGAACTATTTGCTCTGATAGCACACTTAAAGTAGAAGTAACAAAAATCGGTTCAGAAACATTTCTTTCCAAAGTGATCCAAATGGTTGAAAATGCTCAAACGACCAAAGTTCCTATCCAAGTTTTTGCTGATAAAGTGGTAGCCATTTTTGTTCCCGTGGTTTTGCTCTTGGCTGGCTCTACCTTTTTCGTTTGGACAATTTTTCCTTCCAAAATGAAACAATTGGCCCAGTTATTTTCTGAGTTTCTTCCTTGGATCAATTTGGATTTAACACCCATAGGAATGGCGATTTACGCCACGATTGCCGTCTTAGTGATTGCCTGTCCGTGTGCTTTGGGTCTTGCTACGCCCACAGCTCTCATGGTGGGAACTGGATTAGGAGCGGAGAATGGAATACTCATTCGAGATGGCGCCGCAATCCAAAGACTCAATGAAGTGAATATGATATTATTTGATAAAACAGGCACACTCACCCAAGGAAAACCCGTCGTTAAAAAAGTGCATCAAATTTCCGGAATTATGGAAAATGATTTGATCCGAATGGCCGCATCCTTGGAAAAAGAATCCACACATCCACTGGCAAAAGCAATTATAAATCTTGCAGAAGAAAAAGAAATGAGTTTGGACCCTGTTTCGGATATTGAAGTCGTTCCGGGGAAAGGCATTTCAGGTAAATATGGCAGCGCAACCTTAAAAGTGGGAAGCGCATCTTTCACAAGTTCCAAGACGGATATAGCTTTATCAGGAACACCCGTTTTTCTTTCTTTGGATGGAAACTGTATAGCCATTTTTGAAATCGAAGATGCCATTCGTTCTGACTCTGCCGATACAATTGTTTCTCTCAACTCAGCCGGATATAAATGTGTTTTGCTCACGGGGGACAAAATAGAAATCGCTGAATCTCTTTCTAACAAGCTCCAAATAGATCACGTTCATGCAGAAGTTTTGCCCGATGAAAAAGCGAATATTGTTTCATCCTATCAAGATCAAGGATTTGTTGTTGCCATGGTGGGCGACGGGATTAATGATGCCCCTGCCATTGCACAAGCTGATGTAGGAATTGCTATGGGAAGTGGGACGGATATTGCGATGGAAACGGGTGAAATTGTTTTAGCGCACGGTGATTTAAAAGCAGTCCTTCGAGCCACCCGATTGGCCAATGCCACCTTTAGTAAAATTAAACAAAATTTATTTTGGGCCTTTATTTATAATATTGTAGCCATTCCTTTAGCTTTTGCTGGTGTGCTTCATCCAGTCATGGCAGAAGTGGCCATGGCCCTTTCCAGCATCAATGTGGTTGGAAATTCGAATAGACTGAAATCAGTGAAATTGTGACTATTAATGCTTTCTGAATAATCCAAGATTGAAATATTAAAATATTAGATTCTAAAAAAAAGTATTTGTAACTTAATTAAAGAGTATGTTTAGTTTAATCGGTAATATTTTATTAAGTAGTATTGCATTTATCTTTGGGCTTGTTTGGCCAGCTAATATTCTCCTGCCAATTTTTTATGGAATTCCAAAAGCATTAAAACTGGTTAATAAAGGTTATGTAAAACCAATATGTATCTTTTATTATCTTATTTCTCCAATAATAGGATTATTAGTCATTTTTATAATTTGGTATTTTTCCCCTGAATTTATCAATCGAATTGAAGTTAAAATAGGTGTAGGTATTTTTTTATTAAAAACAATTTTTTCTAAGTCAACAAAATTTGATATGCAAAAAGATTTTAATGAATTTATACATACGCATTTAACGACAAAAGGAAGAAAATATCTATAGATAAATTTATGATTATTACAAAATTGTCCTATTCATGCAACATTCCCTATTTACCTATTATTGGATTCGAAATTTCTAATAAAGTAAAGAATTACTATGAGACAAGGTGAAAGTTTTGCTGTAGCAATATTGTTAATTATCTGCTATAAGGGCTTTAAAAGAATTGGATCGTGGGATGGGCAACAATCAAGAAAAACTTATTATAGACTTATTCTTCCCGTTCTTTCATTCTTTATGACATACTATATTGCAGTATATATGGGATATAATAGAGCGTGGGAATCACCATTGTTTTACCTTCTATTAATAACCATTTTACAACACTTAGCTATAAAAAAGCCTGCTCAAATATGGGTAAAAAGTGGGCTTTTCCCTTTTTCAAAAAACTATCCTTCAAATAAATCGAAGAATTGGAAAGAAATGTTCCTATTCGAAAAATTATTATTAACGGGAACTCTATTAGTCTTGGTATCTTTAGAAATAGATGCAAACTACAATTTAATTATTTTTCAATTAAGGTTTTTACTTTTTTGGTCGGGAATTCTTTCATTTATAATTGCCATTTATTTAAAATATTCTAATATTAATATACTAATTGGTCTTCTATCAATTTTTCTATCATTTTGGGTTACAATAGTCAATGAAGAATTGAGCACAATATTTTTTGGTATCGGAATTGGTTTTCTTATCTGGGGATGGTTACAGATTAGTAAAAGAAGAAAGGCTATTTAATATGTATTTCAAATAGGAAAAACAATGATTGGAGATAAAAGCATTTGACAAATTGCATATGAATTAACTAACAATTCCAATAATATTAATAGTAAGAAACAGCTTGAAACTGCAGCATATTGGATGGGTCTTTATATGAACAAACTTTATGAAGATTTTAAGGCATTCATTCCTATGCCAATATTTCCATATTCTATGTTACCAGTGAAAAAACAAAAATTGAAAACAATTGGATTTAAGTATGCAAAATCAACAGTTCGCGAATATGGAAAGCTAAAAAGGTATCAACAATATGGAGCTTTGAATTATACATCTTTTCTAAATATTACAGATTATCAGTGGGATTACATAATAAATACAATTCAAGATGCAGTTTTGCTTTATGATATTAAATTTGCACCTGAAGGGAGAAATATTAATGACGGAGAAGATTTTAAAGATTTAGATATTGAACTTCCTGATGAATACAAAAATATCCTTGATAAAAAATATAAATAGAAAGAACTCGCCATAATTGAGTTACATTCTAAATTATAAAAGATAGGCAAAAAGTCTGTAGTTGCAGAAATTGCCATGGCGCTTTCCAGCATCAATGTGGTAGGGAATTCAAATAGATTGAAATCGGTAAAATTGTGATGCTCTAATTCATTTTTTATATTTATAATATATTTGGCTTTGTTTTTCTTTAAGCAATAGTTGCGCCTTACCCCAATCATATATTGTATAAAAAATATTAACAGCTACACCCAAGGAAAATGCTGTCGCATCTCTTGGACTTTCTTGAACCATTTCCTGAAAACTTACACTTGATAGTTCATGCTTACCAAAAAATGTGAAATCAGCCCACGCAGCCACAACGAGTCCACTTGCAATTAATCTAATTGTTTTAATCTTATCTGCTGTAGAATCTTCCAGTATGTATTCATGATTATATCCTGGATAAATGACGGAAGTAAATAATTCTTTCCAGCCTAAATGCCTATCTATTATTTGGAATTCTTCTATTTCCATTGAATCTGGTAACGTTGGTAATTCTCGAGGGTGTGTCACTTGGAATTGAACATCTTGTCCTATAATAAAGGACGAAATAAAACTAAATAAAATGAAGAATTTTTTCATGGACTAACCTCAGTGTTTTATTAATTAGATGGTTGAAACTTTAAAAGTTACACTTGAAATTAAAATCTTAAGTAAATAATTTATGACCGACCAGTCAGTCATTTTATAATGAATAAACATGAATTAATTATTAATGCCGCCATTAGGGTTTTGCCCGAGACGGACTTGAAAAAGGAAAAATTGCCGACATCGCCAAAGAAGCAGGCATTGGCAAAGGGACCGTTTACGAATATTTCAGAAGTAAAGGAGATATCTTTAAAGTTAATTACAATCCAGCAACTCTTGAAAAGTTAAGGAATTAAATTATGAATGAAGAAATAACATTAAAACCCATCGCCTTTGTGAAAAACAATCGCAAAGAAAATTCAGATGACAATTGGAGTGAAATTATTTCTGAAATCGAACTTGCAGACAATTTACCAATTGAAAGTTTTGACGGCATTGAAACCTTTTCCCATTTAGAAATTATATACTATCTCGATAAAGCAAATAAGACGATAACTGGAAGCGAACACCCAAGAGAAAATACAAATTGGCCAAAAGTTGGCATTTTTGCTCAACGGAAAAAAGACAGACCAAATCATATCGGACTAACTATTGTCAATTTGATAAGAAAAGATGGGCGAAAACTGATTGTTTCAAATCTTGACGCAATTGACGGAACACCCATTCTTGATATAAAACCAGTATTTGAAGAATACTTACCAAAAGATGAAATAAAACAACCTAAATGGACAAGTGAATTGATGAAAAACTATTGGTAATAGTAAATAAAATGAAGTGCTTCGAATGCTCTAACCTGATTAATTCATTAGCCACGAAGAACACGAAGTTTCACGAAGGAAAAGAAAAAAATGAAGAATAACATAATTATAAAAATAATACTAAAGAATTTCTTCTAACTTCTTTTTAGTATTAGTCTTTTGTGAGCTTTGTGAATTTTGTGGCGAATAATCCAAGCTAATTCATTTTTTGTATTTATAACATATTTGGCTTTGTTTTTCTTTAAGCAATAGTTGCGCCTTACCCCAATCATATATTGTAAAAAATATTAACAGCTATACCCAAGGAAAATGCTGTCGCATCTCTTGGACTTTCTTGAACCATTTCCTGAAAACTCACACTTGATATTTAAATCTTAAGTATATAAATTCCGACCGACCGGTCAGTCATAATATAATAAATACAATGCAAACAGGTAAAAAAACACTTATCATCGAAGCCGCCATCAAGGTGTTTTCCCGAGACGGACTTGAAAAAGGAAAAATTGCCGACATCGCCAAAGAAGCAGGCATTGGCAAAGGAACTATCTACGATTATTTCCGAAGTAAGGATGATATTTTTAAAGCGATTGAGCAATTGATGTTTTCCGAAATTGCCACTGAATTTAAATCCATAAAAACATCTCCCCTTTCACCCAACGAAAAAATACTTCACATTATGAATTGGTCATTAAATATGTCCATGGAAATGGGAGATACAATGCTCATTATTACAGAATTATGGGCACAGGCGAGTCGCGGGCATTATCACGGGACAACATCATCTCAACTTGTAGATTTTTATGAAGAATATAAACTTGAAATTGAACACATATTAGATGAAGGAATTGATGCGGGAGAATTTCGTAATATGAATAAG